>NZ_JBHVZA010000005.1:0-289538 GCF_042880275.1 Streptomyces sp. NPDC058308
AACGCCCGGTTACATTCCGAACCCGGAAGCTAAGCCTCACAGCGCCGATGGTACTGCAGGGGGGACCCTGTGGGAGAGTAGGACGCCGCCGAACTCATTTTAGAAATGGGAAACCCCCGCACCATTGGTGCGGGGGTTTTCTGCGTTCAGGGGGCGCTTATTCTGTGCTGGCTGTGCTGCCTGTGCTGGCTACGAGGGGCTCACCAATTTCGTGTCGTACGCCAGAATGACCGCTTGAACCCTGTCCCGTGTTCCTGTCTTCGCGAGGATGCGGCCCACGTGTGTCTTCACCGTCGATTCCGCGAGGTGCAGACGAGAAGCGATCTCCGCGTTCGTCCAGCCCTGGCCTATGACCGTGAGGATTTCGCGTTCCCGGCGCGTGAGGGAGGACAGGCGCGGGTCGTCGGCCGGGTCGGACGGCGCCGTGCCCATGGCCGGCAGCCGATCCGCGTACGTATCGAGGAGGCGGCGGGTCAGGCTTGGCGCGACGACCGCGTCGCCCGAGGCGACCGCGCGGATTCCGGAGAGGAGTTCTTCGGGGAGGGCGTCCTTGATGAGGAAGCCGGACGCTCCCGCGCGCAGACCCGCGTACGCGTACGCGTCGAGGTCGAACGTCGTGAGGATCAGAACGCGGGTGCGGGAGCCCGACGCGACGATGCGACGCGTCGCCTCGATGCCGTCGAGGCCGGGCATGCGGATGTCCATCAGGACGACGTCCGGGTGGAGTTCGGCCGTCGTGCGGACCGCCTCGCTGCCGTTGCCCGCCTCGCCGGCCACCGTCATGTCGTCCTGGCTCTCCAGGAGCATGCGGAAGCCGAAGCGTTGCATGGGCTGGTCGTCGACGATGAGCACGGTCGTCACGGGGTGTCGTCGTCCTTCGGGAGATGGAGGTGCACCCGCCAGCCGCCGGGCGGGTGGGGGCGCGGCCCCGCTTCAAGTGTGCCGCCGTACAACGATGTTCGCTCGCGCATTCCCGTCAAGCCGCGGCCGCGGCCGCTGCCGGAGTAGCTGCCGGAGCCGGAGCCGGAGCCGGATGCGGACGGCTCACCCGTGTCCGTGACCTCCACGGTGACGCCGTCGGGCCCGTAGGTGACGTCGACGGTAGCCGTGGCGTCGGGACCGGCGTGCTTGAGGGTGTTCGTGAGGGCTTCCTGGACCACGCGGTAGACCGACAACTGGCGCCCTGCGCCCACCGATTCGGGGTGGCCGCGCAGGGTGTGACGTACCGGCAGGCCCGCGGCCCGTACGCCGTCGATGAGCTGATCCAGGTCCGTCAGGGCCGGTTGGGGGGCGAGTTCGGCCGTGGCGGGGGCGTCGTCGCGCAGGACGTCCAGGAGGCGGCGGAGTTCGGCGAGGGCCTGGCGGCTGGTGGTGCGGATGGCGTCGAGGGCCTGGCCGGCGCGCTCGGGGGAGGTGGCGGCGGCATACGAGCCGCCGTCCGCGAGGCCCGTGATGACGGAGAGGTTGTGGCCGATGATGTCGTGCATCTCGCGGGCGATGCGGGTGCGTTCGGCGGCCGCGGCGAGCTGGGCCTGCTGGTCGCGTTCGACCTCCAGTTGGCGGGCGCGTTCGACGAGGGCCCGGGTGTAGTCCTGGCGTGAGCGGACCGCGATGCCGAGCAGGGCGACGAGGGAGTACGCCCACACGTACGGGATGATCTGCTGATTCCAACTGCCCTCGGGGTAGCGGACGGCGCCCACCACGAGCGGTGCCGTCATCATCAGGCCCGCCCGGCCCAGTGTGATGAGCGGCAGTCGCATCGCGATGCTGAACAGGACCACCATCTGGATGAGGGACGCCTGGAGCATGGCGCCGGTCCAGCTGCTGACCAGGCCCGTGGCCACCATGACGGTGAGGGCCGCCATCGGGTGGTGGCGGCGCCACAGCAGGGGCAGCGAGAGGCCGATGGTCAGTGCGAGGACGAGCGGAACGGGCACGTCCTTGTTGGGCGCGACGTTGCGCCAGCCGCCGCTCGCGTCGATGAGGGCGGCGCTCACGAAGAAGCCGGTGACCAGCAGGTCCCAGACGAGCGGGCGGCGCCTGTCGAAGGCGCGCACCCGCTGGGCCGAGCGCTGGAGGAGCTGGGTGAGGGGGTGCGGCTCGGTCACCTCCTCATCCTCGTGCATGGGCCCCTCGGGCCGGTACGGGATTCCTGTGCGGGCTCATACGTCGCGCCGCTTGAGCAGGACGGATGCCGCGGCGAGGACCGCGGCGGCCCAGAGGACGAGGGCGAACAGGGCCGTGCCCGGTGCGACGGTGTTCTCCACCCGGGAGACCGAGCCCAGCGAGCTCGCCGCCTGGGCCGGGAAGTGCCTGACGACGGTGTCCACGGCGCCGGACGGCAGCATCGAAAGGACCTCCGGCAGGATCAGGACCGCGCCGACGAACGCGCCGATGGCGCCGGGCACCGAGCGGAACAGGGCGCCGAGGCCCAGTGCGATCAGGCTGAGCAGGGTGAGGGCGACGGCGCTGCTCGCGAGGGCGCCGAGCACACCGGAGTCGGTGAGGGAGAGTGCCTTGTCCGAGTCCGAGAGCCAGATCTGGGCCGCGAGGAAGGTGACGAGGTTCGTCACGAACGACACGGTGAAGGCGACCGCCGTGAAGATGGCCGCCTTGGACCACAGGACGGGCAGACGGGTCGGGACGGCGGAGAGGGATGCCCGGATCATGCCCGTCGAGTACTCGCCCGCGGTGACGAGGATGCCGAGGACGGCGAGGCAGATCTGGGAGAGCTGGGTGCCGAAGAGGGTGAAGACGATGGTGTCGATCTCGGCGTCGTCGCCGTCGTAGGTGACGCCCATCGTGATGCCGACGGCGAGGACGAGGGCGCTCGCGGTGAGCAGAGTGATCCAGGTGGAGCGGAGCGTCCACAGTTTGTGCCACTCGGAGCGGAGGATGCCCTTGGCGCTCAGGCGGTACGCGGGGGCGGGGGCCTGGGACTCGGTGCGGTGGGCGGGACCGGTGGTGGTGAGCGTGCTCATGCCGCGGCTCCTTGCGAGTGGGGCTTGTGGGTGGCGGGGGCGCTCGGTGTGGCGACGTATTCGACGGAGTCCCGGGTGAGGTCCATGAACGCCTGCTCCAACGACGCGGTGTGCGGGGTGAGTTCGAAGAGGGGGACGCCGTGGGCGGCGGCGGTGCGGCCGATGTGCTCGGCATCCGTGCCGCGTACGTCCAGGACCCCGGGGGCGTCACTGGAGAACCGCACGCCGGGGCCCGCGAGCAGTTCGGTCAGGCGGCCCGCCTCGGGGGTGACGACCTTGACCGCTCCGGTGCCGGACTCGCGTACGAAGCGTTCGACGGTGGTGTCCGCGAGGAGCCTGCCGCGGCCGATAATGATCAGGTGCTCGGCGGTCAGCGCCATCTCGCTCATGAGGTGGGAGGAGACCAGGACCGTGCGGCCTTCTGCGGCCAGGGACTTGAGGAGGTTGCGGATCCACAGGACGCCCTCGGGGTCGAGGCCGTTGACCGGCTCGTCGAGGATGACGGTGGCGGGGTCGCCGAGCAGGGCGGCGGCGATGCCCAGGCGCTGGCCCATGCCGAGGGAGAAGCCTTTGGCGCGCCTGCGGGCGACTTCGTGGATGCCTGCCAGCTCCAGGACCGCGGTCACACGGCTCTTCGGGATGGAGTGGGTGTGGGCGAGCGCCAGCAGGTGGTGGTACGCGGAGCGGCCCGGGTGGACTGAACGGGCCTCCAGGAGGGCGCCGACCTCGTGCAGGGGCGCGGGGTGGGTCGCGTAGGCGCGGCCGCCGATGGTGGCGCGGCCGCGGGTGGGGGCGTCGAGGCCGAGGAGCATCCGCATGGTGGTGGACTTGCCCGCGCCGTTGGGGCCGAGGAAGCCGGTGACGGTGCCGGGGAGGACCTCGAAGCCGAGGTCGTCGACGACGGTCTTGTCGCCGTAGCGTTTGGTCAATCCGTATGCCCTGATCATGCCTTCGATGCTGGCGTGCGCGGGGGCGCCGGGCGTCGGACCTGGGTCGGGATGTGGGGTCCTGGCGTAGTACCGGAGTACGACGGTGACCCTGAGACGGCGGGGCCGCCCTGGTGCCGGGCGGCCCCGCCGCCGGCGGTGCTCTGGTGGGGTGCTTCTGGTACGGGTTCTCCGCGCGGTGCTCCGGTGCGGTGCTTCTGGTACGGCTTCTCCGCACGGTGCTTCTAGTACGGGTTCTCCGTGCGGGCCGTGCGCAGGGCCTTTGCCCACCAGGTCAGTTGGTCGAGCATGACCTTGGCGGCGCCGGCCGCGCCGTTCTCCTCGTGTGCCCTGCCGCCCTCGCCGAAGTGGTCCCAGGCGTTGTGGAAGCTGACGACGTCGCGGACGGTCGCGCAGTGCAGCTCGGCGAAGACCAGGCGGAGCTGCTCCACGGCGCGCAGGCCACCGCCGAGGCCGCCGTAGGAGACGAAGGCGACCGGCTTGGCCTCCCACTCGCTGCGGTGCAGGTCGATGAAGTGCTTCAGGGCGGCCGGGAAGCTGTGGTTGTACTCCGGGGTGACGACGACGTACGCGTCGGCGGCGTCGACCCGCTCGGCGAGTGCGGTGAGGGCGGGGGTGCGTTCGGCGCCCCAGCCCGGTTGGTTCGAGGGCAGTTCGAGGTCGGCGACGTCGATGACGTCCAGCTCGAAGCCGGTGTGGCGCTCGGCGAGGGCGGTGAACCAGCCGGCGACGGTGGGGCCGAAGCGGCCGTCACGGGTGGAGCCGATGATGACGGCGAGGCGGAGGGGGGTGGTGGTGTTCGAGGTGGTGGTGTGCGGCGTGGTGGACATGGCTTGCTCCTTGGGGAGTCGGCAGGGGGAGTTCGGGTGTGGGTGGTGCTGGGGTGACTCGTGCTGGGGGTGACTTGTGCTGGGGTCAGCGCGTCTGCGCGACGGGTGCGGGTGCGGCTGCGGGTGCGGTCACGGCCTCGGGTGCGGGCACGGCCTCGGGCCGGTTGGGTGAGCTGGGCGCCGCAGCCTCACGGGACGCGGCCCCCGACACCCCCGCAACAGCCGCTGGACCAGGAGCGCGAGCCCGGCGACGATACCCGCCACGGTCCAGAGGGTGATCCGCCAGGCCTCGGTGAACTGGTCGGCGTGACCGCCCGCGCCGGCCGTCACGCGGCCCGCGAGCTCCGCCGAGCCGACCCGGGCCTCCACCAGGGCGAGCAGCAGCGCGCCGAAGAGGGTGAGCATGACGGCGCCGGTGCCGCCGCGGACCGTGTTGAGGAAGCCCGAGGCCATGCCGACCTTCGCAGGTTCGACCATCCCGAGCGCCTGGGCGTCGATGATGCCCAGGGACAGGCCCTGACCGGCGCCGATGGTCAGCAGAGGACCGGCGAGCGCGGCCGTGGAGATGCCGGGGTGCAGGGTGGTCAGCCAGATGTTGCCCGCGGCGATCAGGAGCAGGGAGAGGACGAGCAGGTGGCGGGCGGGGACGTTCCGGTTGACCAGGCGGGCGCCGAGCGGGGGCAGGGCGAGTACCGGGACGGTCATCAGGAGCAGGATCAGGCCCGCGTCGCGTGCCGTGGTGCCGCTGGTGCCCTGGAGGTAGGTGGGCAGGAAGACCAGGACGCCGGTGGTGCCCGCGCCGAGTCCGAAGGCGCCGAGGGACCAGCCGAGGAAGGCGGGGTTGCGGGTCAGGGAGAGGTCGAGGATCGGCTGGCCGCCGGTCGCGGCGAGGCGCTTCTCGACGCGTACGAAGGCGGTGAGCAGCGCCAGGCCGACGGCGAGCGGCAGGAGCGTACTCGCTGATCCCCAGCCGGACTTGGAGCCCTGGGTGACGGCGAACAGGGTCAGGGAGAGGCCGCCGATGAAGGTGGCGGCGCCGGCCTTGTCGACGTGCGGCGGGGTGTCGGCGCGGGACTCGGCGAGGAAGCGGGTGCCGGTGACGATGAGGGCTCCGGCGGCGGCGAAGACGAGGAACGTGGTGCGCCAGCCGAGGCCGTCCACCATCCAGCCCGCGAAGGTGGGGCCGGTGGCGAGGCCGACGCCCGCCGTGGTGCCGAGGGCGGCGAACACCCTGGTCCTGGCCGGACCGGTGAAGGTCGCCGCGAGCAGGGAGCCGCCGCTCGCCATGACGCCCGCGGCGCCGACGCCCGAGAGGAGCCGGGCGGCGTCCAGGAGCAGGATGTGGTGGGCGAGGGCGGAGCCCAGGGTGCCGGCGGTGTAGAGCGTGGCGCCCGCCGTGAGGACGCGGCGGCGGCCGAAGATGTCGCCGAGCGAGCCCGCGACGAGCATGAAGGACGAGGCGGCGAGGAAGTAGCCGACGACCACCCACTGGAGGGCCGCGCCCGACGCGTCGAGGTCGGAGCCGATGCGGGACAGGGCCACGGTGGTGCCGGACATCGCCATCGGCAGTGTGAACATGCCGAGGAGGACGACGAGGAGGGTCAGGACGGGACGGCCCCTGCGGACGGGTTGCGGGGCCTGCGGAGCGGTCTCGGTAGGCATGTGAGTAAAGTACAACGAGCGTTGTAGTAATTACAACGGTCATTGTAATTTTTCTGGGAGAGGTGAGATGGCGAGCAGGACAGAACAGGGTGAAGAGGGGCAGAAGCCCCTGCGCAAGGGGATGGTGGAGAAGCGCAGGGCCATCACGAGCGGGGCCCGCACCGTCTTCGGCCGCGAGGGCTACACGAGGGCGAGCATCGACGCCATCGCCGCCGAGGCCGGTGTCTCCACGCGCACCATCTACAACCACTTCGGCGACAAGGAGGGCCTCTTCCGCGCCGTGCTGCTGGAGAGCGCGGCATCGGTGACGGAGGCCGCGGAGGCGCTCTTCGAACGGCATCTGCGCAAGATCCGCGACATCGACGAGGACCTCCTCGACCTCGCCCGCGACTGGGTCGGGCAGGGCGCGGCGCACCCCGGGCACTTCTCCGTCGTACGCCAGATCATTCCGGAGAGCGGACGGCTGCCCGCGGACGTCCTGGAGGAGTGGCAGCGGATCGGACCGCAGGCTTCCCAGGAGGCGCTGGGGCGCTGGCTGTTGGAGCTCGGACGGCAGGGGGTGCTGGCCGTCGACGAGACGAACGCGCGCAAGGCGGCGCGGCACTTCGCGTTCCTGGTGGGCGGCATGGTGACGGCCGAGTCGTACTTCGGGGCGCTGCCCCTTGAGGACGGGGCGGTCGAGGAGCTCGTACGGGAGGGGGTGGGGATCTTCCTGCGGCTGTACGGGGTTCGGGGGGCCGACGACAGGACCTAGAGGTCGGGCTCCGTCCGGGCGATCAGGTAGCCGAGCTGGGCCCGGGAGCGTGAGCCCAAGTCCCGGGAGATCGTGGCGACATGGCCCGCGACCGTGCGCCGCGACACCCCGAGGCGGCGGGCGATCGCGTCGTCCGTGTGGCCCGCGACCAGCTGCCGCATGACGGCGCGGCGGACCTCGTCGACGATCAGCGGTTCGCGGGAGCGGCCCGCGGCCGGCTCGGCCACCGGTCTGGCCCGCTCCCACGCGTCGTCGAAGGCCGCGGCGAGGTGGGCGACGACGGCGGGGTGCCGGATCTCCACCGCGCCGCGGTGGCCGGTGCCGTCGCGGTGGGCGAGGTAGGCGGTCGCGCGGTCGCAGATGATCAGGCGGCCGGTCAGTTGGTGCAGGGTGCGTACGCGGCCGCCCGCCCGCTCGACGTCCTGGATCTGCCGCCACTGCGCGGCGTGGGTGCGGGCCGCGTGCGGATACAGGGCCCGGTGCGCGACGCCCGCGGGGACGAGGGCCGGTTCCGTGAGGTCGTACGGGCCGCGCTCGCCCGTCGGCTGCGCCGTGCGGAGTTCGGAGCGGCACTCCCGTACGGCCTGTTCCAGGAGCGCGGGGACCGCGTCCGCGCCGTCGACGGCGGTCAGCCAGTCCTGGGACTCCCGCCGGGCGGCCCGGTAGATCGCGTGGACCGGGGAGAACCCGGAGCTGATCGACCGCAGCCGGTCCTGCTGGACGTCGAGCAACTCGCGTACCGGCTGCAGCAGTTCGGACTCCGCCGCCTGGGGCGAGACGGGGACGAGCACCTCCGGGTCGTCCGGCGGTGGTGCCAGCAGGCCAAGGCGCAGCAGGCAGTGGGGCGCCGTCGCGCGCGGCAGACAGCCCTTGACCACGGCGGCGCGGTAGCGGGTCAGGCCTTCGGCGCAGGGGGCTTGCGAGGCGTCGGTGCCGGTACTGGGGCCGGTGCGGGTGCCGGTACCGGTGCCGGTCTCGGCGCATCGGCAGGTGGTCGCCGGGTCCGTTGCGTCATCGTGCATCGCACGATTATGCACCGACGTTTCGAAGGTTCATTCGCTCCTCTGGTGTGAGACTCAAAGCCTGGAAATGCAAAGGCTTGGGAATCAAAGGAAGCAAAGGAAGCAAGGGGAAGTGGTTCGTGTGAATCTCTCCGGCAGCACCGTCGTCATCACCGGGGCGGGCAGCGGCATCGGGCTCGCCACCGCCGAACTCGTCGCCCGACGCGGCGCCCGTGTCGTGCTCACCGACCGCAGCGCGGACGCGGTGCGGCCGCACGCCGAGCGCATCCGGGAACTGACCGGGGCCGAGACCGACGTCCGCGCCCTGGACGTCACCGACGGCGCCGCCGTCGAGGAGGTCATGGGGTCGGTCGGCACCATCGACCACCTCTTCACCTGCGCGTCCGGCAGCGTGATCGCGCCCTTCGGGGAGCTCACCGAGGCGCAGGTGCGGCAGTTCTTCGAGGTCAAGTGGTGGGGGCAGTACCGGTGCCTGCGGGCGGCGCTGCCGTACCTGCCGAAGGGGACGGGGTCGGTCACGCTCGTCTCCGGATATCTCTACCGCAAGACCGACCCGGGCTACTTCGCCTTCGCCGCCGTCAACGGCGCCGTCGAGGCCGCGGTGAAGTCCCTCGCCCTGGAACTCGCGCCGCTGCGCGTCAACGCGGTCGCCCCGGGCCCCACTGACACGCACGCGCACCTGATGAGCGCCGAGGAGCACCGCGCCTACCGCGCGGAGATCGCGGGGCGGCTGCCGGTCGGGCGTCCCGGTACGGCGGAGGAGGTCGCGCACGCGGCGGCGTATCTGATGGAGAACTCGTTCACCACGGGGACGACGCTCGATGTGGACGGCGGCAAGCGGTGAGCTCCCGCTGTGGGAGGCGGTAAGCCGTGAGCTTCCGCTGTGGGCGGTGGGGCGGTTTGCGGTGAGCGGCCTTTACTGAGGTGAGCGGTCTTTACTGAGGGGGAGTTCGCTGTCCGGCCAGCGGGCCCTGCCCTGTTCCCGTGAGCGGAGCAGGGCCAGGGTCGGCAGGCCGCGGTCCTTCCCGGCGGCGAGCAGCTCCGGCAGCTGGGGCAGCGGCGCCACCGCGGCGACATCGTCGAGGACGAGCGTCATTGGTGGGTCGAGCCGACCGGAGGATGACCGTTCGGCCATGCGCCGGCCGTGCTCGACCACGCTGGAGGCGAGTGCCGTGAGCAGGGGCATGGCACCCGGGCCCTGGTGGGACTTGGGATCCTCGATCGCCTCACCCACCACAAAAAGCGTGCCCCCTTCATCGACGAAGGAATCCAGGGTGAGGGCATCAGTTCGGTTCGGCGTGCAGGACTCGCGTACGTGGACCGTGAAGAGCGCGGAGAGCGCGCGGGCCGTCAACTCCTGGGCGATGTCGCGCCGTTCGGGGTACCCGGTGAGGGCCGCCTCCAGCTCGCCCGCGGCGCCGGACGACGCCTTGGGGTGCGTACGGAGGATGCGTACCGCCTCCTGGACCTGGGTGCCCTGCGACCAGCGGTGCACGACCTTCATGGGCTTGTCGCCCACCGCGGCGGCGTGCAGGAAGCTGCGCATCAGGATCCGGGCCGTGTCGGCCACGGCGGCGTCCAGCTTCGCGGTCGGCCTTATCGGCGCGATGAGCGCGGCGGCGCGCTGGTCGGCCGTCTCCTTGTCCTGGCAGCCGGTGGTGGGGGACCAGTGCAGGCGGGCCGGGGTGTCGCACAGGTGGGCGGGGTCGTAGAGCAGGACGGGGCCGAGCTTGGCCCGGGCGTCCTTCGTCTCGGCCCACAGGGTGGGGTCGGAGGTCAGTACGAGGGCCGCGCCCTCGGCATCCCGGACGGCCTCGACGGCCAGGTGGCGACGGGTCGTCGGGCTGCCGAGGACGAGGGCGCCTCCCGGCTGGGGGATCGGGGACTCGGTGCTGTTCTTCTCGCCTCCGGCGCGGGGGGCCTCCGGTTCTGGGCTCTGCACCGGGGGGCTGTTCTCCGCGCCTCCGGCGCGGGGGCCGCCTCCCGGCTGGGGGGCCGGGACCGGAGTGCTGTGCTCCACGCCTCCGGCGCGGTTCTCCCACCCGCCCGCCCCTTCTGGTCGCATCTCCGTGCCTACGGCACGGCCTCCCCCCGCCCCCGGCTCCCGGCGGAGCCTCCGTACCGCACGCCACCGCGCCACCGTCCCCAGCACGAAGACGGTCAGCACGATCAGGATCAGGAGCTGGCCGATGAACAGGCCCCAGAACAGGCCGTACCCCGAGAGCTGGCCCGGCGGGGTGTCGGGCCAGGCGCCCGCCACGTCGTGCGGCCGGCCGATCAGATGGCGTACGGCCGGGGGCGTGTGGCCGAAGGAGACCTTCTCCGGCCAGGACCCGTGCGCGAAACGGCCCGCGAGGTTCGTGGCCGACCAGACGAGCACGGTGGCTCCGAGCAGGAAGGCCAGGAAGCCCACCAACAGCCCGTCGGGCACGCCCCGTTGAGGGCTCCCTTGCGGGGGCCGTCCGTGCGCGTCCCGGCCCCGGCCCCGCTCCCACTCATCCCGCATGCTGCTCCATGTACGCCGCCCGCTCCGCCGCCTCCAGCTCCGCCGCCCGCATCGCGTCGTCCGCCGGTACGTCGTGGAGGAGGTCGGCCGACGACTCCGTCATGGCGCGGTCGGTGAAGACCAGGGGGCGTTCCGTCTCCGTGATCAGGTGTTTGACCACCTGGACGTTGCCGTTGACGTCCCAGACCGCGATGCCGGGGGTGAGGGTCGGGATGATCTCCACCGCCCACCTCGGCAGCCCGAGCACCCGCCCCGTCGCCCGCGCCTCGTCCGCCTTCTGCGCGTAGATGGTCCGCGTGGACGCCATCTTCAGGATCGCCGCCGCCTCCTTGGCCGCCGCTCCGTCCACCACGTCGCTGAGGTGGTGGACCACCGCCACGAACGACAGGCCGAGGCGTCGGCCGAACTTCAGCAGGCGCTGGAACAGCTGGGCCACGAAGGGGGAGTTGATGATGTGCCAGGCCTCCTCCACCAGGAAGATGCGCTTCTTGCGGTCCGGGCGGATCCACGTGTGTTCGAGCCAGACGCCCACGATCGCCATCAGGATCGGCATCGCGATGGAGTTCCGGTCGATGTGGGAGAGGTCGAAGACGATCAGCGGGGCGTCGAGGTCGATGCCCACCGTCGTCGGGCCGTCGAACATGCCCCTCAGGTCACCGTCGACCAGACGGTCCAGGACGAGCGCCACGTCCAGACCCCACGCCCGTACGTCGTCTATGGCGACGTTCATCGCTTCCGCCGACTCCGGCTCCGGATGGCGCAGTTGCTCCACGATGTCCGTAAGGACAGGCTGGCGCTCCACGATCGTCTCGTTCACGTACGCGTGGGCGACCTTCAGCGCGAAGCCCGAGCGCTCGTCGAGCCCGTGCCCCATCGCCACCTCGATGATGGTCCGCAGCAGCGCGAGCTGACCCGTCGTGGTGATCGCGGGGTCGAGGGGGTTGAGGCGGATCCCCAGGTCCATGGCGGCCGTCGGGTCGAGGCGGATGGGAGTTATCCCCAGCTCCTGGGCGATGAGGTTCCATTCGCCGACGCCGTCCTCGCCCTGTGCGTCGAGGACGACGACCTGACGGTCCTTGAAGCGCAGCTGCCGCAGGACGTACGTCTTCTCCAGGGCCGACTTGCCGTTGCCGGACTCGCCGAGCACCAGCCAGTGCGGTGCGGGCAGCTGCTGTCCGTACAGCTGGAACGGGTCGTAGATGTACCCCTTGCCGGAGTACACCTCACGACCGATGATGACGCCCGAGTCGCCGAGGCCCGGTGCGGCCGTGGGGAGGTAGACCGCCTGGGCCTGCCCCGTCGACGTGCGCACCGGAAGCCTGGTCGTCTCGATCTTCCCGAAGAGGAAGGCGGTGAAGGCGTCCGTGAGGATGGTCAGCGGATCCCGCATCTGGGCAGCCTGCCTCTACGTCTAGCGTCGGATGCCGGTCGCGAACGGCAGCGTATTGACGAAGGCCCTGTGGTGCTCGCGGTCGCACCACTCCAGCTTCAGATACGACTTGCCGGCGGAGGCGCGGATGGTGCGCTTGTCGCGCGCCAGGGCCTCCGGGGAACGGGACGAGACCGTGATGTACCCGACCAGGTTGACGCCCGCCGCGCCGCTCGCCAGGTCCTCGCCGCGCTGGTCGAGGCGGGAGTGCGAGGCGATGTCGCGGGGGTCGACCGTGCGGTTCATCTTGGCCTGGCGGCTGGCCTCCGCCTCGTCGTTCGTCTTCTCGGTCAGCATCCGCTCGATGGCGACCTCGGTGGGTTCGAGGTCCATCGTCACGGCCACCGTGCGGATCACGTCCGGGGTGTGGACGAGCAGCGGGGCGAGGAAGTTGACGCCGACGGGCGTCATCGGCCACTCCTTCACCCAGGCCGTGGAGTGGCACCAGGGGGCGCGGGTGGAGGACTCGCGGGTCTTGGCCTGGAGGTAGGTGGGCTCCATGGCGTCGAGCTCGGCGGGCCAGGCGTTGCGCTTCGTCATCGCCTGGATGTGGTCGATGGGGTGGTCCGGGTCGTACATCGAGTGCACGAGCGAGGCGAGGCGGCCCTGGCCGAGCGGCTGCCGTACGCGGATGTCCGCCTCCTGCAGCCGCGAGCAGATGTCGGTCAGCTCGCGCGCCATGACGACGGCGAGACCGGCGTCCTTGTCGAGCTTCCTGCCGCCCTGCGGGCGGGCCGCGCGGGCCATCGCCTGCGCCTCGGCGGCCAGGTCGCGGGAGTAGTGCATACAGGCGACGAGGTAGGCGCGGTGCTGCTCGCTGCTGGTCGACACCATCGACTGCAGCTGGTCGTACGACTCCTTGAGCCAGGGCAGGGCCCGGTCGTCGCCGCGCTGGCTGACGTCCTTGGCGTGCGCGTCGGGGTCGGCGGGCAGCGTACGGGCGAGCATCTGGAGGCGGGTGACGAAGCCGTCCCCGTTGGCGACGTGCTTGAGGAGCGTCCCGAAGCGGTCGACGAGGGCCTCCTGGTCCTCGCTGTCCCGCAGGCCGACGCCCGGCCCCTCGATTTCGATGGCGGCGGTGACGGTCCGCCGGTCGGCGTGGAGGAGTACGGCGATCTCGTCGGGGCCGAAGGGCGCGGCCAGCCAGTTGATGCGGCCGATGCCGGGCGGCGGCCCGACCTCGACCTCTCTTCCGTCGAGCCGGATACCGGCTTCGGCGGCGCCGGAACGGTATGCGGTGCCGCGCTTCAGGGAGCGCTTGTAGCTGCGGTTGATCTCGAACCACTTGTAGAAGGTGCGGTTCTTGTACGGGACGTACACGGCCGCGATGGCGAGCATCGGGAGGCCCGTCAGCAGGACGATGCGCAGGGAGAGGACGGGGACGAGGAGCCCGCACATCATGCCGAGGAACGCCCCCGCGATGATCAGGGCGATCTCGCCCGTCTCGCGGTTCTTGCCGACGATCGCGTTCGGCCGCGCGCGGCCGATCAGATATGTGCGGCGGGGCGCGACCGGCTGGGACACGTGGGACTGGGTCGTCAACGCCCTTCACCTCCCGTGCTGTTGGTACTGCTGTTGCGGGACCCGCCGCGGCTGCCCGCGTGCGGCGTGCTCGTCGCGCTGCTGCGCGGCTGGGGCGCGGCGGAGGGGACGGATCCGCCGCCGTTCGACGAGCCGCCGCCCCCGGAGCCCCCGGTGGGGCGGCTGCTGTGCGCGGCGACGCCGCCGCCGACGGGGTTGGCGGGGCGCGCCTGGCTCTGGCCGCCCTGGGCCCCGCCGCCGCTGCCGTTGCCCCGGGCACTGTGGGTCTTGATGCCCTGGGAGACGAGGGAGGCGGGGGAGCTGATCACGGCGGCGGCCTTGTTCTCGGCGCCGCGCATGATGCGGTTGTTGCGGGACCCGGCGATCTCGTCCCCGAACCCCGGGACGAAGCGGTAGATCATGGCGCTCGCGAAGATGGCGAGCAGAATGATCGAGAGCCCGGAGACGACCGCCGAGAACGAGTCGGGACCGTCGTCGGCGGAGAGCGCCCCGGCGAGCCCGAGCACGATGACGATGATGGGCTTGACCAGGATCACCGCGATCATGATCCCGGCCCAGCGGCGGACGTGCGACCACAGGTTCTTGTCGACGAGACCGGCGTACACGACGGTGCCGAGGAGCGCTCCTACGTAGAGGAGTGCGGCCCTGATCACGAGCTCCAGCCAGAGGATGCCGGCGGCGAGGATCGACACGAGCGAGACCACGATCAGCATGATCGGGCCGCCGCCGATGTCGTCACCCTTCTTGAGCGCGCCGGAGAACGTCCCGAAGAACGTGTCCGTCTGACCGCCCGTCGCCTTCGCGATGACGTCCGTGACGCCGTCGGCCGCCGAGACGACGGTGTAGAGGATCAGCGGGGTGAAGGCGGACGCGAGCACGGTGAGCCACAGGAACCCGATGGCCTCGGAGATCGCGGTCGTCAGCGGCACGCCGCGGACCGCCCGCTTGGCGACGGCGAGCAGCCACAGGAGCAGCGTCAGGATGGTCGACGCGGCGAAGACGACGGCGTACTGCTGGAGGAACTGGGGGTTCGTGAAGTCGACGTTCGCGGTCTCCTTCACGGCCTCGGAGAGCTTGTCGACGGTCCAGGACGCGGCGTCGGCGCAGCCCTTGGCCAGGGAGGCGAGGGGGTCGAGGCTGTCGGGGAGGGGGGAGTCGGTGGGGTATTTGCCGCCGCCGGAGCTGCCGCTTTGGCCTTTTTCGCAGTATTTTTTGGCGGGGCCGACGATGAGGCCACATTTGTCGTCCTTCGGCTCCGGTACCGCGTAGGCACGCGAAGCCAGCAGGACCGCCGAAATCTGCACAGCTGATGCGACGGCGGTGAACTTCAGTACGCGACGGCTAGCGGGCATACGTGAACCCTCCGTACTCCTGGACGGCCTTGGCGATCTCGTCGGCCGTGGAGATCTTGTTGTCGCCGTTCACGGGAGCAGGGCCGTCCTTCGACTGGAAGCTCTCGACCTTCCAGTCGCCACCGGACCACCGCAGTTTGAGTGTCAGGGTGAACCAGTCGTTGCTGACCGGGTTCGTCGTGTCCTGGCCTGCCGTGCCAAAGGCGCCCGTGCACCAGACCTCGACCGTGGCGGCACTGTCCGAGTACGCCGTGGTCTTGGTGCCGACAGGCGCGGTGCGCGAGACGTATGTCTGCCCGGGGGCGGGGTTGCCCTTCTCGTCCAGACCGATCTTGCCCAGGAACTCCTTGGAGTACGTGTTGTTGAACTTGCCCTCCAGCTCACTCACCTTGTCGGCGACGAAGAGCTGCCTGACGATCTCGGTTCTGCGGTCGGGCTTGAGGATGTCTGCCGAGACCAGCGACACCGCATAGTTGGACGCCGCACTCTGCGCCCCCTGCTCATCATGAGCGAACCCCGCAGGGATCCCCCCACGCTTGCCCCCGACCGGCCTCTCCCCCGAAGGAGCCGTCGGCGCGGCATCCGGCTTCTTTCCGTCCCCGCTGTCCGAAGAGGAATCGTCCCCTCCCCGGTTGGCGAACGCGATCGCGGCGATCAGCAGGACCACAACGCCCACG
Source organism: Streptomyces sp. NPDC058308 (assembly GCF_042880275.1). Taxonomy (NCBI): domain Bacteria; kingdom Bacillati; phylum Actinomycetota; class Actinomycetes; order Kitasatosporales; family Streptomycetaceae; genus Streptomyces; species Streptomyces sp. NPDC058308. Next base: position 15,703 of record NZ_JBHVZA010000005.1, read on the forward strand.
ACCGTGACCAGGCTCCGCGAAGACGTCCGGCCGGACCGGCCGGATCTGCGCGGGCTGCCGTAGACGTCGTCGCCCCCGCCCTCCCCCTCGGGAAGCCGCGTCCGGGTCTCGCCCGAGCCGCCGAAGAAGAGGCCGTCGTTCCGGTCGTCGTCGGGAGTCATGCCGCGTACGCCCCCTCAACCTCTCGCTGGACCGTCACGTAGGACACGTATGACGGTAGCCGTGCTGGTTCCCGCGCGGGCGCGGTGTGGTGACTCGACATCAGGGAGTTGCAACCTCAGCCGGTGGGCACGACGGACGGGTGGGGGAGTGGGGACAGGGAGAAGGAGGGGACGGGGGAGAAGGGGAGAGAGGGACAGGGGGAGGGGGACGTGGGTGGTGGGGGACGTGGGTGGGGGGACGGGCGGAGGCGGGCGGGGGACCGCGGGCCTGCGCCGGGACGTACTAGACCGCCATGCCGTAGACGATCGTGAAGAGCGTGCCGAGCGAGCCGATGATGAAGACGCCGGTCAGCCCCGCGATGATCAGGCCCTTGCCCTGCTCCGCGCTGAACGTGTCACGCAACGCCGTCGCACCGATGCGCTGTTTCGCCGCGCCCCAGATCGCGATGCCGAGACAGAGGAGGATGGCGATCGCCATCACGACCTCGATCATCACGCGTGCCTCGTTGCCCAGGCTCCCGAAGGGACCCCAGTCGGGGGCGATCCCGCCGATGATGGTGGTGATGTCGCCCTTTTCGGCTGCCATAAGCATGTGTAACTCACCGCCCCTAGTGGGTTGTTCTGGCACCTCTGCCTACCTCAGTACAGAGGACAGCTCATTCTCGCCGACAATCGGGCCTGCGCATGTCGGCTTGGCGCCATTCGTTGGCTGACTTCGTGCGTTTCTTCGTACGTGACGTCTGGTGACTCTGTGTATCACGCGGTACGACGCCGGGCAATGACGGCCCGGCGTGCCTCTGACCAGGTGTTAAGTGAGCCCGAGCCCGGTTGACCCGCGGGTCACGGAGGAGCGGTCGGTGGAGCGGTAGGCGGTGCTGAGCCTCGCACCGTCGGCTCGATTGCGTACGGTGGCCCGCTGGGGAGGAGCGGGCCGGGGGCGGGTGGCGCCCCGCGCTCGGGCGGTCGCCCAACGCCCAATTCCCCCCACCATCGAGGTTGGTTGGGGGTGCGTCAATCGGGCGTGGCAGAGGGCTTGAACCCCTGTGACCAGCACGTTTCTCTGGCCACAGGGGTCCCTCGGCTACCTCAGCCCGCGGGGGAGTCGCTGGCCTTGACGACCGGGCCGATGGCCAGCTTGGTGCCGCCGGCGTCCTCGCCGTTGCTCACCGGCAGGGTGCCGGCGGGCCAGGCGATGGTGACGGTCTTCGTCTCGTTCGGCGGCGTCACGAGGATCTTGGCGATGCGCACGCCGGAGCCGCCGCTGTTGTTGATGGGGAACGTGATGTTGAAGGCCGCGGACTCGCCGTCCTTGAGGGTGTCGGGGGTGGCAGGCTCGCCGTTGCGGTCCACGGAGATGGTCTCGCCGGTGGCCGACTTCAGGTCGACGCCCGCGTAGCCGTTGATGGCGCAGTCGCGGCCGCCGCCGTTCTTGAACTGGACGGTGACGACGCCCTCCGTCTTGTCGGTGCTGTTGTCGACGGCCGTCACCTCCAGCTCGTCGCTGCGGCAGATGCCGATCTTGCCGCCCTTGTTCGAGCCGGTGCCGGCTGCGGTGCCTGTTCCTCCGGCGTCGCTGCCTTCCTCGCCCTTGCTGCTGCTCCCGCTTCCGCTGCCGCCGGAGCCGCTCCCGTTCGGCTGGCCGCTGGAGGAGCCGGCGGGGGCCGCGTCCGTGCTGCCGCTGTCGTCCCCGTTGCAGGCGGTCAGGCCGAGGGCGCTGATCAGGGCGAGGCCTGCGAGAAGGGTCTTGGTGGCATGGGCGTGCTTCATGGGGGTCCCCGTGAGTGAGTGGTGTGAGCGGTGGATGTTCGCGGTGCTGCGAGGCCGTGCTGTCCGGCCTGGTGAACAGCGAAGCGGGTGCCGCTCGGACGGGGCAAGGGATGCCGGTGGATCAGGAACGCTGGAATGCGTGCGAGGGGTCTGACCTGGGGGAACGCCGGTTCCCTGGAACGCTGTCCTGGAACGTGACGATCATGTCCGGACGTCAGGAAAGGTCGACGCCCTCCACGAAGTGGTCGAACTCGCCCGCCTGTACGCCGAGTACGAAGGCGTCCCACTTCTTCCGCGTCGTCGTGACGACGTTGTCGGGGTCGCTGGTCTCCCGGAGGTAGACCGCGTCGTCCTCACCGAAGGCGATCTCGATCCAGGGGCCGGGGCCCGGCTCGTCCTCGGGGGCGGCGCGGATCCAGTCGAGGTCGGTGGGGATGGCGGGGCGGGGGCTCGGGGTCTCGGTCATGGTGTGGGTGGGCGTCCCTTCTTCGTCGTGCGTGCGGGTGCGGGGGCGGGGCCGCGGGGGTATGTACGTACTCGCCATCCCTGCGTCACGTCACACGGACAAAGACGCCGGAGGATGCTCGGTGCTCCGTGCGTACATATCCCCACGTCCCCTCAGGTGAGTTCGGCGCCCGCAGGTTGTTTGGCGTTGCGGATCAGCGCCGCGAAGGCTGTGGGAGTGGTGCGGACTATTGCTCCGGTGGGGTCGGCGCTTTCGGTGAGTCTGATGGTGTTGGTCGCTGTCACGGCGACGTGTATGCACGAGCTGCCCTCGGAGCAGTAGGACGACTTCTGCCAACTGGGGTTCACGGGTGCTCCTTCACAGGTCCTGCATGACGTTATGGATGAGGTCCCGGGTCTTACCGGGGGTGAGTGCGACTGCGTCGAGCCGTCCGAAGAGGGATCGGTACTTGTGCAATTGGGCCTCGGCGTCGAGGAATGCCAGGCCGTGCGACTGGTCGAGGTAGACGGAGTCGAGCTGGGGTACGGGGCCGTGTACGTAGTAGATCGACTGTCCTGAGCCGGGGTAGGCGCCGACGTCGAAGGTGATCGCGCGCAACACGATGTCGCTGCGCTCGCTCATGTCGAGCAGGTGCCGGAGTTGCTGCATGGCCACCCTGGGGCCGCCCACCTTCATGCGCAGAGCGGCCTCGTGAATCACGGCTTCGTACGGGACGGGGTTCTGCTCGTACAGGACTGCCTGGCGTTTGATGCGGAACGACAGCCGGTGCTCGATGTCCGGCGGGGACAGCTCGGTGACCGCCTGACGGAAGATCTCGCGGGCATGATCATGGGTCTGGAGCAGGCCCGGGATCCGTGCGGTGACACTGTCACGCAACGCCTTCGCGTGGTGCTCCAGTTCCGCGAGGTCGAGCAAGGAGCCGGGCAGCAGCTCTCGGTACTGCTCCCACCAGCCGCGCGTGCGGTCGCTCGTCATGCGGGCAAGGGCGTCGATGAGCTCGTGGTCCGGGCAGTCGTAATGGCAGGCCAGCATCCGTACACGCTCGGGGCTCACGCCCATGCGGCCGGACTCCATGTTGCTGACCTGGTTCTGCTTCACGCCCAGCAGTTGACCCGCTTCGGTGGACGTCAGGCCCGCCCGTTCGCGGAGTTTGCGCAGCTCTGCGCCGAGTCGTACTTGACGACCCGTCGGATGGGATCTCACCGTTCGCTCGCCTCTCGCCACACCTGGTCACCCACATGAGTGGTAGGGCGGCCCTTTTACGCAATATCGATAACGCCTTATCGGAAGCTGGCTACCTTATAACTCAGGCCACCACCCAGAAGACCCCGCCCGACAGAGCGGCATCGTCACTGGGGCTCATCCGGCAACTCCCCACTCACGACGGAGACTTCCGTGCACCCAACCGTATCGCCGCCCTGGACCTACACCCTCCAGCTCCCCCATGACCCCCGAGCCCCCCGCATCGCCCGGGTCACCCTCCGCGCGGTTCTGGAGACGTACGGGCTCGGGGAGCTGGTGCCCACCGCGGAGCTTCTCGCGGGGGAGCTGCTCAACAACGCGCACTGCCACACCGTGGGGCCCTACGCCCTGCGGCTCCGTTCCTCCTCCCCGGAGGGGATCCGCGTCGCCGTATGGGACTCGAATCCGCAGATCCCGCCGGGATTTGTGGAGGACCGCGTGCCCGGCCACCATCCGCCGGGCATGGCGGAGCACGGGCGGGGGCTGCATCTCGTGCGGTCCTGCGCGGACCGGTGGGGGGCCTACCCCGTCGGCGAGGGGGACGCGGGGAAGTTGTTGTGGGCCGAGGTCACGCCCGGGTCCCCGTGGCGGCGGGGCGGGGCCGCACCTCGTTGACGGTGCGGGGCGGGGGCTCCGGATCGCCGGGGGCGGGGCGGGGGTGTGGAGGGAAGCCGTACGTCACGTCGGGCGGTGGGGGCGAGGAGCGCGGGGTTCGTGAAGTTCCGGAAGTTTCTCGGGCAATGGCTCCTGTCACTGTCGTACGGGGCCTCTACACTGAGCGCCGGTGGGCTGCCGGCGGGTGAGGGGTGGTTGACGGTGCGTAAGGCGTGGCTGGTCGCGTCCGTCGGGATCGGCGGGGCCCTCGGCTTCATCGCGCTGCTCGTCGTCGGGACGTACATGGCCGCGGGAAGCCTCGCGGGCGGCGCGGGCGGTGGCGAGACCGTGGGGCTCGCCAAAGGTGCCGTGCCCGCGACCTACCAGCCCCTCGTGCAGAAGTGGGGCAATCTCTGCAGGGCGATCAACCCCGCGCTGCTCGCCGCCCAGCTCTATCAGGAGAGCGGCTTCAACCCGCGCGCCAAGAGCCCGGCCAAGGCGCTGGGGATAGCGCAGTTCATCCCCGGCACGTGGGCCGCGCACGGCCTCGACGGCGACGGGGACGGGGACCGCGACATCTGGGACCCGAAGGACGCGATCCCGTCCGCCGCGTCGTACGACTGCAAGCTCGCCGGGTACGTGAAGGACGCGCCGGGAAGCCCCACGAAGAACATGCTCGCCGCGTACAACGCGGGCGCGTACGCCGTCATCAAGTACGGCGGCGTGCCGCCCTACCGCGAGACCCAGAACTACGTGAAGACCATCACCAACCTCTCCAAGAGCTTCGCGCGGCCCGTCGGCAGGGTCGAGCCCTCGCGGCAGGCGGCCGCGGCCATCTACTTCGCGCAGAAGAAGCTCGGCACCCCGTACCTGTGGGGCGGCAACGGCACCGCGGACCAGAACGGCCGCTTCGACTGCTCCGGGCTCACCCTCGCCGCCTACCGCACCGTCGGCATCACGCTGCCACGCGTCGCCAACGACCAGTACAACGCGGGACCGCACCCCAAGAGGGCTGAACTCCTCCCGGGTGACCTGGTGTTCTTCTCGGACGACCTCACCAATTCCCGCGCCATCCGGCACGTCGGGATCTACGTCGGAGGGGGCTACATGATCGACGCCCCCCGGCCGGGCGCCGTGATCCGGTTCGACCCGGTCGACACCCCTGATTATTTTGGCGCGACCCGTGTCACGGAGGACGGTGCCAAGGCCTTGCCGGACAAGCCGTCAGAGGTCTGAGAATCCCTCGTACGGGGGCTTGCGGAAGCGTGCGCGAGGGGTGATGTGGCTTGAACTCTCTGTTAGTACACTCTTCTGAGCTGCGGCGATGAGTCTCTCTTCGGTAACGTCTCAGTGATCTTTCGGTGGAGAGTGGAACGTAGGGCGGGGGGCAGGGCGTTCCCTTGACTGGACCGACCACGGGGGTTGATGGAACGGGCGCACAGAAAGGTGCGCCCACGGGCTAGGAGACAAGGGGCCGCAGCGCCATGGCTGGACTCGATGAATCCGGGTCGAACCCCGACGTCAGCTTGCTCTACGACATCAACGACCTGGCGAAGGACTCCCCGTCCTGGTTCGACGACGCCATGGCGTTCGTCGGGGAGTACGGGCTGCTGATCGCCCTGGTGCTGCTCGTGGTGTGGTGCTGGTGGGGCCAGCGCAGACGCGCCACCCTCGACGACGCCGCGTCGTCGGTAGCCGCCGTCGTCTGGGCACCGCTCGCCGCGGGCCTCGCCGTCCTGGTCAACGTCCCCATCCGCAGCTTCGTGGAACGGCCGCGCCCGTTCCGCGACCACCCCGGGGTCGAGCTCCTGGTGGACGGCAAGAACGACTACTCCTTCGTCAGCGACCACGCGACGCTCGCCATGGCCGTCGGCGCCGGACTCTTCGTCGCCAACCGGAAGTTCGGGCTCGTCGGCCTCGGGCTCGCCGCCCTGGAGGGCTTCTGCCGGGTCTTCATGGGCGTGCACTACCCGACGGACGTCGTCGGCGGCTTCGCGCTCGGCACCGCCGTCGTCCTGCTTCTCTCACCGCTCGCCATGGCGCTGCTCACGCCGCTCACCAAGATGGTCGGGCGGAGCGGGCGCGCGGGGTGGCTGGTGTGGGACCGGAAAGTCGCTCCTGTCGCGGCGCCCCTGAGCGGGACGGCGTCGTCGCCGTCCCAGGCGGCCGCGGCGGAGCCGGACGAGCGGGACCTCGCCGCGTAGGTCCCCGGGGGGAGGAGGAGGGGCCGTCTCTTCACCTCCCCCGGCCCGGGAGGGCTACAGCGCCTGGGGGAAGTCGAAGAAGCGGCCCGGGTCGTACTGCTTCTTCAGCTTCTTCAGGCGCGGTGCCGCGTCCCCGTAGTACGCCTCGCGCCAGTTCGTCAGCGTGGCGTCGGTGTAGTTCTGGTACGCCGCACCGGACGCGTACCGCCCCATCGCCCCGTGCGCCTTTTTCAGCCATGCCTGGGCCGGCTTGCCCGACGTGCCCGCCCGCCACGACGCGAGGTACTGCGCCAGCATTCGCGAGCGGCGGTGCACGAAGGCCGTCGCGGTCGGGTCGACGCGGTTGATCGCGCCGCCGAGCGCGGTGAGCGCGATGCTGCCCGCGCCCGCGCCCGTCACGTTCTCGATCTGCGACAGCAGCGTGCGGATGCCCGCCGCGGAGAGGGAGCGGTCGTAGAAGTCCGAACTGGCCGCGTACGTCTCACGGTTGAGGGCGCCCTGCGGGGTGCGGCCCGGCGTCGTGCCGGGCAGGTGGCACTGGGCGTCGGTGGGGAACGACGAGCAGCCCGCGTACACCTCCATCGACTCCTCGTACGTACGCCGCTTCAAGGAGACGCTGCGGGCGGGCGCGCCGATCTTGTCGGCGAGGCGGTCGACGGCGTTCTGCAACTCCCCGTACGTACCGAGGGAGAAGCACGCGACGGAGACGGTCGGGGTGCCGCCCGGCGTGTTCGCCAGGTGGAGGGACGACCAGATCTCGTCGGGCTGGCCGGGGCCCCAGGCCTGCCACGCCTTGACGACCGCAGCCGCCTTCGACCAGGGCCAGGTCATGTACGCGGACACGCCCTGGGGCGCGGCGTGCGTGCGGTAGGTGAGCTCGGTGACGACGCCGAAGTTGCCGTTGCCCGCGCCGCGCAGCGCCCAGAAGAGGTCCTTGTTCTCGGATGCGGAGGCGGTGAGCTGCTTGCCGTCGGCCGTGATCAGCGTCGCGGAGGTGAGGCTGTCGCAGGTCAGCCCGTACGCCCGGGAGACCACGCCGTGGCCGCCGCCGAGCGTGAGCCCGGATATGCCGACGGTCGGGCAGGAGCCCGCGGGGAGGGTGACGCCCTTCGCGGCGAGCGAGCGGTAGACGTCGATGAGCTTGGCGCCGCCGCCGATGGTGGCGCTGCCACCGCTCGCCCGTATCCCACTGAGCTTCGACACGTCGATGACCAGCCGGCCCGTGCCGGAGGACCAACCCGCGTACGAATGGCCGCCGTTGCGTATCGCGACCGGGGTGCGGTGGGCGCGGGCGTACTTGAGGGCGGTGCGGATGTCGTCCGGGTGCGCGATGTACGCGACGGCGGTGGGCTTCAGGTCGTCGAAGCGCGTGTTGTACAGCTGGCGGGCCGCCGCCCACTTGGCCTCGCCGGGCTGGACGAGAAGGCCGTCCAGATCGCGGGCGAGTGCCTTGAGGGTGGCGGGCGAGGTGGCCGCGGCGCTGGACGTTCTGATGGGCGTGCCGCTGGTACTGGCGCCGGTGTTGCCGCTGTTCTGTGCGCTCGCACCGCCCGAGCCGCCGCTGGTGCAGCCCGCGACCGTGGCGGCGGCCAGTGTGGCCGCCGTTGTGCCGATGAATGTACGTCGTTCCATGGCGCCTCCCGTTGCTTCCCGGAGAACGAGACGGTCTGCGGGGCGCCGGGGTTCCGCCCGCGCGGGCACGGACCGCCGCGCGGAGGGTAGCGGAGGGGTCAGGGCGTCGCCTCGTGTTCGACGGCGTCCGTACGGGCCTTGCTGCGGGCTCGCCGGGCGGGGCCACGCCAGCCGCAGGTGCAGTGGGCCGCGACGAAACGGCCCTTCTCGACCGTTGTCGTGCGGTGGGACGCGGGGGCTTGCTGATCGGCCACGCGGCCACCGTACCGACCGTCCGTGAACGGCTGGCGACGGCTCCGTCACGGGGCCTCCGCGTGACGGGTCCATGCACCGGTCGTTAGAACCTGTGTCACATCCCCGGCCGGGCGGGCATGCGGCACAGGCTCTTCAGGTGAAGGACGGCCGAACGGGCAGGACAGGCGCGGGACGCTTGGGGGTAGACAGGCCATGGTGCATCGGCACAGGCGCACGGGCGCGGCGGACGCCGTGGTGGCCGCCGCGGTCGCGGCGGCGGGGCTGATGGCGGTGGCCACCGGATGTACGGACCCCGGCGCCGCCGCGGACGGCAGCGGGGGCGTCGACCCCGGCGACGCGGTGCGGCGGTCCGCCGACTCCCTGGTCGCGGCGGGCAGTTCGAAGGCGAACACGTCCATGGAGATGGCCAGCGGCGGCACGCGCGTCACCGTCCGGGGCACCGGGGCCTACGACTTCGAGCGGCAGCTCGGCGTGTTCGAGGTGGTGCTGCCGCCGGACCCCGCGGGGGACGACGAGCACCGGCCCATCACCGAGCTGATGTCCGACGGCGCGCTCTACATGAAGAACCGCGGGGCCGGAGTGCCTGCCGACAAGTGGGTGCGGATCGAGACACGTTCCCTCTCCGACGGAAACCTCGTCACCGGCGGAGCCACGGACCCCCTCGCTGCGGCGGAACTGCTGCGCGGGGCGCGGAAGGTGGGGTTCGTGGGGGAGGAGCGAGTGGGTGGGACGGAGGTACGGCACTATCGCGGCGTCGTCGGCCTTCGTGCCGCCGCCCGGGCCGCCTCCGCAGGTCAGCGCGGTGCGCTCGGTGCGGCGGCGGCGAAAGGGTTCAGCAAGGGGAGCGCCGCGTTCGATGTCTACCTCGATGACCGGGGTCGCGTACGGAAGTTGCGTCAGCAGTTCTCCGTAGCCGACGCGAACGTGGCGTCGACCACACTCCTCTACGACTTCGGAGCGCCCGTGAAGGTGCGACTTCCGGCCGAGAAGGACATCTACGCCGGGAAAATCGCCGAGCAGTAGTCGCTGACGGCTGGTGGAAATGGTCCGTCTGTGCCATGCGCGGTGCGTAGACGGCTCCCTACCCTGGGAAGCCGGTATCGGCAGAAACGGATGCGCGGGCCGACGAGACGGATCGGTGCGTGGGTCCCGGGTCAGGAAGAGGTGATGAACGTGGCTCCGGTGCGTGGCGGTACGGCGGTTCAGGACCACGTCGCCCTCGCCGAGATCGAACTGTGCGGGGAGCTCATCATCGCGGCGAGTGCGGCGGCGGAGCGCCTGAGCTTCGACCGCATCGACGAGGTCCTGAGAGTCTCCGACCCCCAGGACCCCACCCCCCACCCGGAGGACTGGCGCCCTTAAAGGGCGGGCGGGTGGGGAAAAGCCCGCGAAGCGGGCACGCCTGAAAAGAACGACGCAGGCCGAGCCGGATGCGACCCAGCCCCACGTCGCAGACCGAGATAAATTCCGCCCCCCAGCGGGAGCGCCTACGTGCGGAGCATCCGCGCAATAGCCTTAGTAGCCTCTTCCACCTTCGCGTCGATCTCGGTCCCGCCTTTGACCGCCGCGTCGGCCACGCAGTGCCGCAGGTGTTCCTCGAGGAGCTGCAGCGCGAAGGACTGCAGCGCCTTCGTGCCGGCCGAGACCTGCGTGAGTATGTCGATGCAGTAGACGTCTTCCTCGACCATGCGCTGCAGGCCGCGGATCTGGCCCTCGATGCGGCGCAGCCGCTTGAGGTGCTCGTCCTTCTGCTTGTGGTACCCGTGCACCCCTTGAGCGTGGCCGCCGTGGTCGGAGGGCGCTGCGGGCGCCCCCGGGGTGGGTACGGCCGCGTCGGCCGCCTCGGTGGTCGTCATCGCGTCCTCCTCCTGGACTTCCTGCGGGGCTCCCCGTCGGACGTACCCGCGTTTCTGCAGATCCATATACCCCAGGAGGGTATATGGTAGCCGATTTCTCGGGGGGTGTGCTGATCACTGTGCCTGATGGGCGACACTGGGGGGCAGCCGGTTAGCCGTGGCCGGATGATGCGCCTAGCATCAGCCTGACCGCATCCAGAGCACCCCGAGGACCCCACGTGCGCTTTCGTCTGACCCCCAGGGAGACGAGCTTCTACGACATGTTCGCCGCATCCGCGGACAACATCGTCACGGGCTCGAAACTCCTCATGGAACTGCTCGGAGCGGACTCTTCCGCACGGGCCGAGATCGCAGAGCGTATGCGGGCCGCGGAACACGCGGGAGACGACGCCACGCATGCGATCTTCCACCAGCTGAACTCCTCCTTCATCACGCCGTTCGACCGCGAGGACATCTACAACCTCGCGTCGTCCCTGGACGACATCATGGACTTCATGGAGGAGGCCGTCGACCTGGTCGTCCTCTATCAGGTCGAAGAGCTCCCCAAGGGCGTCGAGCAGCAGATCGAGGTCCTGTCGCGGGCCGCCGAGCTCACGGCCGAGGCCATGCCGAACCTGCGGACCATGGCGAACCTCACCGAGTACTGGATCGAGGTCAACCGCCTGGAGAACCAGGCCGACCAGATCCACCGGAAGCTCCTCGCCCAGCTCTTCAACGGCAAGTACGACGCCATGGAGGTGCTGAAGCTGAAGCAGATCGTGGACGTCCTTGAAGAGGCGGCCGACGCCTTCGAGCACGTGGCGAACACTGTGGAGACCATCGCGGTCAAGGAGTCCTGAGGCACCGCCATGGACACCTTTGCCTTGATCGTGACCATCGGCGTCGCGCTCGGATTCACGTATACGAACGGCTTCCACGACTCCGCGAACGCCATCGCCACATCCGTCTCCACCCGGGCGCTGACGCCCCGCGCGGCGCTCGCCATGGCCGCGGTGATGAACCTCGCCGGTGCCTTCCTCGGCAGCGGCGTCGCCAAGACCGTCAGCGAGGGGATCATCGAGACCCCGCACGGCGACAAGGGGATGTGGATCCTCTTCGCGGCGCTCATCGGCGCCATCGTGTGGAACCTCATCACCTGGTACTTCGGCCTGCCCTCGTCCTCGTCGCACGCGCTGTTCGGCGGCATGGTCGGGGCGGCGCTCGCCGGCGGGATCGGGGTCATCTGGTCCGGGGTCGTCGACAAGATCGTCATCCCGATGTTCCTGTCGCCCGTGGTCGGCCTCGTCGTCGGTTACCTGGTGATGTGCGCCATCATGTGGATGTTCCGCAAGTCCAACCCGCACAAGGCCAAGCGCGGTTTCCGCATCGCGCAGACGGTGTCCGCGGCCGGTATGGCGCTGGGTCACGGTCTGCAGGACGCGCAGAAGACGATGGGCATCGTGGTGATGGCCCTCGTCATCTCCGACGTGCAGAGCGCGGACGCGCCCATCCCGATCTGGGTCAAGATCTCCTGTGCGCTGATGCTCTCGCTCGGTACGTACGCGGGTGGCTGGCGCATCATGCGGACCCTCGGTCGCAAGATCATCGAGCTGGACCCGCCGCAGGGCTTCGCCGCGGAGACGACCGGCGCGGGCATCATGTTCACGACCGCGTTCATGTTCCACGCGCCGATCTCGACGACGCACGTCATCACGTCCGCGATCATGGGCGTGGGCGCGACGAAGCGGGTGAACGCGGTGCGGTGGGGTGTTGCCAAGAACATCATCCTGGGCTGGTTCATCACGATGCCGGCGGCCGCGCTGGTGGCGGCGGTCAGCTTCTGGATCGTGAACCTCGCGTTCTTGTAGTGCAGCCGGTGGGGGGTGCTCGCGCAGTTCCCCGCGCCCCTTACGGGGCACACCCAGCGGCATAGGAGAGGCCCGCCCCCGGGAGCCCGGGGCGGGCCTCTCTTGGTGTCCCTGCGGTGGCACCGCCATGCAGCACCGCGGGGAGTCGGGACAGGGCCTAGCCGAAGCGGCCCGAGATGTAGTCCTCGGTCGCCTGGACCGAGGGGTTGGAGAAGATCCGCTCGGTCTCGTCGATCTCGACGAGCTTGCCGGGCTGGCCGACGGCGGCGAGGTTGAAGAACGCGGTGCGCTCCGAGACGCGGGCCGCCTGCTGCATGTTGTGCGTCACGATGACGATCGTGAAGCGTTCCTTCAGCTCGCCGATCAGGTCCTCGATGGCGAGCGTCGAGATCGGGTCGAGGGCCGAGCAGGGCTCGTCCATGAGGAGCACGTCGGGCTCGACCGCGATGGCCCGCGCGATGCACAGGCGCTGCTGCTGGCCGCCGGAGAGGCCCGAGCCGGGCTTGTTGAGGCGGTCCTTGACCTCGTTCCAGAGGTTCGCGCCCTTGAGGGACTTCTCGACGACGTCGTTCAGTTCGCTCTTCTTGTACGAGCCGTTGAGCTTGAGGCCCGCCGCGACGTTGTCGAAGATCGACATCGTGGGGAACGGGTTCGGGCGCTGGAAGACCATGCCGACCGTGCGGCGCACGGCCACCGGGTCGATGCCGCTGCCGTAGAGGTCCTCGTCGTCCAGGAGCACCTTGCCCTCGACGCGGCCGCCGGAGGTCACCTCGTGCATGCGGTTCAGGGTGCGCAGGAACGTGGACTTGCCGCAGCCGGAGGGGCCGATGAAGGCGGTCACGGAGCGGGGCTCCACGGTCATCGAGATGTCCTCGATCGCCTTGTGTGAGCCGTAGTAGGCGGTCAGGCCCGATACGTCGATTCGCTTGGCCATGGGGATCACTGCTTCTTTCGGGTCTCTGGTGCGCGCATGCGCGCGGGTCCGCCGATCGGCCGCTCAGCGGCCCGTCTTGGGGGCCTTCCAGCGGGCTACGCCGCGGGCCGCCAGGTTGAGGATCATGATGAAGGCGATGAGCGCGAGGGCCGCGGCCCAGGCCCGGTCGTACGACGCGTCGGTGCCGGCCGCGTACTGCTGGTAGATGTACAGCGGCAGCGAGCCCTGGGCGCCGTCGAAGGGGTTCGTGTTGATCAGGGGGGTCACCCAGACAAGCAGCAGGACCGGCGCGGTCTCGCCCGCGATGCGGGCGACCGAGAGCATCACGCCCGTGGTGATGCCGCCGATGGCGGTGGGCAGGACGACCTTGAGGATGGTCCGCCACTTCGGGACGCCGAGGGCGAGCGACGCCTCGCGCAGCTCGTTCGGGACGAGCTTGAGCATCTCCTCGGTGGAGCGCACGACCACCGGCATCATCAGGATGGCGAGCGCCATGGCGCCGGCCCAGCCGGAGAAGTCGAAGCCCAGGATCAGGATCCAGAAGCTGAGGACGAACAGACCCGCGACGATCGACGGGATGCCGGTCATGACGTCCACGAAGAACGTGACGACCTTGGAGAGCTTCCCGCGTCCGTACTCGACGAGGTAGACCGCGGTGAGCAGGCCGATCGGCACGGCGATCAGGGAGGCCAGGAGCACCTGCTCCAGGGAGCCGATGAGCGCGTGGTAGATGCCGCCGCCGGTCTCGTCGTCGGCGATGACGCCCATCGAGTGGGTGAGGAAGTAGACGTCGAAGACCTTGGCGCCGCGCTGCACGGTCTCGTAGATCAGCGAGGCGAGCGGGACGACGGCCAGCAGGAACATGACCCAGACCAGCGAGGTGGCGAGGCGGTCCTTGGCCTGCCGGACGCCTTCGACGGTGACCGCGAGGACGTACGAGCCGACGATGAAGAGCAGGGCGGCGATCAGGCCCCACTGGACGCGGCTGTCCAGGCCGGCTCCGGCGCCGATGCCGACCGCGACGGCGGCCGAGCCGAGTGCGACGGCCGCGGGGGACCAGCGCGGCAGGCTGGCTGCCCGGAGCGTCGAGGGGCGCTTGACGAGGGGGTTGGCCGGGTTGGATGTCGTGGTGCTCATGCGTTGGCCCCCGAGTACTCCTTGCGGCGCGCGATGATCAGGCGTGCCGCGCCGTTGACCAGCAGCGTGATGACGAACAGGACCAGGCCGGAGGCGATGAGCGCGTCCTGGCCGTACGAGCTGGCCTCGTTGAACTTGCTGGCGATGTTCTGCGCGAAGGTGCCGCCGCCGTAGTCGAGCACGGAGGTCTGGATCACGAAGGTCGGGGAGAGCACGGTGGCGACGGCGATCGTCTCGCCGAGCGCGCGGCCGAGGCCCAGCATCGAGGCGGAGATGATGCCGGAGCGGGCGAAGGGGAGCACCGACATGCGGATGACCTCCCAGCGCGTGGCGCCGAGGGCGAGCGCGGCTTCCTCGTGCATCTTCGGGACCTGGAGGAAGACCTCGCGGCTCACGTTCGTGATGATCGGCAGGATCATGATCGCGAGGAGGATGCCGACGGTCATCAGGGAGCGGGGGGCGCCGCCCTTGTACTCGAAGACGCCGGTCCAGCCGAGGTAGTCGTCGAGCCAGCCGTAGAGCCCGGTGAGGTGGGGGGCGACCACGAGGGCGCCCCACAGGCCGTACACGATCGAGGGCACGGCGGCCAGCAGGTCGATCACGTAGGCGATGGGGCCGGAGAGCTTGCGCGGCGCGTAGTGCGAGATGAACAGCGCGATGCCGATGGCGACGGGGACCGCGATCACGAGGGCGATCACCGAGCTCACCACGGTGCCGAAGACGAGGACGGCGATGCCGAAGTACGGCTTGCCGCCGGTGGTGGCACCGGCCGGGTCCCATTCGAAGGTGGTGAGGAAGTTGCCCGTGTTGTCGGAGAGGGCGAGGGTCGTGCGGTACGTCAGGAACACGGCGATGGCCGCCATGATCGTGAGGAGCACGATCCCGGAGCCGCGGGAGAGGCCGAGGAAGATCCGGTCGCCGGGGCGGGTGGCGCCGCGGGCGGCTGCCTTGCTCACCGGGGCCGTCGGCCCGGCGTCGTCGACGAGGGGAGGAGCGGTCGTATTGCTTGGTATGTCCATGGGGTTCTCCGGTCTGCGGAGGCGCCGTGCGGGTGACGCAGGCGCTCCGTGGCGGCGGTGCACCGGATGGTGCGGCCGGCCCCGGTACCGCGGGGCCGGCCGCACTCGGTTCAGCTAGCTCAGGCCCGCGACGGTGGAGCGGACCTTGGCGATGATCTCGGCCGGGATCGGCGCGTAGTCGTTGTCCTTGAGGACCTTCTGGCCGTCCTCACCGGCGATGTAGGTCAGGAAGGACTTGGTGGCGGCGAGCGTCTCGGGCTTGTTGCCCTTCTCGCAGACGACCTCGTACGTGACCAGGGTGATCGGGTAGGCGCCCTCGGCGGTCGGCTTGTAGTTCAGCTGCAGGGAGAGGTCCTTGCCCTTGCCGACGACCTTGGCCTCGGCGATCGCCTTGGAGGCGTTGTCGACGGTGGCCTTCACCGGCTCCTTGGCGCCCGTCTTCAGGTCGACGGTCTTGACGCCCTCACCGGCGTACGAGAGCTCGAAGTACGAGATGGCGCCCGCGGTCTGCTTGACCTGGCCCGCGACACCGGCGGAGCCGTTCGCCGACTGGCCGCCCTTGGGGGCCCACGACTTGCCCGGCTCGTACGGCCAGGCGGCGGGGGCCGCGCCCTTGAGGTACTTGGTGAAGTTGTCCGTGGTGCCCGACTCGTCGGAGCGGTGGAACGCCTGGACCTTGGTGCTGGGGAGCTTGACGCCCGGGTTGAGCTTGGCGATCGCCTTGTCGTCCCAGCTCTTGATCTTGTCGTTGAAGATGTCGGCCAGGGTCTTGGCGTCCAGGGTCAGGTCGTCGACGCCGGGGACGTTGAAGCCGATGGCGATCGGGCCGCCCACCATGGGCAGGTCGATGGCCTGGCTGCCCTTGCAGATCTTCTTCGACTTCTCGACCTCCTCGGGCTTCAGCGCCGAGTCGGAACCGGCGAACGCGGTCTGGCCCTGCAGGAACGCGGTGATGCCGGCGCCCGAGCCCGTCGGGTTGTAGTTCAGCTGCACGTCCTTGCAGTTGGACGTGTAGACCTTCCGCCAGGCGTCGATCGCGTTCTTCTGCGCGGACGAGCCCGAGGCCGCGAGCTGGCCCTTGGCGTCGTCACACTTGATGTTGGCGTTGGCGTTGGTCTCCTTGCCGCCGTCGCCCGAGCCACTCGTGTCGTCGGAGCCGCACGCCGTGAGGGCCAGGGCGCCGGAGACGGCGATGGCGCCGAGGGAGAGGGCGCGGAGCCGGTTCTTGCGCTGAAGCTTCACTTCGGGTCTTCCTTCCGGGAGCCGCCGACCCTTGTGGCGGCGTGCGATGACTTACGTCGTGTTGTAAGGCCGAAATTAGGCAGGACAGGTGAAGCGGCCGATGGGCACGAGTGAACGGCGGGTGAACCTCGGCGGTCGGCCTGGTTAGCCGGTCCGCTGCAAAAAGTAGCCGCACCGCTACACGCCGTGAGGGAGGCGGTCGACGGGGTGCGGCGAGCGAGGCGGCCGACGTGGGGTGCGGCGGGCTCCGGCGACGGGCGGATCTGCTCCCGGCATGATCAACCCGTTTCTCGTGGGCATCGCCGTACTGGCCGCCGTTGCCGCCGCCGTGGCGGTCCGGGTCGGCCTGGATGCCTTCTGACCGGGATCGTTTAGCCGGTAGCGGTGTGGTAGCCGGACACGGTGGTGTAGGCCGTTTCGGCTCGTCGTCCTTCCGGGGTCTCCACGGGAGCGTGGGCGAGGAAGTCCCGGGTGGCGCCGTTGAAGCGGATCGCTCCTTCGGCCAGGACGGTGACGTGGTCGGCTTCTTCGGCGAGGTCGGCGACATCGTGGGTGGACATCAGCACCTGCACCTCATCGGTGGCGAGGTTCAGTATCAGATCGCGGAACACGCGGCGTTGGGTGGGGTCCATGCCGGCGGTCGGTTCATCGAGGAGCAGGATGCGTGCGTCATGGACGAGGGCGGAGGCGACTCCGACGCGTCGGAGCTGGCCGCCGGAGAGCTGTTTGGTCTTCGCGTCGGCCCGGTCCTTCATCTGGACACGGTCGAGGGCGGTGGCAGCTGTGGTCCATGCGTCGGCACGATTCATGCCCTTGAGCCAGCCGGTGTAGGCGACCTGCTCGCGAGCGGTGAGGCCGGTCATGGCGGTGATCGTCTGGGGCATCCACGCGACCCTGGTCCGGTACTCCCGGGACATCGATGGCAGGCGGCCAAGGCGTACGGCACCCGTGGTGGGCTGGTTCACTCCGGCTGCGAGCTTCAACAGGGTCGACTTTCCAGCGCCGTTGGGGCCCAGAAGGACGGTGAACCCGTCGGGTGTGAGGTAGGAGAGCCGGTCGAGGATGCGGGGCTTGTTGCGTCCGTACGCGTACGACACGGCGTCGAGCTCAACGGGCATGCGTGCGGGGCCTTTCACAGGGAGCGGCGGTTACGGGCCTGAGCGACCAGGCCGCCTACGAAGACGATCGAGCAGAGGGCGAGAGCGGGGATGTTGGACGAGCTGTGCAGGGTCACAGCCCAGGGCCAAGGGCGTTGGAAGTCGGCGTAGCCGAGGAAGATGATGACGAACACCCATCCCACCGGGGCCACTGTGGAAGCCTTCGGGTGCACCGCGGCCGCGAGGAGCATGAGGCCCGTCAGGAAGGCGGTGTTGCGACCGACCGTGGTCGCCTCATCGTTCCCGGCCGGGACCCCGATGATCAGGCCCGCCACGACTGCGGCCAGAACACACGCGGTGATCAGCAGCGTGTCCAGGCGGCGCAGGTTCCGCGTGGTCACTACCTCGGCTTCGACGAGCCGCTGGTCCAGGCTGTGGGCAAGCGTTGAGGTGATCACGAGCGGGGTGATCTGCATGAGAAATACGCGGTTACCGCCCGCGCTCAGCACGCCGGGCAGTTCGATGGCCCGGTCGTGCGCGAAGGCGACGATCAGCGTGAACGCCACCGTGCCCGGGAGGAGAACGGGCAGCAGCCGCCGTGCTTTGATCCACCAGATCACGGCTTCGCTCCCTGGGCGACGAGGCGGCATGCCTTCGCCTGCTCCTTGTGGAACCACGCTGTCTGCTGGTCGGCAGGGAGCTTCAGGGCGTTGGCCGCGCGTTCCTGCACCTTCGCCAGGACCTGGCGGGGGTTCTGGAACACACCGCCGTACTCTCCCCTGCGCCAGGCCAGGTACGGCTTGTCGGCGTCGATGCGAGCGGCGGCCCACAGCGTCGCGGCGTCGTGGTTGACGACGTAGTTGGCGGAGGGGGCCGATTCGAAGGAAGGCGGGAAGGCACAGGGGAAGGTGACACTCACGCGCAGGACGGCGTAGCGGACAGAGGTCATTCCTCCGGCCGACCGCCCGGCATCCCGGGACAGCGGGAGCCACCACGTCGTGTCCGACGGTGCCTTCCGGTCCCGGCCGTTCAGCAGGCTGTCGGACACGGTGTCGGGCATGCGCACCTTCACACCAGCGGCGCGGAGCTTGGTCACCGACCTCACGATCTCCCCTCGCACCCGGTCGAGTTCCTCGACCGCACCACCGGTCTCGGCCATGCACACACGCGGGACGCTGCCGGTGCAACGGGCGGTGGCGTGTCCAGAGGTGATAGGACCGTCCGCGATGGCCCACCCCGATGCGACGTCGGCACACGAGGCCATGACCGCCACGGCTGCGACACCCGCTGCACCGCGTATCGCCCACTGGCTTCCACGCGTCGTGCGGATCCACCACACACCCACCGAGGCTGCCAGTGCCACGACGAACAGGAGGGGTACGAGCAGCGTGGCGGCGCCGTATTCCTCGCCGAACGCGAGCGACGTATCCGGCTGGCCCGAGACGTGCCTCGGCCATATCGGCTCGTCGTACTTCACGGTTTCGGCGATCACGTAGAACACGGCGACGGCGGACAGCGGGGCGGAGATCATCCGGGGGGTGAGGTGGCCGAGGGCGCACCCGAGTACCGCGTAGGCGCACACGATGCCCATGGCCATGAACAGGGGCGCCAGTGCGGCCGGGGTCGGCCAGAGCTGTGTTTCGATGAGACGCATCACCACGGGCAGCACGAGCACCAGCCAGCCGGCAGCGACAACCGGCAGCAGTGTGTGAGCGGCCACGCGGAAACGAGACCGGCCGGGGGCGAGTTGCCACACGCCGTCCCTCTTCAGCCGCCCGCCCTCCCATACGGCGAGCCCGATCGTGATGGCGTAGGCGAAGACATAGAAGTAGGACAGGGCCAACTGGACCTGTTCGGGCGCCCACAGCGGCCCAGCGCGTACGTCCTCATACGAGTTTTCGAAGTGCAGGGCGTAGAAGTAGTAGAAGGCGATGATGCCGAGCCACACGGGCGCAGTCCACGCAGCCGGGGTGGTGCGCAGTCGGGTGCGAAGGTTCAAGGAACGAGGCCGCTCTGTGGAGAGATGGGGGAAGCCGGGAAGCAAAGAATGCTTCCCGGCTCTGCGTCACATCGGGTCAGCCGTGGTTAGTCGGCCTTCGAGACGTCGACGTACACCTTCCTGACCGACAACTGAATGTGGTTGTACTCGGAGCCGTTGAGCTTGGGGGTCGTGAAGTAGCGGTTGTCACCACCGTTCACGTGGGCATCCCCTGTGCCCTTTCGGTAAAGACCATCTAAACAGCCGCCCAAGTCACCCGCTGTGATGGAAGCCATACTTCCGCGTTAGGTCTGGACCATGACGTTCACCTGTCTTCGGTCAGGTGGAAGTCGTAGGCACCCCGGTAGAAGACGGGCCCGCTGCCTGCCCTGCCATCACAACGCCTCCCCAGCCGCATGAAGAGTCTCCAGCAGAGCGTCGAGCAGCTCTTTGTCCCGCTCCTGAGTCAGCTTGTCCCGAGCGGTTGTGGGGGAGAGCCACGCAAGCCGGGATACCTCCCTGTTCGGCACGAACACGCCGCCCGTGGACTCCGCAGCCCAGTAACGGACCTCCTTGGGGCGGCCGTCGACCCGATAGCGGATGGTGGGCAGCTCCGTGCCCAGCTCGCACGTCATCCCCGTCTCTTCCAGGACTTCGCGCAGTGCGCCTTCGCAAGCGTCTTCGCCGCGCTCCAGCTTGCCTTTCGGGTGGGACCAGTCCGCCCACTTCGGTCGATACACCAGAGCAAGTTCGATGCCGTTGCCGGAAGGCGAGCGGCGCCAGAGAAGGCAGCCCGCCGCCCGTACGACCCGCTCGCCCCCTTCGTCGTACGTCACCACGTCCTCGCCTCCTCGTGCAGCCACGCCTGCTGGAAGGCGAAACGTGCCGCCTCGACATCGTGCCGCTGGTCCGCGTGCAGCACACCCAGGGCGTACGCCGTGGCCGGGGCGATCCGCGGGGTGCGGGCCGCCTGGGCCGCCGCTGCTGCCGCCGCCGACGCCTCCCGGTGGACGTTCAGGGCGTGGCTCGCGTCCGCGATGCGGGGCTCCGGGGACGCGTGGCCGAGGAGGACCTCCTGGGCGTACCGGTGCAGGCGCAGCAGGGAGCGCACCTTCAGCCAGGGGGCGTCCTGGGCGTCGGGGGCCGTGTCCGCCGCGAGGCCGTGGACGAGTGCGCCGGCGTTGTACGGGTGGCCCGCCTGGCCGAGAGGGAGCGCGGCGACCGCTTCGGCGAGGGCCGACTCGGCCGTGGCGGCGAGGCGTTCGAGGCCGTCCGTGGCGCCGTTGAACGGGACGTCGCTGGCGAGTACGGCCACGCTGTCCGCCACCGCGTGGAAGCGGGAGGAGCCGAGGGCCTGGAGGGCGGCGGAGTGGGCCCGGGTCCGGGCGAGCGTCAGCTGCCGTTCGAGGAGCGCGGCGGCCTTGGCGGCGCCCACCGCGAGGCCCCGCGGCGCGCCGTTCTCACCGGCGGCCACCGGCGCCTCGGCCTTGGCCCACGCCTCCCCGAGGCCGCGGCCGCGCTCCAGCAGGGGGCGCCCCGAGCGCCGCGCGGAACGCCTGCCCGCGGCGGCGACCGCGGGCGCGGGGACGGCGGCGGGTACGGGCGGTGGGCCCGACAGGCGGTGCAGGGCCTCCAGGAGGCGGGAGAGCCGGGACTCGTAGGCGTGCTCCTGGGCCAACGTGCCCGAGAGCCACGCCAGTTCGGGCCGCAGCGACGCGGCCCAGTCCGCGTCGAGGAGCGGCCGGAACGTGTGCAGCGTGCCGCCGATGCGGCGCGCCGCGCGCCGCATCGAGCAGGCGGCCGCCAGGGACTCCTCGGCGCCCTGCGCGTCCGTGGCGGAGTCGCGGTGCAGCCGCAGCGAGCGGAGGAACTCCGTCGCCTGCTCCTGAAGGTAGGCCGTCAGGGCCTCGCCCGCGGTCCCCGTGCCCGTCGTCGTCTCATGGTGTTGCTGTGCCACGCCGGCGCCTCCGGGCGTCTATGAGCATCTCCTGTACGTTCCGCAGGGGCTGGCCGTCCGGATCCGCCGAGTGGCGGGTCCAGTTGCCGTCCGCGCCCAGGTGCCAGGAGGCGGTGGTGTCCGACATGCCGGTCTCCAGGAGCCGGCTGAGGGCCGTTCGGTGCGCCGGGTCCTGGACCCTGACCAGCGCCTCGATACGGCGGTCGAGATTGCGGTGCATCATGTCGGCGCTGCCGATCCACACCTCGGGCTCGCCGCCGTTGCCGAAGGCGAAGACGCGGGAGTGCTCCAGGAAGCGGCCGAGGACGGAGCGCACGCGGATGTTCTCCGAGAGTCCGGCGACGCCGGGGCGCACCGCGCAGATGCCGCGCACCCACACGTCCACCTCGACGCCCGCCTGCGACGCGCGGTACAGCGCGTCGACGAGGGCCTCGTCGACCATCGAGTTGACCTTGATGCGGACGTAGGCGGGGCGGCCCGCCTTGTGGTGCTGCGTCTCCTTGTCTATACGGGAGACGAGGCCGTCGCGCAGGGACTTGGGGGCCACGAGCAGCCGGCGGTAGGTCTCGCGGCGGGAGTAGCCGGAGAGCCGGTTGAAGAGGTCGGAGAGGTCCGCGCCGACCTCCGCGTTGGAGGTGAGCAGGCCCAGGTCCTCGTAGAGGCGGGCGGTCTTGGGGTGGTAGTTGCCGGTGCCCACGTGCGAGTAGCGGACGAGGGTCTCGCCCTCCTGGCGCACGACGAGGGAGAGCTTGCAGTGGGTCTTCAGGCCGACGATGCCGTAGACGACATGGCAGCCCGCCTCCTCCAGCTTCCGCGCCCACTTGATGTTGGCCTGCTCGTCGAAGCGGGCCTTGATCTCGACGAGGACGAGGACCTGCTTGCCGGACTCGGCGGCGTCGATCAGCGCGTCGACTATCGGGGAGTCGCCCGAGGTGCGGTACAGCGTCTGCTTGATGGCGAGGACGTCCGGGTCGGACGCGGCCTGCTCCAGGAACGCCTGCACGGACGTGGAGAACGAGTCGTAGGGATGGTGCAGGAGTACGTCGCGTTCGCGAAGCGCCGCGAAGATGTCGGGCGCGGACGCCGACTCGACCTCGGCGAGGTCGCGGTGGGTGCCCGCCACGAACTTGGGGTACTTCAGCTCCGGCCGGTCCAGCTTGGCGATGCTGAAGAGACCGGTGAGGTCGAGCGGGCCCGGCAGCGGGTACACCTCGGCCTCGCTGATCTTCAGCTCGCGCACCAGCAGGCTGAGGACGTTCGGGGCGATGGACTCCTCGACCTCCAGGCGCACGGGCGGGCCGAAACGGCGCCGCATGAGCTCCTTCTCCAGGGCCTGGAGCAGGTTCTCGGCGTCGTCCTCCTCGACCTCCAGGTCCTCGTTCCTGGTGAGCCGGAACATGTGGTGCTCCTGGATCTCCATGCCCGGGAAGAGCTCCTGGAGGTGCGCGGGCGCGGCGATGACGTCCTCGATGGGCACGTACCGCTGCGGGGAGGCCTCCAGGAAGCGGGAGAGCAGCGGAGGAACCTTCACACGTGCGAAGTGCTGATGTCCAGAGACCGGGTTGCGGACCACCACGGCGAGGTTCAGGGAGAGCCCCGAGATGTACGGGAAGGGGTGCGCGGGGTCCACGGCCAGCGGGGTCAGGACGGGGAAGATCTGCTGCCGGAAGAGCGTGAAGAGGCGGGACTGCTCCTTCTCGGTCAGCTCGTGCCAGCGCACCAGGTGGATGCCCTCGTCGGCGAGGCCGGGCGCGACGTCGTCCTGGTAGCAGGCGGCGTGCCGGGCCATGAGCTCGCGGGAGCGGTTCCAGATGAGTTCGAGTACCTCACGGGGCTGCAGGCCCGAGGCCGAACGGGTGGCGACGCCGGTCGCGATGCGGCGCTTGAGGCCGGCGACGCGGACCATGAAGAACTCGTCCAGGTTCGAGGCGAAGATCGCCAGGAAGTTGGCCCGTTCGAGGAGGGGCGTCTGGGGGTCCTCGGCGAGCTCAAGGACCCGCTCGTTGAAGGCGAGCCAGCTGCGCTCCCGGTCCAGGAAACGGCCCTGTGGCAGCTCGGCGCCGTCGTGGCCGACCGCGGCGTCCTCGTCGTACGCGTCGAGGTCGGCGTCGATGTCGGGGTCGAGGTCGGAGACGGTGGCGGCGATGGTGGCCGGGCGGTGCGCGGCGATGGAACCCACGGAAGGCTGGGCGTGCTGGACCGGTCCCTGCGTGTTCTGCTGGCTCATACGACCATTCTTCCGCGCGGGCACGACGATGGGCGCGTCGGAGAGCGCGGGAGCGATACGGAGCTTTCCGTTCTCCGGACGGAGCTTCCCGTTCTCCGGGGCGGGGTCGGGCGCGGCGGGCTGCATTGAGCGAGCGTCGCAAGCCTGTCTGAATCAGCGGTTACGGCGACATGACGTGCAGGACATCGGCCGAAGGCCCCCGGGCGTCCACGGCGCGGGGGCCTTCGGCGATCGTACGGTTCAGGCCACGCGGCGGCGCAGGAGCCGGAACGCGGCGTACCGCGCGGTGCAGCCGGGGCCGGGTCAGGACTCCGTGCGGTACATCAGGTCCGTCTCGTGCGTGACGAAGCCGAGGCGTTCGTAGACGCTCACGGCCGCCTTGTTGTCCGCGTCCACGTACAGCATCGCGGTCGGCAGGCCGGACTGCGCGAGATGGCGCAGGCCGGTCGTGGTCAGGGCCTTGCCGAGGCCGCCGCCCTGCGCACCGGGCCGCACGCCGACCACGTACACCTCGCCGAGACGCTCCTGGTCGTGCACCTTCGTCCAGTGGAAGCCGACCAGTTCGCCCGCCTTCTCCGCGAGAAAGAAGCCCGCCGGGTCGAACCACGGCTCCGCCTTGCGGTCGTCCAGGTCGCGCTGGGTGAGAGAGCCCTGCTCGGGGTGGTGCGCGAACGCCTCGGCGTTCACCGCGAGCCACGCCGCGTCGTCCTGCCCCGGCACGAAGGTACGGATGCTCACGCCCTCCGGAAGCACCGGATCGGGCAGGTCGAGCTCCGTCAACGGGCGCCGCATCTGCCGCAGTTCGCGGAAGAGCGAGAGGCCGAGCACCTGCGCCAGGTGCCGGGCCGCGGAGTGCCCGCCGTGCGCCCAGACGCGCAGGCGCCGCCCCGACTCGGCGAGCAGTGCCGAGCCGAGCGCCCTGCCGTGCCCGTGGCCCCGGCGCGCGGGATGCACGACGAGTTCGGCGGCCGGCGCCTCCACGGGGTCGGTGTCCTCCAGCTGCGCGTACCCGACGAGTTCGTCGCCGGTGCTGAGCAGCAGATGCCGGATGCCCTCGCGCGCGCCTCCCCGGAGCTGCAGCCGCCCCTGCTCGGACACCGCCTGCTGCCCGTCCGTACGGGCGGCATCGGCGAGCAGCCCGAGCACGGCGTCGGCCTGCGCGGGGGAGAGGGCGGCGAGGGTATCGATCTTCCGGAGTGGCGCGGGTGCCTCGGCGGGCCGGTCGTCAGTCATGGGTCGAGCGTAACCGCGCGGCCTCCCGCCGGTGGGCCGCGCGCAATCAGGATGTGACCCGCGATCCTCTGTTGCGCTACGCGCGTTGACCTTAGGCTGCCGACCGGTCCCATTCGTCTCACACCATCCCGGGGGAACGCGTGTCCGCCATACCGAAGCACCGAAGGCCCAGGCGCCGGGCCACCCGCGTCCTCGCCGTGGCGGCGGGGCTCGCCACCGTCGGCGCGATGGCCGCCGCGCTTCCCGCCGGGGCCGGGCAGGACCACGGGGACGGCAAGGGCGGCAGGAGCCGGACCGTCGACGTGCAGTTGCTGTCCTTCAACGACTTCCACGGCAATCTGCAGCCGCCCGCGGGCTCCTCCGGGCAGGTCACGGAGAAGCAGGCCGACGGGACCGAGAAGAAGATCGACGCCGGCGGGGTCGAGTACCTGGCCACCTCGCTGCGGACCGCGCGCAAGGCCCACCCCTACAGCATCACCGCCGCCGCGGGCGACCTCATCGGCGCCAGCCCGCTGCTCTCCGGGCTCTTCCACGACGAGCCGACCGTCGAGGCGATGAACAAGCTCGGCCTGGACGTCACCAGCGTCGGCAACCACGAGTTCGACGAGGGCGCCACCGAGCTGGCCCGCATGCAGAACGGCGGCTGCCACCCCAAGGACGGCTGCTTCGAGCAGGACGGGCGCGGCAAGGGCAAGAAGTTCGAGGGCGCCGACTACCCCTATCTCGCCGCGAACGTCACGAGCGAGAAGACCGGCAAGCCGATCCTCAAGCCCTACTGGGTGTGGAAGCACAAGGGCGTCAAGGTCGGCTTCATCGGCGTCACGCTCGAAGGCACCCCGGACATCGTCTCCGCCGACGGCGTCAAGGGGCTGAAGTTCCACGACGAGATCGAGACCGTCAACAAGTACGCGAAGATCCTCGACAAGCAGGGCGTGAAGTCCATCGTCACGCTCATCCACGAGGGCGGCGTGCCCAAGAGCCAGACGTACAACTACGACTGCGACTCCCCGGGCGCGGGCGACGGCATCTCGGGGCCGATCACCACCATCGCCAAGGGCATCACGCCCAAGGTCGACGCCCTCGTCACCGGCCACACCCACAACGCGTACGTCTGCACGATCCCCGACCCGGCCGGCAAGCCGCGCATGGTGACCTCCGCGTCCTCCTACGGGAAGCTCTACACCGACACCACGCTCACGTACGACCGCAAGACCAAGGACATCGTCCGTACGAGCGTGCCGCAGTCCTCTCCCAGGGCGGCGAACCACGTCGTCAGCCGGGAGCAGGCCAAGGCCCCCGACATGACCTCGCTCATCGGGCGCTGGGACAAGCTCGCCGCACCCGTCGCCAGCAAGCCTGTCGGCTACATCTCCGGGGACATCCCGGGGCGCGGCGCGGGCGTGCCCGAGTCGCCGCTCGGGGACCTCATCTCCGACGCGCAGCTCGCGCACGCCAAGTCCCTCGACCCGGAAGCCGATCTCGCGCTGATGAATCCGGGCGGCATCCGCTCCGACATCGTGTTCAAGGCGAGCGGCAGCGAGGGTGACGGTGTCGTCACGTACGGCGAGGCGTTCACCGTGCAGCCGTTCAGCAACACGGTCAATCTGGTCGACCTGACCGGCGCGCAGCTCGTCACCGGACTGAAGCAGCAGGTCAGCGGGTCCAACGAGGCCTCCCCGAAGATCCTTCAGGTCTCCGAAGGACTGACGTACACGCTGGACATGACCAAGTCGGGCGCGGACCGGGTCGTCGCCGGCTCGATCAAGCTGAACGGCAAGGCGATCGACCCGGCGGCCACCTACCGCGTCGCGATGAACTCCTTCCTCGCGGGCGGCGGCGACGGCTTCGCCGAGCTCGGCAAGGGCACCAGGCCGGTCGTCGGCAGCGACGACCTGAAGGCGTTCAACGACTACCTGAGCGCCAACTCCTCGGCGGACAAGCCGATCGCGCCGCCGAAGGCGGACCGGATCACGGTCGTGAGGTAACGGACGTCACGCGGGTGTCCGCGCGGTGGCCCCGAAGTGGCGTGAGCTTGAAAACACCGCGTTAAAAGAACCTGCCGAAACCGGGTGTTACCGGATGTAAGGCTTGGGGTGGGGTGTGAACGTATGGTGAGATCACTTGATGCGTTCCCCCCACCGCATAGCCACGCATCCTTCGGATGCCCCACCCGACGTCCGCGACGATCGCCCGAACGACACCGCTGAGCTGCCCGCCGCCACGTACGTCAATCCGTACGACGAGCTGGCCGCGCTCGCGCCGAATCCGCTGGAGGAGTTCCTCCACGAGGAGAAGGACGAGCCCCGCGCGGAGGCGCCCTGGACGCCGCCGAACCACCGCCGCGGCGGTCGGGGCCGGGGCCGCGGCCGGGGCCGTCGCCGCAGCCGTTTCGCGGGCCTGCCGCTCGCCGCGAAAATCCTGGTCGCCGTCCTCGTCGCCACCGCGTTCCTCGGGCTCGGCGACCGCTGGGCGCTCCTCTACGCCGAGCACGAGGCGGCGGAGAAGCTCAAGGACCAGATGCACCTGAGCGCGGCGCCCGAGGTCGACATCGAGGGGTTCCCCTTCCTCACCCAGGTCTTCGACAAGCGCGTCGACAAGGTGAAGGTGACCGTTCCGGACGTCGCGGCCGACCGCGTCTCCCTGGCCAAGGTCTCCGCGACCGCCACGGACGTGACGATCAACGGCGACGGGCCCACCTCGATCACGGGCGCCAGCATCGGCGCGATGGAGGGTGAGGTACTGCTCTCCTTCGAGGACCTCAACCGTGAACTGGGCGCGTCCCAGGTCACGTTCACCGGCCACGGCCACGACCAGGTCCTCGCGCGCGGCACGCTGCCCGTCGCGGGCCACGACCTGAAGGTGCGCGCCGACGCCCGCATCCAGCGCAACGGCGACCGCGGCGTCTCCACCGACATCGGCGGCATGAGCCTGCAGCTCGGCGACCTGGCGACGTACCGTCCCGGCACGCGCGAGAAGGAGGGCCTGCACCTGTCGAAGGACTCCGCGGACCGCGTCGCCGAGGAGACGTCCAAGGCGAAGGCGCTGCTGTCCGTACCGGCGATCGTCCAGCGGCTCGGCGTGCCGGACAAGGTGGTCCGGGGGGCCCTGAAGAGCGACGCCAAGCTGAACGAGCTCACCGGCTCGCCGAAGTTCGTGAACGACGTGATGGGCCTCAACCTCATCGACGTCGCCATGGGCCACCCCGAGCTCCTCAAGAAGCTCGGGCTCGACCCCGCCCTCCTCGATGGCCTCGCGGGTCTCACCCGCCCCATCCTCGCCGACCGCCTCACCCTCGCCTTCCAGCTGCCGAAGCTGCCGGGCGCCGGGACGATGGCGCTGCAGGACGTGAAGGTCGAGAAGGAGGGCATCCGGGTACGGATCGCGGGGTCGGGGATCGGGCTCGGCCACTGAGGGGTCGGCCGACCTGCACCGGCCACCTCCGTACCGGTCACCTCCGTACCGGTCACCTCCGTACCGGTCACTGCCGTACGGGTTACTGAGCGAAGGCCTCCGGTGCCGACGGCGCCTCGGGAGGCGGCATGGGCGCCCCCGGCAGCCGTACCGAAGCCTCCGTGCCGCCGCCGTCCGCCGCCCGCAGCGCCACCTCGCCGCCGCAACTCTGCACCGTACGCGCCACGATGGACAGGCCGAGGCCCGAGCCCGGCAGGGAGCGCGCGGACGGTGAGCGCCAGAACCGGTCGAAGACGTGCGGCAGTTCCTCCGCGGGGATGCCGGGGCCGTGGTCGCGCACCGTCAGGTGTCCGCGGTCGAGCGTGACTTCCACCGTGCCGTGCTGCGGGCTGAACTTCACCGCGTTGTCGAGGATGTTGACGACGGCCCGTTCCAGCGCGGGCGGCTCCGCCCGCACGTACCAGGGCGCGAGCTCCGCGGTGATGGTCAGCTCGGGGCCGCGCAGCCGGGCCCGCTCGATGGCCGCCCTGGTGAGCTCGTGCAGGGCGACCACCTGGACCTTGCCGCCGCCGTCACCGGCGTCGGGGCGGGAGAGCTCCTGCAAGTCGCCGATGAGCGCGGCCAGTTCGGTCATCTGCGCGGTGACCGAGGCGAGCAGCGCCTTGCGGTCGTCGGGCGGGATGGCCCGGCCCGTCTCCTCACTGCGGGCGAGGAGTTCGATGTTGGTGCGCAGCGAGGTGAGCGGGGTGCGCAGTTCGTGGCCCGCGTCGGCGATCAACTGCTGCTGGAGGTCGCGGGAGGACGCCAGCGAGGCGGTCATGAAATTGAAGGACTCCGACAGGCGGGCGATCTCGTCGTCGCCCTCGACGGGGATGCGCAGGTCGAGGTCCTCGGTGCGGGCCACGTGTTCCACGGCGGCGGTGAGCCGGTCGACCGGGCGCAGGCCGGTGCGGGCCACCCACAGCCCGGCGCCCCCGGCGCCGAGCACGCCGATGCCGGCGACGAGGGCGAGAACGAGGACGAGGTTGTTAAGGGTGTCGTCGACCTCGCTGAGGGGGCGGGCCAAGGAGATCGCGAGGCCGGGGCGGCCGTCCAGCGGGTAGGTCAGGACGCGGTACTCGTCCCCGTTGGACGCGGTGGCGTTGTGGTTGGCGTACCCCGACCCGCTCCGCGCGACCGCCCTGTCCTCCACCGTGACATCGAGGGACTGCTTGCCGATGATGACGCAGTGCCCGGAACCCGAGTCGACGACCTGCACGGTCTCCTTGAAGATGTCGGGGTTGTCGGCGTCGCCCGTGATGATCGTGCGCTGGCACTGCCCGTCCGGACCGACGCGCTCGGAGACCTGGGCCGGGGCCACCTTGGCCTCGCTCAGAGCGTCGTCCAACGAATCCACCAATACGTTCCGCACGACGAACCAGCACGCCACCGCACTCGCGGCCACCGCGAACGTGACGGCCACCGTGACCAGCAGCGCCAAGCGCGAGCGCAACGGCAGCCCGCGGAACCGCCGCACCAGCCCGTTCACTCGCCGCCCCGCAACACATACCCCACGCCCCGCACCGTGTGCACCAGACGCGGCTCGCCCCCCGCCTCCGTCTTGCGCCGCAGGTACATGACGTACACGTCGAGGGAGTTGGACGACGGCTCGAAGTCGAAGCCCCACACGGCCTTGAGGATCTGCTCGCGGGTGAGGACCTGGCGGGGGTGCGCGAGGAACATCTCCAGGAGGGTGAACTCGGTGCGGGTCAGCTCCACGGTCCGGGTGCCCCGCGTGACCTCGCGCGTCGCCAGGTCCATCCGCAGGTCGGCGAAGGCGAGGATGTCACCGTCGGCGGCCTGCCCGGCCGGGGCGTACGAACTGCGGCGCAGCAGCGCCCGGATGCGGGCGAAGAGCTCGTCCAGCTCGAAGGGTTTGACCAGGTAGTCGTCGGCGCCCGCGTCGAGTCCCGTGACGCGGTCGCCCACGGTGTCGCGCGCGGTCAGCATCAGGATCGGCGTGGTCGAACCGGTGGCGCGCAGCCTGCGCGCGGCGGTGAGGCCGTCCATGCGGGGCATCTGGATGTCGAGCACGACGAGGTCGGGGCGGTACGCCGCGGCCTTCTCCAGCGCGTCGGCGCCGTCGACGGCGACCTCCGTGCCGTACCCCTCGAAGGCGAGGCTGCGCCGCAGCGCCTCCCGCACGGCGGGTTCGTCGTCCACGATCAGGATGCGCAGCTGCTCGCGGTCACCGGTGCGGTCGCCTTCGGCGGG
The DNA here is from genome assembly GCF_042880275.1 of Streptomyces sp. NPDC058308. Taxonomy (NCBI): domain Bacteria; kingdom Bacillati; phylum Actinomycetota; class Actinomycetes; order Kitasatosporales; family Streptomycetaceae; genus Streptomyces; species Streptomyces sp. NPDC058308. The sequence goes on from NZ_JBHVZA010000005.1 coordinate 46,215, forward strand.
GCTCATGGGCTTCGGACTTCCTCGGGTACGGGGTGGACGGGGGCCGCTCTCGGAGCGACACAGGCTCTCAGAGCCTGTCTTTGAACCCCCGCCTGCGCCCCGACGCCCGGCACGCACGCTCGGCGCACGGAGCCCCAGGACAGGTGGCTCCGCCACATGACCTGGAGCTCCGCACACCGATCGCACGCACCGAGCGCCGCTGCGCCCGCGCTTCGCGCGAACGACGGGGGTTCAAAGACAGGCTCTCAGCCTCGCACGCGGGCGCGGGACGTGCGGCGCGCGGCCGGGCGGGTGCCCGCGGGGGCCGCCACCTCGGGGGCGCGGCCCGCCCGCGCGCCGTGCAGGTCCCGCGCCACGGCGAGCGGGAGGCCGAGCCCGGCGGGCCCGGCGGGCTCGGCGCCGGGCCTGCCCCAGCCGAGGGTGGTGGCGAGGGAGTGCCGGACGCGGTTGACGGTGAGGGTGGTGGCGGACATGCCGGCCTCCTGGGATCAGGGTCAGGATCAGGTCTGGGAGCCGGACCGCAGCTTGCCGAGGTCCTGCTTGACGGTGTCGATGGGGATGGCGAAGCCGAGGCCGACGCTGCCCGAGCCGGACTCGCCCGCACCCTGGCTCCCGGCCGAACTGGGCGAGTACATCGCGGAGTTGATGCCGATGATGTTGCCGTTCATGTCGATGAGGGCGCCGCCGGAGTTGCCGGGGTTGAGCGAGGCGTCGGTCTGCAGCGCCTTGTACGTGGTCTTCGACGACCCGGTGTCGCCGTTGAACTCCTGGCCGCCGAACTCGAAGGGCCACTCGCCCCGCGGGTTCTGCTGCTGCTCCTGTCCTTCGCCCGTGGAGACCGTGACGTCGCGGTCGAGGGCGGAGACGATGCCGCTGGTGACGGTGCCGGTGAGGCCCTCGGGGGAGCCGATGGCGACGACCTCGTCGCCGACCTTGACGTTGCCGGAGGTGCCGAGCGTCGCGGGCTTGAGGCCGGAGGCGTTCTTCAGCTGGATGAGCGCGAGGTCCTTCTTGCTGTCGGTGCCGACGACCTCGGCCTCGTACGTCTTGCCGTCGTCCGTGCGCACCTTGACCGACGTGGCGCCCGCGATCACGTGGTTGTTGGTGACGATCTCGCCGTCGCTCCTGGTGATCACGCCGGAGCCGGTCGACTTGCCCTGGCCCGTGGTGGCGCTGATCTCGACGATGCTGGGGCTGACCGCCTCGGCGACCCCGGAGACGGTGCCCTTCCGGCTCGTCGGCACGACGTCCGTGGAGGTGGCGGAGGAGCCGCCGTCCCGGTCGGTGAGCGTCTGCACGGCGTACGCGGTGCCGCCGCCGACCGCGGCCGCCGCGATGGCGACGGCGGCGAGCAGGGCCGCGGGACCCCTGGCGCGGCGCCGCCGCGGGGGCACCTGCGGGGCTTCCGGCGCGTGAGCGGGCGGGGGCGGGTACGCACCGTGCGCGAACGCGCCCTGCGTACCGCCGTGCTGCACGGGCGCTGCCGACTGCTGCTGGGGGTACTCGCCGCTGTGGCGGAAGGTCTCGGTCATGACTATGAGGTTGTCGGCTGTACATGAGAGACGTCTGAGTACGTCCTGAGAAGCCCGGCAGAAGTGCGTATGCCCGATATAAAGGCCCGCCCGGTGAGCCGGTGGCTACGCGCAGCCGCAGGACTGCCGCACGACAAGCCGGGACGGGAACAGCTTCAGCCGCTCCCTGCGCGACCCGGCGACCCGCAGCCCGTCGTCCAGGACGAGGTCCACCGCGGCGCGGGCCATCGCGGGCCGGTCCGAGGCCACCGTCGTCAGCGGCGGATCCGTGAGGCCCGCCTCCTTGACGTCGTCGAAGCCGGCCACGGCCAGCTCCCCCGGCACGTCGATGCGCAGCTCCCGCGCCGCCCGCAGGATGCCGATGGCCTGGTCGTCCGTGGAGCAGAAGATCGCGGTGGGCCGGTCGGGGCGGGCCAGGAGCTCCAGGCCCACCTGGTACGCGTCGTAGCGGTTGTACGGGGCCTCGAAGAGGCGTCCCTCGACCGGCAGACCGGCCTCCCGCATCGCGCGCCGCCAGCCCTCGACGTGGTCGGAGACGGGGTCGCCGACGGTCGGGGTGTCGGCGGTGCCGCCGACGCAGGCGACGTACGCGTGGCCGTGCTCCAGGAGGTGGCGGGTGGCGAGCTGCGCGCCGCCGACGTCGTCCGTGACGACCGCGACGTCGTCGATGGCCTCGGGCCGCTCGTGCAGGAGCACCACACGGGCGTCCCACGCGTCGATCTCGGCGGCCGCCTGGTCGGTCAGGCCGTGGCTGACGAGGATGAGGCCGGAGACCCGCATGCCGAGGAAGGCGCGGAGGTAGTGCGTCTCGCGCTCCTCCACGTAGTCGGAGTTGCCGACGAGGACCATCTTTCCGCGCTCGGACGCCGCTTGTTCGACCGCGTGCGTCATCTCCGCGAAGAACGGCTGACGCGCGTCCGGCACGATCATGCCTATGAGGTCCGTGCGCCGGGACGCCATGGCCTGGGCGACCCGGTCGGGCCGGTAGCCCAGCTCCTTGATCGCTGCGAGTACCCGCTCGCGCGTGGCCGGGGCGACCGGCCTGGGTCCGTTGTTGATGACGTAACTGACGACCGCGGTCGAAGTACCCGCAAGTCTTGCCACGTCATCCCGAGTCACCTTGGCCACGCGCGGAGTCTACGCGGATGGAACTACCGCTGGGCAGGGCGTACGGCGGCTTCCTTCGCCGCGGACTCCGCGGCGGCGGCCGCGCCGGTCGCCGTCCCCCGGTCGTCCGCCCCGGCCCGGGAGGCGGCGGCCTTCGCCTTCTCCTCCTCGGCCGCGCGTTCGACCTTCTCCGGCACGACGAAGCGGTATCCGACATTGCGGACGGTGCCGATCAGCGACTCGTGCTCGACGCCGAGCTTCGCCCGGAGGCGTCGCACGTGGACGTCGACGGTGCGCGTACCGCCGAAGTAGTCGTAGCCCCACACCTCCTGGAGCAGCTGGGCGCGGGTGAAGACCCGCCCCGGGTGCTGCGCCAGGTACTTGAGCAGCTCGAACTCCTTGAAGGTCAGGTCGAGGACCCGCCCCTTCAGCTTCGCGCTGTATGTCGCCTCGTCCACGGAGAGGTCGCCGTTGCGGATCTCCATGGGGGAGTCGTCGCAGGTGATCTGCTGGCGGCCCATCGCGAGCCGCAGCCGCGCCTCGACCTCGGCGGGCCCCGCCGTGTCGAGCAGCACGTCGTCGATGCCCCAGTCCGCGGTGACGGCCGCGAGGCCGCCCTCCGTCACGACGAGGACCAGCGGACAGCCGGGCCCCGTGGAGCGCAGGAGCTGGCAGAGGCTGCGGACCTGCGGCAGGTCGCGGCGGCCGTCGACGAGGATGACGTCGGCACCCGGGGTGTCGACGAGAGCGGGCCCTTCCGCGGGGGCGACGCGCACGTGATGAAGGAGCAGGCCGAGAGCGGGGAGCACCTCCGTCGACGGCTGGAGGGCATTGGTCAGGAGCAGCAGAGAGCTCACCGCCGACCACCTGCCTGGTTCGTCCTGCGGTCGTGCACGTTTCGCTCGCCCATAACGTCTGGTTCCTCCTCGGTCCCTGCGGGAGGGGGTCCCCCTTGCTCGCTGAAGAGCTCGGGGGCGTTTACGGCACTGCTTCGTACTGCGTTCCTATACGTACGCCGCGCTTCCCGCGCCCCGGGAGCCGCGCCGACGCCGTGTCTCACGATGCGGTCACAAATGGCCGCTCCGGAAAGCACGAAAGGACCCGGGGGCTGCGCTGCCCGGATCCTCTGCCAAGGAGAATAGCCCACATGAGTTCCGGTCCGGCAGGTCAATCGGCACGATCTTCTGTGCCTCCGATCACTCACGGTCAGGGTGGCGTTCAGCGGCACGCAACGCTTCGTACACATGACGGAGTGGCCATCGAGGCCGCGTACGACCCCGGACCCGACCCCGCGGGCGAGGTCGCGGTCGTCCTCGCGCACGGCTTCACGGGCGGCCTCGCCCGGCCCCACGTACGGCGCATCGCGGGTGTCTTCGCCCAGCGTGCGGCCGTGATCACGTTCTCGTTCCGTGGACACGGCGGCTCCGGCGGGCACTCCACGGTCGGCGACCGCGAGGTGCTCGATCTGGCGGCGGCCGTGGCGTGGGCGCGCTCCCTCGGGCACACGCGCGTGGTGACCGTCGGTTTCTCCATGGGCGGCTCGGTCGTGCTGCGCCACGCCGCGTTGCACAGGGGGCGCACGGAAGCGCGCACCGACGCCGTGGTCGCGGTGAGTGCTCCCGCACGCTGGTACTACCGGGGGACGGCGCCGATGCGGCGGCTGCACTGGGTGGTCACCCGGCGCGCGGGCCGCACGGTCGGCCGCCTCGGTCTGCGGACGCGAATCCACCCGCACGAGTGGGACCCCGTCCCCCTCTCGCCGGTCGAGTCCGTCCCGCTCATCGCCCCGACGCCGCTGCTCATCGTCCACGGCGACCGGGACCCGTACTTTCCCCTCGATCACCCGCGGATGCTCAGCTCCGCCGCCGAGGGCGGGGCCGAGCTCTGGCTGGAGGAGGGCATGGGGCACGCCGAGCACGCGGCCACGGACGAGCTCGTCGGACGGATCGCCTCGTGGGTCACGGCATCATGGACGTCGGCAACCGCCGACTGAAAGGGGAGTCGCATGGTGAACGGCACCATTCGTTACTGGGCCGCTGCCAAGGCGGCCGCGGGCATCGCCGAGGAGCCGTACGCGGCGGTGACGCTCGCCGAAGCGCTGGACGCCGCCCGCGAGCGGCACCCCGGTGAGCTGGTCCGGGTCCTGCAGCGCTGCTCTTTTCTCGTCGACGGCGACCCCGTCGGAACTCGCAGGCATGAGACCGTACGGCTGGCCGAGGGCGGCACGGTCGAGGTGCTCCCGCCGTTCGCAGGAGGATGAGCGCCATGTCCGATCAGCCCTATGAGGGGTACGAGGGGTACGAGGGGTACGAGGGGTACGACCCGTACGACCCGTACGCGCAGCAGCGGTACCCCGGGCAGCAGCCGTATCCGGAGCAACAGCAGCAGCACCAGCCGTACCCGGAGCAGCAGCCGTACCCGGAACAGCAGCACCAGCCCTACCCGCAGCAGCAGGCGTACCCCGAGCAGGGGTACTACGCGCAGCAGCAGCCCCAGCCGCACCCCCAGCCCCCGTACTACGCCGAGCCGCAGCAGCAGTACGCCCAGGAGCAGTACACCCAGCAGTGGGAGGGGCAGACCTGGGAGACGCAGGTGCAGCCGCCCGCCGCCGCGGTGGACGTGACGGAGACCGCCTACCTGCCCCCGCAGGCGTACGGGCAGCCCGAGCCCGAGCAGGCCCCGCAGCCCCAGCAGGCCCCCCAGCCCCCCCAGCAGCACCGGTCGGCGCCCCCCGAGGCGGAGTCCGGCGACGGTGACGACCCCACGTACGGCCCTGCCACCACCACCGGCAACCCCCGCGTCACCGATGCCCAGCGGGCCCGCGCCGAGGGGCGGTCGCCGGTCATAGAGCCGGGGATGCAGCCCGCCGCGCTGACCGCCCTGCTCGGGCTGCTCCTTGCCGCGGGCGCCGCCGTCGGGCAGTACGCGCTGCTCGTGCCGCTGGTGCTGCTGCAGGCCGTGACCGCCGCAGGGTGGTTCCGGCTCAACGGGATGTGGCCGGCCAGGCAGGGCATCGCGCTCGCCTTCCTCGGCGGTGTCGTCGCGGACGTCGCGCTGCTCGCCGCGGGCAAGGAGAACGGGCCCGCCGCCATCCTCGGCACCCTCGGCGTGTGGGTGCTGCTCGTGCTCGTGCTGCAGCTCCGCAGCCGCGCGGGCGCCGACGAGCGGATGTACGGGCTGATGGCGACCGTGGCCTCGTCCGCCCTCGCGATCGTCGCCGCCGGGCACCTCGCGGCCGCCTCCGACGCCGTCACCGTGGGCGGCATCGCGGTCGCCGCCGCGATCCTCGCCCGCGCGCTGCCGCTGCCCACGGCCGCCTCCGTAGTCGTCGCGCTGCTCGCGGCGGCCGGTGCGGGGATCGCCGTCGGCGGCACCACGGACTACGGCAGCCAGGGCGCGCTGCTCGGCCTCGGCGCCGGGGTCTGCGCGCTGATCGGGCACCGCGTCGCCAGTTACGACTACCCGTCCCGCTTCGTGCACATGACGGCGGGCGTCGCGCTGCCGCTCGCGGCCGCCGCCCCGGTCGTCTACGTGCTCGGCCGCGCCATCGGCTGAGCCCCGGACGCCGCCGCAGGCGATCGTCACAGCTGATCGACAGGTCCCCCGCCGAGCTCTCCGGCCGGGGACCTGTCCTTTAGGCTCGCCGGAACGACAGTTGAGACGGGGGACAAGGTGGGGGAACACCGGACATGAGCAAGCGAGCCGTACGCATACTCCTGATCGTCGTCGTCATCCTCGGAGGGCTCTTCGTGGCGGCCGACCGGCTTGCCGTGAACTTCGCCGAGGGCGAGGCGGCGGAGAAGATGCGCACCAGCGAGGGGCTGAGCGAGACGCCCGACGTCTCCATCAAGGGCTTCCCCTTCCTCACGCAGGTCGTGGGCGGTGAACTCGACGACGTGGAGGTCGGCATCAAGAACTACGACGCCAAGTCGGGTTCCGACTCCATCCGCATCGCCGACCTGACGGCCCACATGAAGGGCGTGGAGTTCTCCGGCGACTACAGCTCGGCGACCGCCGCGACCGCCACGGGCACGGCGCACGTCTCCTACGACGAGCTCCTGAAGGCCAGTAAGGCCGAGCCGGTCGAGCTGCCGCTCGGCGCCACCGGCAAGGTCGTCGGCCTCTCCGACGGCGGCAACGGCAAGATCAAGGTCGAGGTCGAGGTCAGCAAGGGCGGCGCGAAGCTGCCCAAGCCCGTGCACGTGCTCAGCTCGGTCCGGGTCGAGGGCGACGACATCAAGGTCCACGCCGACGAGATCCCCAAGAGCCTCGACGTCCTCGGCGTCGCCATTCCGCTCCCCGAGGGCATGGTCCGCGACGTCACCGACTTCAACCAGAGGATCGACGACCTGCCGGCCGGCATCAAGCTGGAGAAGGTCGAGGCCGCACCGGACGGCGTGGACATGTCCGTGACCGGCTCGAACGTGCGGCTGGCGGGCTGAGAGCGGCGCCCCTCGGATGCCGCGTCCGCAGAACGAGACGCGGTCGTCCGGCGGGCGGATGTGACGGGGGCTACACCGGCCACGGGGTCCCGCCGGGGCGGCTCCGGGCTTCAACGATTCCCACATCGTGGACGATCGTGTCTCACCATGCGGAGCGCCGGTGACACGGCCGCCCCTCCGTCCCTACGATCGGACGCATGCAACGACAGGCGGACCTCACGAAGCGGCGGGCAGTCGACCTGTGCCGCGTCGCCGCCATGCTCTGTCGCACCTTCTAGCGAGGGCCGCAACCCTCGTTTCCCAGGCCCGTCCGACGTCCATCCGGCGGGCCGCCCCCGCGCCGTACGTACGCCACCCGTGCCTCCCCGCACCACCGGCCCGTACCGGCCGCCCCCTCGTGCACCGCAGCACAGCACCGCACCGCCGTAACTGCCCCGGAGGAGAGACACATGAGCCGCAGCGACGTCCTGGTAGACGCCGACTGGGTCGAGGCCCACATCGAGGACCCGAAGGTCGTCATCGTCGAGGTCGACGAGGACACCTCGGCGTACGACAAGAACCACATCAAGAACGCGATCCGCATCGACTGGACCAAGGACCTCCAGGACCCGGTCCGCCGTGACTTCATCGATCAGGAGGGCTTCGAGAAGCTCCTCTCGAAGAAGGGCATCGCGAACGACTCGACCGTGGTCCTCTACGGCGGCAACAACAACTGGTTCGCGTCGTACGCCTTCTGGTACTTCAAGCTCTACGGCCACCAGGACGTGAAGCTCCTCGACGGCGGCCGCAAGAAGTGGGAGCTCGACTCCCGCGACCTGGTCGACGGCGCGCAGGTCCCGAACCGTCCCGCCACGGACTACAAGGCCAAGCCGCAGGACACCTCGATCCGCGCCTTCCGCGACGACGTCGTCAAGGCGATCGGCGCGCAGAACCTGGTCGACGTGCGCTCGCCCGACGAGTTCAGCGGCAAGCTGCTCGCCCCGGCCCACCTCCCGCAGGAGCAGTCGCAGCGCCCCGGCCACGTGCCGAGCGCCCGCAACATCCCGTGGTCGAAGAACGCCAACGACGACGGCACGTTCAAGTCGGACGACGAGCTCAAGGCCCTCTACGAGGACGAGCAGGTCGACCTCGCCAAGGACACCATCGCGTACTGCCGCATCGGTGAGCGTTCGGCCCTGACCTGGTTCGTCCTGCACGAGCTGCTCGGCCAGACCAACGTCAAGAACTACGACGGCTCGTGGACCGAGTACGGCTCCCTCGTCGGCGTGCCGATCGAGCTCGGCGCCAACAAGTAAGACCCCCGGACCTCTCTCTTCCCCCTCAGGAGTACCCATGTGTGGAGCAAAGGCCGGCGGCCCCGACGCTTCGACGATCAAGCCCGGTGAGACGACGATCCAGGGCCAGGTGACCCGCGACGGCGAGCCCGTCACCGGTTACGTGCGCCTGCTCGACTCGACCGGCGAGTTCACCGCCGAGGTCCCCACCTCGGCCACCGGACAGTTCCGCTTCTACGCCGCCGAGGGCACGTGGACCGTCCGGGCGCTGATCCCCGGCGGCACGGCGGACCGTACGGTCGTCGCCCGGACGGGCGGTCTGGCGGAGGTCGCGATCGCGGTCTGACCGCGCGTCGCGGTGTCACCCACCGCACCGAGAACGGCTGAAGGGCCGCACCCCAGGGGGTTGGACGCCACTGGAACGGGGTGCGGCCCTTCGGCTAAGACAGGCTCTGCTAAGACAGGCTCTAAGGCTGTCGCCTGCGTTTGCCGTCCAGCTCGTCCCACCACTCGTCGGACTTCCGGTCCCCGCTGGGGTCGTCCCACCAGCGGTCATCGGGCCCGCGCCGGTTCGCCGTCATCGCGGCAAGGGGCGGGATCACCATCGCCACGACACACATCCCGACGGCCACGGGCATCGACCAGAGCCGCACGACACCCCAGGCCAGGACGAAGAGACCGACGCAGGTCCCCATCATGGCGAAGTACAGGCGGCGCCTTCGCGCGTACATACACCCAGCGTACGTCGCGAGGGACCTCACAGAGAGGGACGGGCGCCGCCCGACTACAGTGGGACCGGCTCTGATACCCGCCCCACCGCTCACCGAGGAGCACCCCGTGCTTGAGGCCTTCTTCTCCGTCCTGCTGGTTCTCGTCTGCGTCGGCGTACTCGCCTTCGCCGGACTGACCGTGAAGAAGCTGTACCAGGGCCAGCGCTGACCCCCACCCCCTCCTCCACAGATCGCCTGAGCTTCCCATGATCGAGATTCCGTCCGACCTGAACCCCGACCTCGTCCCCCTCGCCTTCCTCCTCGGCAACTGGGCCGGCGCGGGCGTCACCGACTTCCCCGGCGCCGAGAAGGCGAATTTCGGCCAGGAGGTCTCCTTCACGCACGACGGGCGCGACTTCATCGAGTACCGCTCGTACACCTGGGTGCTCGACGCCGAGGGCAACAAGGTCAAGCCCCTGGAGTCCGAGTCCGGCTTCTGGCGGATCGACAAGGACCGCAAGGTCGAGGTCGTGATGGTCCGCGACGACGGCGTCGTCGAGGTCTGGTACGGCGAGCTCGCCGACAAGAAGCCGCAGATCGACCTGGCCACGGACGCCGTCGCGCGCACCGCAGCCTCCGGGCCCTACACCGGCGGCAAGCGCCTCTACGGCTACGTGAAGGGCGACCTGATGTGGGTCGGCGAGAAGCAGACCCCCGAGGTCCCGCTGCGGCCCTACATGTCGGCCCAGCTGAAGAAGGTCGTCACCCCCGAGGAGGTCGCGGACATGGCCCGCAACCTCGGCGATCTCCCCGACGACGGCATCGCTTTCTTCAAGTAGGGCCCTAGACTTCACGGTGTGGCGAGTACCGACTCCGACTGGAAGAGCGACCTGCGTCAGCGCGGCTACCGGCTGACGCCGCAGCGTCAGCTTGTCCTCGAAGCCGTCGACGCCCTGGAACACGCGACCCCCGACGACATCCTCTGCGAAGTGCGCAGGACGGCGTCGGGGGTCAACATCTCCACCGTCTACCGCACCCTGGAGCTCCTGGAGGAGCTGGGCCTGGTCAGCCACGCCCACCTGGGGCACGGCGCGCCGACGTACCACCTCGCGGACCGCCACCACCACATCCACCTGGTCTGCCGGGACTGCACGGACGTCATCGAGGCGGACACCTCGGTCGCGGCGGAGTTCACCGACAAGCTGCGCGAGACCTTCGGCTTCGACACCGACCTGAAGCACTTCGCGATCTTCGGACAGTGCGGGAAGTGCCGGGCCGCGGAATAAGCGCGGCGGCGGCCAGGTCGTAGGCTGTGTGAACATGAAGAGCCCCCTGTTGTCCCTGCCCGGCGCCGTCCCCGCCGAGGGCGTGGACGAAGGCGTAGCCGCCCATTACGGAGAACTGTTCCGCGAGCAGCGCGCCCTCGCCGACGGCACCGGATTCGTCGACCTCTCGCACCGCGGCGTGATCGCCGTCACCGGCTCGGACCGGCTGAGCTGGCTGCACCTGCTGATCACCCAGCACGTCAGCGAGCTGCCGACCGGCCAGGCCACCGAGGCGCTGATCCTCTCCGCCAACGGCCACATCGAGCACGCCCTGTACCTCGTCGACGACGGCGAGACCGTCTGGGCGCACGTCGAGCCCGGCACCCAGGACGCGCTCATCGCGTACCTGGAGAGCATGAAGTTCTTCTACCGCGTCGAGGTCACCGACCGCACGGACGCGTTCGCCGTCGTCCACCTGCCGGCCGGCTCCATCGCCGCCGTCCCGGACGGCGTCGTCGTACGCGAGACCGCCCACGGCCGCGACCTGTTCCTGCCCCGCATGGACCTGGCGTCGTACGCCGCCGAGAACGGCCCCGCTGCCGGGCTCCTGGCGTACGAGGCGCTGCGGGTGGAGTCCCACCGCCCGCGCCTCGGCTTCGAGACCGACCACCGCACCATCCCGCACGAGCTGGGCTGGATCGGCACCGCCGTGCACCTGCAGAAGGGCTGCTACCGAGGGCAGGAGACCGTCGCCCGCGTCCACAACCTGGGGAAGCCGCCGCGCCGCCTGGTCTTCCTGCACCTGGACGGCAGCGAGGTGCACCTGCCCGCGGCCGGTACGCCGCTGCACCTCGCGAGCGAGGGCCTTGGAGGGCGGAAGCTGGGGTTCATCACCACGGCCGTGCGCCATCACGAGCTCGGCCCGATCGCCCTGGCCCTGGTCAAGCGCAACGTGCCCCTGGACGCGAAGCTGATCGCCGGCGACACGGCCGCCGCGCAGGAGGTCGTGGTCGAGCCGTAAGAGCCTGTGTCCCCGGTCGGGCGGTCACATCTCCAGGAGCACCGTGAACGGGCCGTCGTTCGTCAGGCCCACCCGCATCTGCGCCCCGAAGCGGCCCGTCGCCACCGTTGCCCCCAGCGCGCGGAGCTGGGCCACGACCTCGTCGACCAGGGGTTCGGCCACATCACCGGGGGCCGCCGCGTTCCACGTGGGGCGGCGGCCCTTGCGGGCGTCTCCGTAGAGCGTGAACTGGCTGATGACCAGGAGCGGCGCGTCGATGTCGCTGCACGACCTCTCCTCGGCCAGCATGCGCAACGACCACAGCTTGCGGGCCAGTTGGGCCGCCTTCTCCTTGGTGTCGTCGTGCGTGACGCCCACCAGGACGCACAGCCCCTCGCCGCTGATCTCGCCGACCGTCTCGCCCTCGACGACCACGCTCGCCCCGTCGACCCTCTGCACCACTGCTCGCATACGGCCATCATGCCGTGCCGCACAGGGCGCTCGGGACGGCGGTCCGATCCCCCCATCCGGGGTCGATTCCGGGCACTCGCTCCCATAGCGGCCACTCGGGGTGGCACCATGCTCACACGCGGTGCACCCGCGTCGGCCGGTCGAGGGGACGGGTAGAGCCACATGAGCACACCAAGCACAGGGCAGTCGCCGGGCCGTATCTCCCTGCGGCGTCCGCAGGTTCCGCGGCCGCCCACGCAGCGCACGGGCGGCAGCCGACTGCTGCCCGAGGTGCCCGAGCACGACCTGGCCGCGCTGCGCCTGCCGGAGCTCCGTGAGCTGCGCAGGGCGGCGCAGCAGGACGAGGCCGACCTCAGCTATCTGCGGCGGCTGCTTCAGGGCCGCATCGACATCCTGCGGGCCGAGCTCGCGCACCGCGGCGACCAGCGGCAGCAGGCGCCCCGCCCGGCGGGGACGGTCGTGAGCCGGCTCCCGGAGATCCTCACGGACGCCCCGGCCCGCCACCGCTCCTCGGCCCGGCACGTCACGCTCGGCACGCCGCTGGGCGAGGAGTACCGCCTGCTCGCCACGGAGATGCTCGCCGAGGTCGAGCTCTCCGATCTGGCGGCGCGCACGGACGACGAGCTGCACGCGGCGATGGGCCGCCTCGTCCGGCACGAACAGCAGGTGTCGCGCCGGCGCCAGCTGCTGCAGCGGACGGCGGACGACTGCAGTGCGGAGATCGCCCGCAGGTACCGGGTCGGCGAGGCACAGGTGGACGACCTGCTGGCGTGAGCGGGGCGGCCGTGGTGTGCGGGGAGGACTACGGGTTTCCCGGCCTGGCGACGACGAGCCCCGGCTCCCCCGTAGCAGGGAGCCGGGGCTCTGTTTCGCGACGGCTGACCGGACTCCCGGCTCCCCTCCGGATGGGAGCCCGGCCAGCCGGACCCGTGGGTCCTGCCGGTTCAGCCCGACTGGGCGAGGAGCAGGACGAGAAGGCCCGCGCCCAAGCCGCTGAGCTTGACGTTCTGGGCCTTGATGCCGATGGTCAGCAGGACGAAGGCGATGATGCCGAGCGGGCCGTACTTCCACTGGACGAGCTGCTCGAATCCGATGGCGAGGGCGGCGACGACGATGGCGATGAGCGGCATGACGTTCCCTCCTTCGGGATCGGGGCGGCGGACCCCGTTCAGCTGATGACCAACTGGCTGCCACCGGGAGGTGCTTCGGAGTGACGGCCGACGGCTGGTGGCCAACCCCGGGAGGGTCTGACCAGGTCGCCGAAGTTGGCTACCAACTTCAACTGAGTTATCTCCGTTAGGAGACGACTCATAACCACCTTTCCTGCAACTCCCCTAAGATGGCGCGAAGTTGTACTGTTTGGTTGTGAGCACCGACCATGCCGCCGTCAACGGGCGGAAGCGGACGCAGCGGTCCCACCACGAGGTGGCGGACGCGCTGCGCGACCGGATCAGGTCCGGGTCGCTCCGGCCGGGGCAGCGCATGCCCACCCAGGCCGAGCTGGCCGACGAGTTCGGTGTGGAGCGTGGTGCGGTGCGCGAGGCGCTGCGCATTCTGCACCGCGAGCATCTGCTGTCCAATGTGTCCAAGGGCAGCCCCGCCACGGTCGCCGACGCCGCGGAGCGCGGACCCGTCCACCCCGGCGAGGTGCGCCCGCAGCCGACCATGGTCGGTCTTGCCCCACGCATCGCGGCCGCCTTCGAGACCCCGCACGTAGAGATAGACGCGCTGTGCCTGACGTCCATCTCCCTCACCATGGCCATCGGCGAACCGTTGCGGCAGATCCACGCGGGACAGCGGAAACCGGCCAAGGTCGACGTCCGGGTGCTGCTGCCGAGCCGCGACATCGACCTCGCCTTCCCGGCCCCTGTCGACAGCGGGGAGGACGGGTCGAGCCAGGTCCACCGGCGCTGGCTCGACCAGCGCAACGCGCAGGGGCAGGTGCTGCGCCACAACCTTCTCGCGCTGCGGGCCTCGCACGGCATCGACGTATCGGTGCAGTTCCGGGCGCTGCCGTTCACCCCGCCCGTGAAGCTGTACCTGATCAACAACACCGAGGCGCTCTTCGCCTATTACACGCTCACCAAGCGCGACGAGGAGATCGGCAAGGGGTCCCTGGAGATGTACGACGCACAGGGTACGCAGTCGATGCTGTTCCCGTTCAAAGAGGGTGACGGGCTGCGGGACACGACCTTCGTGGAGCAGTCCCACTTGTGGTTCAACGCGCTCTGGAACACGATCAGCCGGGACCTGGAGCTGGCGGCGGGCTGAGATCCCCGGGAGCCGGGGGCAGCTCCGCCGCCGGGCCGGTCAGCCGGCCGGACCCGTCACCATCAGGGCGAGGACGACGGCGCCGATGGAGCTGCAGGTGGGGTTCTTCGCCTTGACTCCCACGGTCAGCAGGAGGAGACCCACGATGCCCATCGGTCCGTACTTCCACTGCACGACTTGCTCGAGGGTGACGGCGACCACGGCTGCGAGGAGGGCTATGGCGGGCATGGTGGTGCCTCCTTCTGCCATCTTGAGTCAGTTGGCAACCAACTCTGCTGTGGTTGTCCCCACTTGGTTGGAGTAGAAAACAACTTCCCATCAACTGCCCGAAGATGGCGGGCAGTTGTATCGTCTGATGGTGACTCAGGAGAACGTGGCAGTGAACGGCAGCGGAAGACTCTCACCTCAGGAGATCGCCGACACCCTCCGCGACCGCATCCGCGCGGGCCGGCTCCGGGCGGGGGAGCGCCTGCCGACCCAGGCCGAACTGGCCGAGGAGTTCGGCGTCGAACGCGGAACGGTGCGGCAGGCGATGAAGAAGCTCCAGAGCGAAGGCCTCCTGTCCAACGTCAGCAAGGGAAGCCCGCCGCGGGTCGCCGAGGCGCACCCGCCGGCCGCGGCGAGCGAGGGGCCGCAGCCGTCGATGGTCGCGCTCGCCCCCCGCCTCGCCGAGGCGTTCGCCCAGCCGCACGTGACGATCGACGTCGTGTCCTACACCGCGGAGACGTTGATGATCGCGCTCGGGGAGCCGGTGCGACTGATCCACGAGGGCCGGCTCCGCCCGGAGTCCATCAAGGTCCGCATCCTGCTGCCCAGCAGCGCCATCAAGCTGGCGTTCCCGGTGCCGAGGGAGGGTGACGGCGAATCGACGAGGGACCGCCTGCACGAGCGGTGGCTCACCCAGCGCAACGCGCAGGGCCAGGTGCTGCGGCACAATCTCCGCGCCCTGCGCTCCTCGCACGGCATCGACGTGGACGTGACGTTCCGCGCGCTGCCGTTCACCACGCCGGTCAAGCTGTATCTCCTGAACGGCAACGAGACGCTGCTCGCCTACTACACGCTGACCGAGAACTCCGTGGAGGTGGGAGAGAACGGCAGCAACCCCGAGGTCATGGACATCTGGGACGCCGGGGGCATCAAGGCGCCGCTCTTCTCCTTCGAGAAGGGCGTGTCCGCCACGCGCGACTCCATGTTCGTCGACGAGTCGCAGAACTGGTTCGACGCCCTCTGGGAAACCATCACGACTGACCTGACACTCTCTTAGATGACCCCTGACTCGACGCAATCCGACACTGCGAGTGTCCAGCAAGCGGCGAATGAGACCGATTATGTGCGCGACACGATCAAACGTGCACGTTTCGTGCTGCTCGACTTCGACGGTCCCATCTGCAGGCTCTTCGCCGGACTCTCGGCCGCGCAGATCGCGGACGAGCAGATCCGCTGGCTCGCGGCCCGGGGCCTGCACGGCCTGCTGACCGATGACGTGCGCGACGAGACGGACCCGTTCGCCGTGCTGCGCGCCGTCGACGTCCGCAGACCCCACAGCGACCTGGTCGCGGAGCTGGAGGAGCGGCTCACGCAGGACGAGCTGAGCGCGGTGCCGAGCGCCTGGCCCACCCCGTACGCCGACGCGGTCATCCGCACCTGGAAGGCCACCGGCGCCGGGCTGGCCATCACCACGAACAACTCGGCCCGCACCGCGGACCGTTACCTGGAATCACGCGGCCTCACGGCCTGCTTCACTCCGCACGTCTACGGCCGTACCGACGACCTCCACCTGCTGAAACCCCACCCGAGCGTCCTGAACAGGGCGCTGACGGCGATGGGTGCGGAGCGGTCCGCGACGGTCATGGTCGGCGACGCGCCCTCCGACTTCCGCGCGGCGCGGGAGGCGGGCGTGGCGTTCCTCGGCTTCGCGCGCAACGACCGCAAGGCGAAACTGCTGCGCGAGGCGGGGGCGCCGGACGAGTGCCTCGTGCCGTCGTGGGAGAGGGTGCTGCGGCTCCTCAGGCAGTACGGGAAGGCCACCGGAGCGTGAGATCCGTCCAGATGTGACATCTGACAGGAGGGGGCAGGCAATACCCTCTGCCCTCATGTCGAAGCCTCCCCCTCGCACACCGACGTCCTGGAGGTCGTCACACGTCACCTGCCCGAAGTCCCCCGCTGGCTGGCGGACTTCGGCGCGACGTCGATGCATGAGTACAAGTCCGGGGTCTGCCTCGCCGACCTGGCCGGCTACGGGCACCCGGTCCGGCACGAACTCATGGTGCAGCTGGCCGAGTTCTTCGCCCGGCTGGCGTCCGTACCGGTGTCCGAGCTGCCGCCCCTGTCCGCTGACCGGCCGGCGCCCGGCGACAGCACGGCCTTCCTCCGCTGGCGCGTCGACTGGACCGAGCAGCGGGTGCGGCGCGCCAACGAGGACCGCCTCGACGGGCTCTTCGAGGCCTTCGGGGTCCCGGCGGACGCCCTGGAGTCGTTCGAGCGGCGGCTCCCCGTCCTGACCGCACGCCCGTTCTGCCTGCTGCACACCGACGTCCACCGGGCCAACGTGGTCGTCTACGGCTCGCGCATCACCGTCATCGACTGGGAGCTGGCGCTCTACGGTGACCCGCTCCACGACCTCGCCACCCACCTCGTACGCATGGAGTACGACGAGGAGGAGCGCGAGCGGATGGTGAAGCTCTGGTCGGAGGCGATGAACGGCGCGGGCCTCGGTGACATGACGGCGGGCCTCGACGACGACCTGCCCGTCCACCTGGCCTTCGAGTACGCGCAGTCCGTCTTCCCCGACCTCATGCGGGCGGCGCTCACTCTGCCCCCGGCGCCCGGCGACGCCGACTTCGCGGCCGCGGCATGGCGGATGTGCCGGTCCGTGCGGCGGGCCGCGGGGCCCCTTGGCCTGGTGTCGGTGCCGGACGAGGAAGAGGCGGCGGAAGCCCTGAGCCGGTGGTGGCGCGGGTCAGGTGGCCGGGTCGGCCGGTGAGGGGGGTGGGTGCCAGACGGGGTTGGGGATCACGGGGGCCGCGGGCTTGACCTCGTCCAGGACGTCCCAGAGGTTCTCGAACCAGGCCATGTGGTAATTGGCCAGCTGGCGGGTCGACTTGGTGCGGGAGCGCACGTCCCAGCCCACGAACCGGGCGTCACCGTGCTTGATGCCGAAGCCCTCCGCGTCGAGGATCTCGTGTGTCGTCCCGCCCCGTACGAACGAGCCCTTCCTGATGCCGTACGTCCCGTAGATGGCCCGCTCCTCGTTGAGGATGTACAGCTTGGACTGAGGCCCGTGCGGTGACTCGCGCACCTCGCACTCGATGGCGATGCGGGGGTGGCGGTGGTGGATCTCGTCCAGGAGGGCGCGCAGGCCGTCCCAGTACTTGAGGGTGAAGTCCTCGCGCATGCGCTCGCGGTTCGCGGGCGAGTCGTCGAAGGTGCGCTTGCCGTCGGCCGTCGGCCGTCGCGGGGGCCAGGGCGCCGGGCAGGTTCATCGGCGAGTTGAGGTGGACGACGATGATGTGCAGCGTGATCCGCTTCGGCCGCACGGAACCGTCGGCGACCTCGATCAGACGGTCCCGTACGACGCCGTGCAGCGTCTGCATCGTGAAGCCGGAGAAGAAGACCCGCACGTGCCGGGCGTCGAACGCCTCCTTGGCCGGATCGCTGAGGTCGCTCAGGGTGCCGAACACGTCGACGCCGGAGACCTCCCGGTCCGAGGAGTCGCCGATCGCGTCGAAGAGGATGAGGGCGACGACCGCGGCGAACGAGCCGCCCAGGAACTCCCGGTCCCGCAGCGCGTCCCCCACGGGCCCGATGATCTCCGCGGCGGCGCCGACGACGGCGACGGTGGCCAGGAGCCCCTTGATGAGGCCGGACTTCAGGTCCGCGAGGCGGCTCCGCAGTTCTTCGAGCGCCGGCCGTCCGTGGTTTCTTCCCGCGCGGCGTGTGGGCAACCCCGGCCTCCCCCGAGTAGTGGCGCACCATCATGGCGCCGTCAACTCCGGTTCACCAGAGGGCGGTTACGTCACAGGAGGCCGTCCGCGGTACGCCTCAGGGGTGCCAGGGACGTGTCCGCCCACACGGCCCCCTTCCGCCGCATCTCAGCTGCCTCGGCGGCGCTGCGCGCATACCCGAGGAAAGGCACGCCGACCTCGGCCGCCGCGGCGAGGTCGGTGAGCTGGTCGCCGATCAGGAGGCACTCCCCGGGGGCGGCGCGGAGGTGGCCGAGGGCGCGGTACACGCAGTCGGGGTCGGGCTTCATGTGGAGCAGTTCGTGAGGGTCGCGGCCGAAGACCCGCTCGAAGAAGACGTCCAGGTGATGGCGTTCGAGATAGGCGCCGACCGGGCCCTCGGCGTTGTTGCTGACGACCACGAGCCGCTTCCCGAGCCGCCGCAGCGTGGCCAGGAGCCCTCTGACGTGCGCGTCGAGAGGTGCGTCGGCGACCGCCGCGTACTCGTGCGCCGTCACGATGGCCTCGGCGCGTTCGAGTGTCTTCTGGTCCTCGTGTCCCGGCGTCTCGTCGCGGAACATCTCGCTCCTGAGGAGCCGCAGGAGGCGGTGCGCGTCGTGGCACTCCTGTACGGCGGCGGGCAGTGGTCCGCCGGTCTCTTTCAGCAGCGCCTTGATCTCGGCGGCGATCGGCGGCGTGGCATAGCGCTCGAAGAACGGGGTGACCGGCCCGTCGAAGTCGAACAGGACCGCCCGGGCGGCCGCGAGGAGACCGGCCGGGGCGTCCGGGCCGGGGGTGCTGCCGACGCCGTCGGCGGGCCTGCGGGAAGTCATCCCAGCAAGTGTGGCCCACGGTCCGGCGTTCGACCACTTCCCGAAGTCACCGCCGCGCGCGTGCCCTCCTCGTACTGGCGAGCGCGGGTTCGTCCCTGGGGGTGTCATTGAACGGCACTTGAGCGGCCGACGGCATGGGGCTCAAGTGCGCACAAGTATCCTGCTCCACTCCTTACTCATCGGATCAGTCCCAGGCTGAAAGACGGACCATGACATCCGAACCGACTTCCTTGGCCCGGGAACGCGCCGCTCTGGTGAGTGGCGGCGAGCACGCCCTCGTCGGCCCCCTCAAGGGGTACCACCACGAGACGTACGTCTTCCCGCTGCCCGCGGCGGACCCGACGGCCCCGGGCCGGTCCCGCTGGAAGTGCCGGGAGCCGCGCAGGAACCTGCTCTGGTTCGACCGGCGCTGCTTCGCGTCCGAGGAAGAGCTGGTACGCGCCCTGGCGGGGCACGTCACCCGGATCCCGGAGGTCATCGACGTCGGCGAGATCGGCCTGCAGAAGTTCATCGAAGGCCGCACGCTCGGCTCGCGCCACACGTTCGGCGACGTCGTCCCGGAGCCGCTGATCGCGCAGATCGTCGAGCTGTTCGAGGAACTGGCCGCGGTCGACCCCGAGAAGCTCTCCGTGCCACGCCGCTGTGTGGCGGAGGACCGGCCCGCCGACCGCGATACCAAGGGGTTCCTTGAGCGGCTGATCTGTTTCACCGAGGAGCAGGTCCACCGGGCGAACGCGGGGCGGTTCGGCGAACTCTTCCGGGCGCTCGGGGTCGACGACGACTGCCTGGGCCGACTGAGAAGAAACGTCTCGGGCATGACGCCGAGACCCTTCGGTCTCCTGCACGGCGACCTGCACAGGGAGAACTTCATCGTCGACCCCCTGGGCCGGCTCTGGACCATCGACTGGGAACTGGCCATGGTGGGGGACCCGCTGTACGACCTGGCGACCCACCTGTATCTGATGCGCTACCGCCCGGAACAGGAGCGGGACATGGCGCGGCGCTGGTGCGAGGCCGTGGAACAGGTCAGGCCGGGCAGCTCCGACGGATGGGAGGACGACCTCCCGGTGATCCTCGACTACAAGCGGGCGCAGTCGGTGTTCACCGATGTCATCCGCGCCGCCCTCACCCTCGACACCCGGCCGGGCCTCTCCTGGTGGCCCCTGATCCACGCGGGCCGCAAGGTCCACGGCGTCCTCACCCGGGCCCGCACCGCCCTGGACCTGGCGGACGTTCCGAGTCAGTGGCAGGTCATGGAGGCGCTGCGGGGGTGGGCCCGCCGGGACGCGGGCGCGGACCGGGAGAGCCGCGAAGGCGAGGAGCGGGCGGACCGCCCCCAGGACCCTTCCGGCGATATGGCCTAGGCCGCAAGGACCTGGCCGTTTTCGCAGCTCACGCGTACCGGGGCAGGCCCCCGCGCAGTTGCCTGAAGGCGTCGTCCGCGGCCGTGGCCGCGTCCCGGGCCACGTCGTCCGTGCTCTCGCCCGCCGCGACGCGGCGCCAGTTCTCCTCGGCGAGGACGCGCTGGACGGCCACGATCTGGGCGGCGGCCAGGCGGGCTTCGAGGGGGGTGCCGCCGTGCGCCTGTGACAGGGCGGCGGCCAGGGCCCGTTCGGAGCGGTCCTGGTAGCCGTAGAGGCGGGCCACCAGGGAGGGCGTGCCGTAGAGGAGGCGGTGGAAGGCCAGGACGCCGGGGTGGTCGCTGAGGCCCGTCACCGGGTCGCGTTGGTCGAGGCCGGTCAGGAAGTTCCGGTGCAGGGCGTCGAGCGCGGTGCCGCCGGCGGGGCGGGCGGTGACCACGCGGGCCGCCTCGTCCTCGTGGTCGGCGAAGCGGTGGAGTACCAGGTCCTCCTTCGACGCGAAGTAGCGGAACAGGGTCGGCTTGGAGACCTCCGCGGCCTCCGCCACCTCCGCCACCGACACCTTCTCGAACCCCTTCTCCAGGAAGAGGGCGATCGCGGTCTCGGAGATCGCCTCGTACCTGCGCTGCTTCTTGCGGGCGCGCAGGCCCCCGGCTTCCGGCTGCGGGCGGCTGCTCGTGCTGGCGCTGCTCATGGGGGAAGTGTAGCGGACGAGTGATACTTGGTTATAAATTTAACTCGGTTACATTATTCTGGCCGCATGACGACGACCTCCGATGCCCTCGCCCAGGAACGCAGCTACCACGACGCCTGCCGCGCCGCCCTGACCGGCATGGTCGAAGGCGCCGAGGAACGGGTGACCGGCGGAGCGGACGTCTCCGCGTCGGGCGCCGACGCCGAAGTGCTCGGCTACCAGTTCCGCAGCCACGCCAAGGCCATGCGCGAGCTCCCCGAAGCTCCCCTCTTCTTCGGCCGCCTCGACTTCGCCGCCGACGGCACCGAGGGCGACCGGGCCGGCGAACACCGCGGGCAGCGCTACCACATCGGACGGCTGCGCATCACCGAGCACCCCTCGGCCCCGCCGCTCGTCGTCGACTGGCGCGCCCCCGTCTCCCGCGCCTTCTACCAGGCGGGCGCCCGCGACCCGCAGGGCGTCGCCGTCCGCCGCCGGTTCGGCTGGGCGCCCGGCAGCAAGGGCGACTCCGCCGACCTCACCGGCATGGAGGACGAACCCCTGGGCGAGCGTGATGGCGAGGGCGTGGACGCTGGTGCGGGCGGGCCGGTGAGCGGGATCCTCGCCGGGGAGATCGAGCGGCCCCGCCTCGGCCCCATGCGCGACATCGCCGCCACCATCCAGCCCGAGCAGGACGACCTCGTACGCGGTGAACTCGCCGCATCCCTCTGTGTGCAGGGCGCCCCCGGCACCGGCAAGACCGCCGTCGGCCTGCACCGCGCCGCGTACCTCCTCTACACCCACCCCCGGCGCGTGCAGCGCTCCGGCCTCCTGATCCTCGGGCCCAACCGCACCTTCCTGCGCTACATCGCCGAGGTCCTGCCCTCCCTCGGCGAGACCGGCGTACGGCAGTCCACTGTCCAGGACGAGATCGCACGGCACCCGGTGCGCGCCGTCGACGACGAGGCCGCCGCCGTCGTCAAGCACGACGCCCGGATGGCCGAGGTGCTGCGCCGCGCGCTGTACGCGCGGGTCGCGCCGCCCGCCGACTCCCTTGCCGTGCCCGACGGTTCGTACCGCTGGCGGGTGCCGCTCGGTGAACTGGAGCGGATCATCGAGGACGTACGGGGCGAGGAGCCGCCGTACGCCGTCGGGCGCGAGCGGGTGCGCAGCCGGGCCGTCCGGGCGATCCAGGAGCGGGCCGAACGGCGGGCCGGACCACAGAACAACACCTGGCTGCAGAAGATCGCCCGGTCCCGGCCCGTCGGCGCCTTCGTCGACGCCGTCTGGCCCAGGGTCCGGGCGGACGAGGTGCTCGCGGCGCTGCTCGGTGACGCGGACGCGCTCGCCGCCGCGGCCGACGGGATCCTCGACGGCGCCGAGCAGCGGGCGGTTCTGTGGGCCAGGCCGCCGCGCTCCCACAAGTCCGCGAAGTGGAGCGCCGCCGATCTCGTCCTCCTCGACGAGGTGGAAGGGCTCCTGGAACGCCCCGCGGGGTACGGCCACATCGTCGTCGACGAGGCGCAGGACCTCTCGCCCATGGAGTGCCGGGCCATCGCCCGCCGCGCCGGCTTCGGCTCGCTCACCGTCCTCGGCGACCTGGCGCAGGCCACCACCCCCTGGGCCGCCCGGAGTTGGCCGGATCTCCTCGCCCACCTGGGCAAACCGGATGCCGCGGTCACCTTCCTGACCACCGGTTTCCGGGTGCCGCGGGCCATCGTCGAGCTCGCCAACCAGCTGCTCGGACGGCTCGACGTGGACGTGCCGCCCGCCCGGTCGATGCGTGCCGACGGGGAGCTGCGGATCACGGAGACGGACGACGTGGCCGCCGCGGCCGTCGACGCGGTGCGGGACGGGCTCGGCCGTGAGGGCTCGATCGGGGTCATCGCGGCCGACCGGGACGTCGAGGGGCTGCGCGCGGCCCTGGCGGCCGCCGGCATCGAGGCCGCGGGCCCCGACCGGATCGGCGCCCGGGTGACCCTGCTGCCCGCCTCGGTCGCCAAGGGCCTGGAGTACGACCATGTCGTCGCCGTCGAGCCCGCCGCGATCGCGGAGGCGGAGCGGCGCGGGCTGCACCGGCTGTACGTGGTGCTGACCCGGGCCGTGTCCCGCCTGGACGTGCTGCACGGCAGGCCACTGCCGTGGCGGGCGTAGCCGCGGACCGGGCCGCCTTACCGGGAGCCGGGTGACAGGTGACAGGTGACGGGAGCCGGGTGACGGGTGACGGGTGACGACAGCAGGTCTCAGCGCTCCAGTACCGCCTCCATGACCGCCTTCGCGATCGGCGCCCCCAGCTTGCCGCCCGCGATCTCCGAGCGCGCGATGTTCATGTGGGAAGGGTCGACGAAGACGGCGACCGCGACCGGCGATTCGCCGTCGTCACCGCCGGGGGTCTTGGCGTAGGAGACGAACCACGCGTACGGCCGCTCGTCGTCGACGTTCGCGCCGTGCTGGGCCGTGCCGGTCTTGCCGCCGACCTTCACGCCGTCGATCCGCGCCTTGTTCGCGGTGCCGTTCTCGACGGTGTTCTCCATCATCTCCTGCACGGTCTTCGCGGTCTTCTCGGAGACGGCCCGGTCGAGCTCGTGCGGCTCGCCCTTCTCGACCGCCGAGAGGTCCGGGCCCCGCAACTCCTCGACCAGGTACGGCTTCATGACCTTGCCGTCGTTGGCGAGCCCCGCGGTGACCATCGCCATCTGCAGCGGGGTGCTGGTCAGGCTGCCCTGGCCCATGCCGGTCAGCGCGGTCTGCGGCTTGTCGAGCTTCTCCGGATAGCTGCTGGCGACGGTTCGTACGGGTATGAACTGCTCGTCGTTGAACCCGAACTTCTCCGCCGTCTCGCGCATCCTGTCCTTGCCGACCTTCAGCGCGATGTCGAGGAAGACGTTGTTGCAGGACCACTGCATGCCGGTCTTCATCGACACCTTGTCGCACGTAGCGGCGGGCACGTCGTTGCCGATACGGGTGGAGCTGAGGGGGAGCTTGTACGGGGTCCTGGCGCCGGTCGGTTTGTCGATGTCCGTCACCACGCCGTGCTCCAGGGCGGCCGCCGCGGTGAGGATCTTGAAGGTGGAGCCCGGCGGGTAGGTCTCGCGCAGCGCGCGGTTGCTCAGCGGCTTGTCCTTGCGCCGGGCGAGCCGCTCGAAGACCCGCCCCTCCTCCTGCGAGATGCCCGCGAAGGCCGAAGGGTCGTACGAGGGGGTGCTGGCCAGCGCGAGCACCTTGCCGGAGCGGGGGTCGAGGGCGACCACCGCCCCCTTGGCGTCGAGGTTCACCAGGCCCTGGTAGGCGGCCTTCTGGGCCTCGGGGTCGATGGTCGTGACGACGTCGCCGCCCTGCTGCTTCTTGCCCGTCAGCATGTCCAGGGTGCGCTTGATGAAGAGCCGGTCGTCGTTGCCGCTGAGGATGCCGTTGTGGACGCCCTCCAGGAAGGTGCCGCCCTGCGCCTGCGAGAAGTAGCCCGTCACCGGCGCGTACATCGGGCCCTCCTTGAAGACCCGCTTGTACTTGAAGTCCGAGCCGGCGGTGTCCTTCGAGCCGGTGATCGGCTTGCCCCCGACGATGATGTCGCCGCGGGGATGGGAGAAGGCCTCGATCTGCACCCGCCGGTTCTGCTTGTCGTTCGACAACTCGTCGTTCTGCGCGAACTGCACCCAGGTCGCCCGCAGGAGCAGGGCGAGCGTGAGGATCCCGCAGAAGACGGCTATGTGACGCAACGGACGGTTCATGGGTGGCGCCCCCCGGTGCCGACGAACGAACGGTGCGGACAACCATCCTGTCCGCTTTCGTCCGGGGGCGGGGGGAGAACCGGGGATCCTGGGCCCCCTTCGGGAGGCGTCAGCAGGCCGTCGGCCCGCCCGAAGGGGTCAGGAGCGGAGTCCGCCCGAAGGGGTCAGGAGCGGAGCTCGCGCGGCCCGGGGCCGGCAGGGAGCTCCACCACGTCGGCGACGACACAGCTCACGTTGTCGGGGCCGCCCAGCGCGTTGGCCAGTGCGACGAGTTCCCGCACGGCCTGCTCGGGATCGGCGGCCGCGCCGAGGACCCGCCGCACCTCCTCGTCCGGGACGACCGCGGAGAGCCCGTCGGAGCAGAGCAGATAGCGGTCGCCCGGCCGGGCGTCGTGCAGCCGTACGTCGGGGGTGGCGTCGCCGCCGTGGGTGAGGGCGCGCAGCAGCAGCGAGCGCTGCGGGTGGGAGGACGCCTCCTCCGGCGTGATGCGGCCCTCGTCGAGCAGGGACTGCACCAGGGTGTGGTCGTGGGTGATCCGGAAGAACTCCCCGTCGCGCAGGAGACAGGCCCGGGAGTCGCCGATGTGGACGAGGGCGAGCTGCGAGCCGGTCCAGAGCATGGCGGTGAGCGTCGTGCCGGCCTCGTCCGCCGGGCCGGTCCCGGAGGCCGTGGCGCCGTGCACGGCCTGGCCCGCCTGTTCGACCGCTTCCTCAAGGAGGTTGAGGAGGCTGCCCGCGGGGACGTCCCCCGACTCCAGGACCTCCAGGCTCTCCAGGCGCTTGAACGTGTCGACGGCGGCGGCGCTCGCGGGTGCGCCGGTGCGGCCGAAGCCGTCGGCGACGGCGAGCAGCCGGGAACCGGCGTACGCGGTGTCCTGGTTGCTCTCCCGGACGCGTCCGGTCTCGGAGAGGGCGGCGTAACGGATGGTCAGGGGCGGGGTGGTCGGGGACATGGCGGGGTCCTTCCGTGACAGGTGGTCGACGAGGAAGGCGGCCAGGTTCCGCCGGGCGGCGAGGTCGGCCTCGACCTGCGCCCAGTACGCCCGTACTTCCCGGGCAGCCGCACCGGTGGGCACGTCCGCACCCGCACCCGTGGCCACGTCCGCACCCGCGCCCGTCTCCGCGTCGAGCGCGCAGACGTGCCGGATGCGGGCGAGCGGCATGCCGAGGCGGCGCAGCCAGGCGACGAGCCGGGCCTGCTCCAGCTGGTCCGGCGCGTAGAAGCGGTAGCCGGTCACCGGATCGACGCGGGCCGGGGGCAGCAGGCCGAGTTCGTCGTAGAGGCGCAGTGCCTTCGGCGAAAGCCGGGACGCCTTCGCGAACGCCCCGATGGTCAGCAGCCCCATGCCCGTCCCTCCCTCGTGCCGGGCACGTCGCCCGGCACGACCGATGGTGCGGCTTCCCCCGAGGTGAAGGTCAACTGCTTCTTCAGGGGGCGTCCGCGCCGCTACTCCTCGCACCGCTGCATCTCGCGCCGCTACTTCTCCTACCGCTGCTTCTCGCGCGGCTGGACGAAGCGCAGCATGTTCCCCGCCGGGTCGCGGAACGCGCAGTCACGCACGCCGTACGGCTGGTCCACCGGCTCCTGGAGGACCTCGCCGCCCGCGGCGCGGATCCGCTCGAACGTGGCGTCGCAGTCGCCGGTCCGGAAGTTGACGCCCCGGAGCATGCCCTTGGCCATCAGCTCGGCCGCCGCCTGCCGGTCGGCGGCAAGGGCGTTCGGGTCCGCGAGCGGCGGTTCCAGGACGATCTCCACGCCCGGCTGCCCGGGCAGCGCCACGGTCACCCAGCGCATGCCCTCGAAACCTACGTCGTTGCGCACCTCGAAGCCGAGCACGTCGCGGTAGAAGGCGAGGGCCTTGTCGTGGTCGTCGACGGCGATGAAGCACTGTGCGAGTTCGATGTCCATGCCCCTCACGTTAGGGCCCTTCTGCCGGAGCCCCGTTCCTGACCGGGCGGGTGCGGAGCTTGGCGACGCAGGCGGGGACGGCGGCGCCGTCGGCGTGATCGCGGGCCCGGTAGGCGCTCGGGCTCTCGCCGACGAGCTCGGTGAAGCGCGAGCTGAACGAACCCAGCGACGTACAGCCCACCTCGAAACAGACGTCGGTGACGCTGAGGTCGCCGCGGCGCAGCAGCGCCTTCGCGCGCTCGATCCGGCGGGTCATGAGGTAGCTGTACGGAGTCTCTCCGTAGGCGGCGCGGAAGCTGCGCGAGAAGTGGCCCGCCGACATGAGGGCGCCGCGCGCCAGCGCGGGGACGTCCAGGGGCTGCGCGTAGTCACGGTCCATGCGGTCGCGGGCCTGGCGCAGCCGGACGAGGTCGGGGAGGGACACACGGGTCACGGGGGCCACGTTACCGATGCGGGCGGCACGGCGCCCGGGGTGACGGTCCCCCGGCGCCGCGACGCCCGCGGCCGGATCACACACCGACGTACTTCGCGAGGTGCTCGGCGGTGAGGGTGGAGCGGGCGGCGACGAGATCGGCGGGCGTGCCCTCGAAGACGATCTTTCCGCCGTCGTGGCCCGCGCCGGGACCGAGGTCGATGATCCAGTCGGCGTGGGCCATGACCGCCTGGTGGTGCTCGACGACGACGACCGACTTGCCCGAGTCGACGAGCCGGTCGAGGAGGCCGAGCAGCTGCTCGACGTCGGCGAGGTGGAGGCCGGTGGTCGGCTCGTCGAGTACGTAGACGAGCCGGTCGCCGCCCTTGTCGGCCATGTGCGTGGCCAGCTTGAGCCGCTGCCGCTCGCCGCCGGACAGCGTGGTGAGCGGCTGGCCGAGGCTGAGGTAGCCGAGTCCGACGTCCGCGAGGCGCCGCAGGATGCGGTGGGCCGCCGGGGTCTGCGCCTCGCCGTCGCCGAAGAACTCCTCGGCCTCGTCCACCGGCATGGCGAGGACCTCGCTGATGTCGCGGCCGCCGAGCCGGTACTCCAGGACCGACGCCTGGTACCGCCTGCCCTCGCACTCCTCGCAGGGGGTGGCCACGCCGGCCATCATCGCCAGGTCGGAGTAGATGACGCCGGCGCCGTTGCAGGTCGGGCAGGCGCCCTCGGAGTTGGCGCTGAACAGCGCGGGCTTCACGCCGTTGGCCTTCGCGAACGCCTTGCGGACAGGGTCGAGCAGCCCGGTGTACGTCGCCGGATTGCTCCGCCGGGAACCGCGGATCGGGGTCTGGTCGATGCTCACCACGTCCGCGTCGGCGGGCATCGACTTGTGCACGAGCGAACTCTTGCCGGATCCGGCGACGCCGGTGACGACGGTGAGCACCCCGAGCGGGATGTCGACGTCGACGCCGCGCAGGTTGTGCGTGCTCGCGCCGCGGATCTCCAGCGCCCCGGTGGGCTCGCGCACGGTCTCCTTCAGCGCGGCCCGGTCGTCGAAGTGGCGCCCTGTGACGGTGCCGGAGGCCCGCAGGCCCTCGACGGTGCCCTCGAAGCAGACCGTGCCGCCCGCCGTACCGGCGCCGGGGCCGAGGTCGACGACATGGTCGGCGATCGAGATCGTCTCCGGCTTGTGCTCCACGACGAGCACGGTGTTGCCCTTGTCCCGCAGCCGCAGCAGCAGGTCGTTCATCCGCTGGATGTCGTGGGGGTGCAGGCCGGCGGTGGGCTCGTCGAAGACGTACGTGACGTCGGTGAGCGAGGAGCCGAGGTGGCGGATCATCTTGACGCGCTGCGCCTCGCCGCCCGACAGCGTGCCCGCGGGGCGGTCGAGCGCGAGGTAGCCGAGGCCGATCTCCACGAACGAGTCGAGGGTCTGCCGCAACGCGGTGAGCAGCGGCGCCACCGACGGCTCGGTGAGGCCGCGCACCCACTCGGCCAGGTCCCGGATCTCCATCGCGCAGAGGTCGGCGATGCTCTTCCGCCCGATCTTCGAGGAGCGGGCGCCCTCGCTGAGCCGGGTGCCGTCGCACTCGGGGCAGACGGTGAAGGTGACGGCGCGCTCGACGAAGGCGCGGATGTGCGGCTGCAGCGACTCCTTGTCCTTGGCCAGGAACGACTTCTGGATCTTGGGGATGAGCCCTTCGTAGGTGAGGTTCACGCCGTTGACCTTCACCTTGACCGGCTCCCCGTAGAGGAAGTCGCGCAGCTCCTTCTTGGTGTACCTGCGGATCGGCTTGTCGGGGTCGACGAAGCCGGACTGGGCGTAGACCTGCACGGTCCACTGGCTGTCGGACTTCCAGCCGGGGATGGTAAACGCGCCTTCGGAGAGCGACTTGGAGTCGTCGTAGAGCTGGCTGAGGTCGATGTCGGAGACCGCGCCGCGGCCCTCGCAGCGCACGCACATGCCGCCGGTGCGCTGGTAGGTGGCCTTCTGCGCCTTGGTCCTGCCGCCGCGCTCGACGGTGATCGCGCCGCTGGCCCGGACCGACGCGGTGTTGAAGGAGTACGCGCTGGGCGGGCCGATGTGCGGCTCGCCGAGCCTGCTGAAGAGGATGCGGAGCATGGCGTGGGCGTCGGTGGCGGTGCCCACCGTGGAGCGCGGGTCGCCTCCCATCCGCTGCTGGCCGACGGTGATCGCGGTGGTCAGCCCGTCGAGCACGTCGACCTCGGGCCGCGCCTGCGCCGGCATGAAGCCCTGCACGAACGCGCTGTACGTCTCGTTGATCAGCCGCTGCGACTCCGCGGCGATCGTGTCGAAGACCAGCGAGCTCTTGCCCGACCCGGACACCCCGGTGAACACCGTCAGGCGCCGCTTGGGGATCTCGATGCTGACGTCCTTGAGGTTGTTCTCGCGGGCGCCGTGCACGCGGATCAGATCGTGGCGGTCGGCGGCGTGCGCGCCTCCTGCCCGCGGTGGTGTCTGTCCGGCCTTGCTCATCGTGCTCTCCGTCCCTCGGGCCTCGGACCGGCCCGCGGTCCATCCCGGCCACGCTAGCGGCGGGGAGGGGCGGATGCTTCTCGATTCCTGATCGGTCGCGGGCGGGGGGACGTGTCACTGCACGTGTCACTGCCCTGTGCCGTACGCCCGCACAGTGGCGTGGCGCACTTTTGCAAGCAGGCGCTTGCAAAAGTTAGCAAGGGTGCTGCACCATCGACGCATGGCATCGCTCAACGTCGGCAATCTCGGTGAGTACCTGCGCGAACAGCGGCGCACCGCGCAGCTGTCGTTGCGGCAGCTCGCCGACGCCGCCGGGGTGTCCAATCCGTATCTGAGCCAGATCGAGCGCGGGCTGCGCAAGCCGAGCGCCGAGGTCCTGCAGCAGGTCGCCAAGGCCCTGCGGATCTCCGCCGAGACGCTGTACGTGCGGGCCGGGATCCTCGACGAGAAGGAGCGGGACGAGCTGGAGACGCGCGCCGTCATCCTGGCCGACCCCTCCATCAACGAGCGCCAGAAGCAGGTGCTGCTGCAGATCTACGAGTCGTTCCGCAAGGAGAACGGCTTCGAGACCTCGTCGTACGCGGATCAGGACGCCGCCGGTGCCGCCGGTGACCCCGGTGACGCCGGGGAAGAGCACCGAGCCGCCGACGGCACGTGATGCCCACCAGAAGCACACCCTCAAGTGACAAGCTGACGCGAATCCGGGAGGACCATCGTCATGGCCATCACCGATGACCTGCGCAAGACCCTCAAGAACCCCACGCCCGCGTACTTCGTCGCCGGGTCCGCGGACCTCGCGTTCCAGCAGGCGAAGAAGGTGCCAGGACTGGTCGAGCAGCTGATCGCCGAGGCGCCGGCCCGTATCGACGCGGTGCGCAACACCGACCCCAAGGCCGTGCAGGACAAGGCCGCCGCCCGCGCCAAGGAGGCGCAGGAAGCCCTCCAGGCGAAGGTCACCGAGGTCCTCGGCACGTTCGACGCCGACCTGAAGAAGCTCGGCGAGACCGCTCAGGACCTCGCGCTGCGCAGCGTCGGCGTGGCCGCCGAGCTCGCGGTCAAGGCGCGCGAGCGGTACGACGAGGTCGCCGAGCACGGTGAGCAGGCCGTGAAGTCCTGGCGCGGCGAGGCCGCCGAGGAGATCCTCGACCTGGCCGAGACGGTCGAGCCCGACGCGGAGCCGGAGACCCCGGAGAACGGGGAGGCCGCCGCCCCCAAGATCGGTCGGCAGTCGGCCGCGCCGGCCGCGCCGGCCGGGCCGCAGGCCGTGGCCGCCGCCCCGGCGAAGAAGCCCGTCGCGAAGAAGACCACGACGCGCAAGACGGCGGCGAAGAAGACCACGCCGCCCGCCGAGTAGTCATTCGTCATTCGTCGTGTGAGCGGGGCGGGCACTCCCGAGGTGCCCGCCCCGTTGACGGGGTAGCGGGTACCGTGGCCGCGTAATCGAAGAGCCGAGACTGGTGGTGGACGTTGTGCTGATGCAAGGGTTCGCGAACTTCATGTGGCTGCTGTCGCTGGCCCTGATCGTCTTCAGCGGATTCGCGCTCATCGACGCCGCCGTCCGGCGCGAGGACGCCTATCGCGCGGCGGACAAGAAGACCAAGCCGTTCTGGCTGATCATTCTCGGCATCGCCTTCGTGGTGAACCTGCTCTTCCCGATCCTCTCGTTCCTGCCGATCATCGGGCTCGTCGCCACCATCGTGTACATGGTCGACGTACGCCCCGCGATCCAGCAGATCACCGGCGGCGGCCGGGGCGGCCGCCGTGGCGGCTCCAGCAGCGACGGCCCGTACGGTCCCTACAACGGTGGCCGGTAGTCGGTAGCGGGGTCGGCCGGGGGGCGACCGGGGCCGGTCTCTCACCGTCCGCCCGTCCGCCGCAGGAGCGGTCCCTCACCGTCCGCCGGGTGACCGGTCCAGGAGCAGTACCGCCACGTCGTCCGTCAGATCCCCGCCGTTGAGGTCGCGCACCTCGTTCACGGCGGCCTCAAGGAGCTCGTCGCCCCGCAGTCCCTCGGCGATCTGGCGGCGGACCATCTCCACCATGCCGTCCTGCCCAAGACGCTGGTTCCCCTGGCCGATGCGGCCCTCGATCAGGCCGTCCGTGTAGAGCATCAGGCTCCACGCGCCGCCCAGCTCCACCTGGCGGCGCGGCCAGCGGGCCCGCGGCAGGAGGCCGAGCGCCGGGCCGCCGTCCTCGTACGGAAGCAGCTCGGCGAGGCGGCCCTCGCGCGCGATCAGCGGCGCCGGGTGCCCGGCGAGGCACAGTCCGGCCCGGCGGCCGTCGGGCGCGATGTCGACCGTGCAGAGCGTCGCGAAGATCTCGTCGTCCGCGCGCTCGTGCTCCAGGACCTTCTGCAGCGTGGACAGCAGCTCGTCGCCGCACAGGCCCGCGAAGGTCAGCGCGCGCCAGGCGATCCGCAGCTCCACGCCGAGCGCGGCCTCGTCGGGTCCGTGGCCGCAGACGTCGCCGATCATGACGTGCACGGACCCGTCGGGGGTGCGCACGGTGTCGTAGAAGTCGCCGCCGAGCAGCGCGCGGGAGCGGCCGGGCCGGTAGCGTGCGGCGAAGCGCAGCGGGGAGCCGTCCAGGAGCGGTGTGGGCAGCAGACCGCGCTCCAGACGGGCGTTCTCCTGCGCGTGCAGCCGCGACTCGGTCAGCTGGCGCTGGGCGACGTCGGCGCGCTTGCGCTCCACCGCGTACCGGATGGTGCGGCTCAGGAGCCGCCCGTCCAGCTCGTCCCGGAAGAGATAGTCCTGGGCGCCGACCCGTACCGCCTCCGCGCCGCGCTCGGAGTCGTCGTCCCCGGTGAGCGCGAGGACGGCGTGCCGGGGGGCGAGGCGCAGCACGTGCTGGAGCGCGACGAGCTCGTCCTCGTCGCTCTCCGCGGTGCCCGGCGCGGGCAGGGCCAGGTCGAGCAGGATGCAGTGCACGTCGTCCGTGAGCAGCCGCTCGGCCTCGGTGAGGTTGCGGGCGGTGCGGATGCGGATGGGCTTGCCCACGGAGTCGAGGAGCTCGGGGACGCTCAGGGAGCCGGCCGGGTCGTCCTCGATCACCAGCAGGGTCAGGCCGGAGCCGTTGCTGTTGCTGGTGCCGTTGCCCTGGTCGGCCGCGGGGCGGTCGTGGGCGGGGTCCGGTGTCGTCGGGTCGTGGGCGGGCGCCCGTGTGGCGTCGTGGGCGGGTGCCGCCGTGTCGTACGGGGGCGCCGGATGAGCCTGACCGCCTTCCGCGGCCGGGATCGCTCTCTGCCGCGGTATGGGTACGGGCATCGCTACGTTTCCTTCCCTCCCCCCGAGGGCGTGGTGCCGCGCAGGTCGACGCAGCACCGACGGGGACCATAGCGGTAGCCGCGCCTCCATTGGAATGCCGCGCGGCAAACGGCCACCGTCATATGCCGCATCCAGGAACGCAATTGGGCACGGCGGGCTCCCACCGGGGATGACGAACATCACGCCGTGCGGGTTGAGCGCGGCGGGGTTGGGTGGAGTGGGTCACATGAACGTGGCGTCCGTGGGGGCGGGGTGTGTCCCGGCCGGTAGGTGGGGGGGGGTGCCCCTGCTCGTTCCTCTGCCGGTATGTGTGTGGGGACGCGTGTCCCGGCCGGTGCCACCTGGCCGCTACTTGTCCGGGCGTACGACTCCGAGGATCTGCATCGAGCCCGCACCCGTGATCGTCACGTTCCGGCCCGGCCGGGGTGCGTGCACGATCGCGCCGTCGCCCAGGTACATCCCGACGTGGCTCGCGTCCGAGTGGTAGATGATCAGGTCGCCGGGGCGCATGTTCTTCACGTCCACGTGCGGCAGCTGCTTCCACTGTTCCTGCGACGTCCGCGGAATGCCGCGGCCCGCGGCCGACCAGGCCTTCGAGGTGAGCCCCGAGCAGTCGTACGACCCCGGGCCCTCGGCGCCCCACACGTACGGCTTGCCGATCTGCGCGGTCGCGAACTCGATGGCCTTCCTGCCCTGGGGCGACGCCTTGCCGTCGATGTCCTTCAGGACACCCGAACTCACCCACGCGGACTGCTTCTTGAGGGCGGCGGCCTCCTCCAGCTTGCGCAGCCGGTCCCGCTCCTTCTTCTCCAGCGTCGACTCGATCTTCTCGGCGGCCGCGATCTTCTTCTTGATCTTCTTCTTCGACGCGGCCTTCGCCTTGCGGTTGGCTTCCAGCTTCTTCCAGCGGGCGGTGGCGTCCTTGGCGTAGATCCGCAGGTCGTCCTGTGTCCGCTCCAGCTCGGTCAGCATGCCCTTGGTGGCCTTCTCGCCCTGCCGCATGCGTCCGGCGCCGTCCAGGAACTGGCCCGGGTCCTCGCTGAGCATCAGCTGGGCCTCGTCCGGCATGCCGCCGCCGCGGTACTGCGCGCGGGCCGCGGCGCCCGCGCGGGCCTGCAGCTTCTTGAGCTTCGCCTGGCCGTCGGCGATGTCCTTGGCCAGCTTCACGATCTGCTCGGACTGCTTGTCGGCCTTCTCCTCGGCGGCGTTGTACGCATCCGTGGCCACGCCCGCGTCGTGGTAGAGATCGTCGATCTCCTTGCGGACCTGCTCAAGTGACGTGTCGGTGCGGGGAGTCGGGCTGGCCGGCGGCTTCGCCGGACGCGCGAAGGCCGTCCCCGGTGCGGCCAGCACCGTCGCCGCGCAGATCAGCGCCACGGCCGTCGCCGTCGAGTATCGCTTGCCAGTCACGCCCCGCCACCCCCAAAGCTGATTTACCGTCAGTAACATTCGGTTCGCCACCGGGATGGTGCCACGTCGGAGCCCGATAGGACAGAGCCCGGCGGTCACTTGGATCCCTCTGTCCGCCCCGTGTGACGAACGGCACGCGGAGATCGTTCCCCGCTGGTCACGAGGGGGCGTGGGGGTGGCGTGGGCGTGCGGGGGCGTGAAATCGGGTGGTGTGCGCGCCGGGTGGCGGGGCGTCAGTAGCGGGGCCAGGGGGCGGGGCGTCAGGGGTACGGCGTCAGGGGTGGTGCGTGGCTCGGCTCGGGGTTGCTACACGGCCCGGCTCGGGGTCGCCGTGCGGCCCGGCTCAGGGGCGCCTAGGTGCCAACGCCTCCCACCGCACCGTGACTTCCCCCTGCCGCCACCGCGCCACCCCGTCGGCCACCGGCCAGTCGGCGGTCAGGTCCCGGACCGCCCTGATCCACCGCTGCCGGGCCCCGTACGAGGCGTACGGCGCCGCGGCCGCCCAGGCCCGGTCGAAGTCCCGTAGGAACGCGTGCACGGGTTCACCCGGCACGTTCCGGTGGATCAGCGCCTTCGGCAGCCGCTCGGCGAGGTCGGAGGGCTGCTCCAGGGAGCCGAGTCGCGTCGCGAAGGTCACCGTGCGCGGCCCCTCCGGCCCGAGCGCGACCCAGACGTGGCGGCGACCGATCTCGTCGCAGGTCCCCTCGACGAGCAGCCCGCCGGGGGAGAGGCGGGCGCGCAGCCGCTCCCAGACGTCGGCCACCTGCTCCTCGTCGTACTGCCGCAGGACGTTCGCGGCCCGGATCAGGACGGGGGAGGCGCCCGGCAGCGGCACCTCGAAGCCGCCGTGCCGGAAGGAGAGGCCCTCGCGCGCGTACGGGGCGGCCGCCGAGACCCGCGCCGGGTCGATCTCGATGCCGACCACGCGCGCGTGCGGCGCGACGGTGCGCAGCCTGAGGAGGAGTTCGACCGCGGTCCAGGGGGAGGCGCCGTAGCCGAGGTCGACGGCGACGGGGTCCGGGGAGCGGCGCAGCGCGGCGCCGTGCGTGGCGGCGATCCAGCGATCCATGCGGCGCAGCCGGTTCGGGTTAGTGGTCCCGCGCGTCACCGTTCCCACGGGGCGGGAAGCGGAGGTACGTGGGGCCATGGGAGAAGGGTATGCGGGGGCAACGGTTGAGAATTCCACGTAATGCTTTGGCAAAAAGGGGCGGGGTGGAAATGGAGCAGCGACCTCCGGTGTTCTCCCTGCGGAGGACCGTACGCCCTCTGTGTTGTCATGCCCGTACGCAAGGAGGACCGCCACGTGAGCCAGTACGTGTCCAGGCTCGGGCGTCGCTCCCCGGCGGCCCCCTCCAGGCTCCGCATTCCCGGTGCTCCCCGGCGTCCGCGCCGCGTGGCCATGCTCAGCGTGCACACCTCGCCCCTGCACCAGCCCGGCACCGGCGACGCGGGCGGCATGAACGTCTACATCGTCGAGCTCGCCAAGCGCCTCGCCGCGATCAACGTAGAGGTCGAGATCTTCACGCGCGCCACCACCGGCGGGCTCCCGTCCACCGTCGAGATGGCGCCCGGCGTCCTCGTGCGGCACGTCGACGCGGGCCCCTACGAAGGGCTCGCCAAGGAAGAGCTGCCTGCCCAGCTCTGCGCCTTCACCCACGGCGTGATGCAGGCGTGGGCGGGCCACCGCCCCGGCTACTACGACCTGGTCCACTCCCACTACTGGCTGTCGGGCCACGTCGGCTGGCTCGCCGCCGAACGCTGGGGCGTCCCCCTCGTCCACGCCATGCACACCATGGCGAAGGTCAAGAACGCGGCGCTCGCCGCGGGCGACACCCCCGAGCCCGCCGCCCGCGTCATAGGCGAGACCCAGATAGTCCGCGCCGCCGACCGCCTCATCGCCAACACCGCCGAAGAGGCCGACGAGCTCGTACGGCACTACGAGGCCGAGCCCGGCAAGGTCGCTGTCGTCCACCCCGGCGTGAACCTCGAACGGTTCCGCCCCGCCGACGGGCGCGCGGCTGCCCGGCACCGCCTGGGCCTGCCGCAGAACGCCCTCGTGCCGCTCTTCGCGGGCCGCATCCAGCCCCTGAAGGCCCCGGACCTGCTGCTCCGCGCGGTCGCCGTGCTCCTGGACGAGCGGCCCGCCCTGCGCTCGAACATCGTCGTCCCCATCGTCGGCGGCCCGAGCGGCAGCGGTCTGGCGAAGCCCGAAGGGCTGCAGAAGCTGGCCGCGAAGCTGGGGATCGCGGACGTCGTCCGCTTTCAGCCGCCGGTCGGCCAGGAGCAGTTGGCGGACTGGTTCAGGGCGGCCTCCGTCCTGGTCATGCCCTCCTACAGCGAGTCCTTCGGCCTCGTCGCCATCGAGGCGCAGGCCGCGGGCACGCCGGTCCTCGCGGCCTCGGTGGGCGGCCTGCCCGTCGCCGTGCGCGACGGCGAGACCGGCTTCCTGATCTCCGGCCACGAACCGGCCCACTACGCGCGCGTGCTGCGCGATTTCGCCGACCACCCCCACCTCGTGGACCGGATGGGGGAGGCCGCGGCCCGGCACGCCCAGTCCTTCGGCTGGGACACGGCGGCGAACGCCACGGCGGACGTCTACACCGCCGCCATGCACGATTTCCGGCGTCACGTACGCTCGCACCATGGCTGAGCAGGCAGACACCGCGACGATCATCGAGCGGACCCTGGACGACGCCGAGCTCGAGTGGGAGGCGCCGGAGCCCGGCTCGTACGTGGTGAAGCTGCCGGGCACGCGGAAGCTCTCGACCACGCTCTCGTTGCGGGTCGGCAAGCACTCCCTCTCCCTGAACGCGTTCGTGATCCGGCACCCCGACGAGAACCACGAAGCGGTCCATCGCTGGCTCCTGGAGCGCAACCTCCGCCTCTACGGCGTCAGTTACGCGATCGACTCGCTCGGCGACATCTACCTCGCCGGCAAGCTGCCGCTCTCCGCGGTCACCCCCGCCGAACTGGACCGCCTCCTCGGAGCGGTCCTCTCCGCATCGGACGACTCCTTCAACACGCTCCTCGAACTCGGGTTCGCTTCGGCGATCCGCAAGGAGTACGAGTGGCGGGTCTCCCGGGGGGAGTCGACGCGGAACCTGGATGCGTTCACGCATCTGATTGGGCGGGTGGGACCGGGGTCGGGGTCGGGGCAGGGGCCAGGGTCGGGGTCGAGCTCGGGGGAGTGAGGGGGGCTGGCGTTCCCCGCCGCTCCGCGGCGGCTACCCGCACCGGCACGACCGGCACCTCCGAAACCACCGGCACCTCCGAAACCACCGGCACCCGAACTTCCCCCGCGACCTTCCCCACGACTTCTTCCTCTTCCTCCTTCTCCCCCTCCGCAAGCCCCCGCATCAGCCCCCAGTACCCCAGCGCCGCCCCCGTCCCGAGCACCGCGCACGCCCCCCACAGCCACTCCGCCCCGAACCGGTCGATCATCGTGCCGGACATCAGCGGAGCGACGAGCGCGGCGACGGACCACGACATCGTGTACATGCCCTGGTAGCGCCCGCGTCCGTGGGTGGGCGAGAGCCGGACGACCAGACCGGTCTGGGTCGGCGCGTTGACGATCTCGGCGAGCGTCCACACGCACACCGTGAGCGCGAAGACACCGACCGACCCGGCGAAGGCGGTGAGCCCGAACCCGTACCCGGCGAGGACCGAGGAGATCACCAACAGCCGCCGCGCGTCCCGGTGTTCGATGAACCGGGTGACGGGGATCTGCAGGGCGACGATCAGTACGCCGTTCACGGCGATGACGATGCCGTAGTCGGCGGGCGTGAACCCGGCCGCGCCCATGGCGACCGGCAGACCCACCGACCCCTGCTGGAAGATCAGCGCGAGGAGGAACGACAGTCCGACGACGCCCATGAACCGCCCGTCCCGCAGGACGGTCCCGAGTCCGGCCTCCGGCTCGGACTCCTTCTCCAGGGCGGTGCGCACGGGCCGTGACTCCGGCAGCTTCATGAAGACGACGATCGCGCAGACCATGGTCATGGCGGCCTCGATGAGGAAACCGGCGCGGTAGCTGTACGAGGCGATGAACCCGGCGCCGGCCGAGGAGACGGCGAACCCGAGGTTGATGGCCCAGTAGTTGAGGGAGAACGCCCGCACCCGGTCCTCGGGGCGCACGATGTCGGCCATCATCGCCTGCACGGCGGGGCGGGAGGCGTTGCTCGCCATGCCCACCAGGAAGGCGACGCCGGCGATGGCGACGGGGTGCTGCACGAAGCCGAGCACCGCCACCGACACGGCGGTCGACGCCTGGGCGATCAGCAGGGTGGGCCGCCGCCCGAGCCGGTCGGCCATGACCCCCGCGCCCAGCGAGGAGACGACGCCGCCGAGCCCGTGGAGGGCGGCGACGAGCCCCGCGTACGAGGCGGAGTAGCCACGCTCCAGGGTGAGGTACAGGGCCATGAAGGTGGCGACGAAGGCGCCGAGGCGGTTGACCAGGGTGCTCGTCCACAGCCACCAGAACGCTCGGGGCAGACCCGAGACGCTCTCGCTGACGGCGCGTCTCACGGCGGTGAACGGCATAGGGATCCCCCGAAAATGTGTAAGTGGCTCATGCGGCACTCGCACATTACGATTCCGGGTCCGGGACGGCCACTCAATTGACGGTAGCCGTCAACTGTTCCCCCCTGCCGTCGCACCCATCCCAGCGCCCGCACCCATCCCAGCGCCCGCGCCCATCCCGGCGCCCCGCGCCCGTCCTCGCGCCCGCGCGCGCGAGGCTCCCCGCGGTTCGATTACGCTCAGAGGCATGGCCGACGCACCGTACAAGCTGATCCTCCTCCGCCACGGCGAGAGCGAATGGAACGCGAAGAACCTGTTCACCGGCTGGGTGGACGTCAACCTCAACGAGAAGGGCGAGAAGGAGGCGGTCCGCGGCGGTGAGCTGCTGAAGGACGCCGGCCTGCTCCCCGACGTGGTCCACACGTCGCTCCAGAAGCGCGCGATCCGCACGGCCCAGCTGGCGCTGGAGTCCGCCGACCGCCACTGGATCCCGGTCCACCGCAGCTGGCGCCTGAACGAGCGCCACTACGGCGCGCTCCAGGGCAAGGACAAGGCCCAGACCCTCGCCGAGTTCGGCGAGGAGCAGTTCATGCTGTGGCGCCGCTCGTACGACACCCCGCCGCCGGCGCTCGACCGCGAAGCGGAGTACTCGCAGTTCTCCGACCCCCGCTACGCGACGCTCCCGCCGGAGCTGCGCCCCCAGACGGAGTGCCTCAAGGACGTCGTCGTCCGGATGCTCCCGTACTGGTTCGACGGCATCGTCCCGGACCTCCTGACGGGCCGGACGGTCCTGGTCGCGGCCCACGGCAACAGCCTCCGCGCCCTGGTCAAGCACCTCGACGGCATCTCCGACGCCGACATCGCGGGCCTGAACATCCCGACCGGCATCCCGCTCTCGTACGAACTGGACGCCGACTTCAAGCCGGTGAAGGCCGGGGGCACGTACCTCGACCCCGAGGCGGCGAAGGCGGCCATCGAGGCGGTCAAGAACCAGGGCAAGAAGAAGTAACAGCGACACCTTGAGCCCCCGGCCCGCGCTTTGCTCCTGGGCCGGGGGCTTACGTGTGGGCACGGGCCGCCCTCTGGGCCGCTGCCAGCGGGACCGGTGCGCGCTCAGGAGGGCGGCCAGTGGTCTTCGACGCAGAGGGGGCGGCGCGCATCGCAGTCACGTGGGGAGCCGCCAGGCCCAAGAGAGCGGGTGCCACGGAGTGGAAGCCGTATTCGTGACCACCGGCCTGCTCGAAGACGCCGCCTACCCCGACGCCTGGCACCGCTCATCGCTCACCGCGTGCCCGAGCCTCCGCCGTGCCCCGACCCCGACCCCGCAGTCGAATCCGAGATCCCCTGGGCCAGGTCCGTGACGACGTTCTGGATGCCCTGGCCGAAGTCCGTCGGGGCCACCAGGATGCCGAAGACCAGGACCACGGACATGGTCAGGAACGTGTCCGTCTTGGTACGGGGCGCCACTCGTCTGCGCAGGAGCACGACGATGACGACAGCCAGCAGAACCGCGAGGTCGATCGACAGCACCACTTGGCCAGCCCTCCCGTCAGGAGCCAAAGACCCGGACATTCCTGTGTAGCCCGAACTCCCGCGTCGTGGCTGCCCGGTCACCCGTAGTTGGCAGCAAAGCACTCATCCAAGGCTGAATCGGCTCGGGGCCCGAGGGAGGCTCAAGGGGAACTCATGGGGCCAGCCACGTTCCCGTCCAGAGCCCCGGATCTCCGCGTAGTCCACCCAGGCCCAGAAGGCCTCGGAGTCGGCGATGTCGTGGTAGAGCAGGACCGCCTTGTCACGGGCCGGCCGTGCGGCTCGGCTCTTCGTGTTCTTCCTGCTCCACTGCTTCTTCTTGGGCATGGCTGATGTTCGCCCGTGGGATGCGCCCCGCAGGCAGGTTCGAAACATTCGAGACAGGCGACCGAGGTTGACGATGAGTTGACGATGGTGCGGGGACGCGCCCCGGCCCCGCCCCCGCAACTCGCCGCGCGCGCGTGCGCCGTTGATGCGCCCCGCCCGCATGGGCATGCAATGGGCAACAGGCAGTACGTCGTACGCCTTCGAGGAGGAGACCATGGCCGAGTGCCCTATGCGCGAAACCGTCCCCGAGCAGCCGGTCGGCACGCCTGGGCTGTCCGCCCTCGTACTTCTGGGTCTGGGTGACTGCAGCTGCGGCCCCGGCTGCGGCTGCGGATGCCAGTCCGGCGGTCCCTGCCAGTGCGGGGGCGGCTGCGGCTGACTGATGGACCGACCGGCAGGAGAACGGATACGGCTGTGCCCCGCGCGACGACCTGACGACGTCGGGCGGGGCACAGCCGTCTAGGGCACGGTCAGGTGGGGCACGATCGGGTAGGGCACAGTCGGATGGGGCGACGGACGGGAGTCCTACGCCCCGCCCTCGACCTGCGCCGGCCCCGTCGCCTGGATCTCGTCCGCGTGCTCGCCCGTGACCAGGTACACGACCCGCTTCGCGACCGACACCGCGTGGTCCGCGAAGCGCTCGTAGTAGCGGCCGAGGAGCGTCACGTCGACGGCCGTCTCGATGCCGTGCTTCCAGCGGTCGTCCATCAGGTGCTGGAAGAGCGTGCGGTGCAGGTGGTCCATCTCGTCGTCGTCCTGCTCCAGCTGGAGCGCGAGGTCGACGTCCTTGGTGATGATGACCTCCGCCGCCTTCGCCATCAGGCGCTGCGCGAGCTGACCCATCTCCAGGATCGTGGCGTGCAGGTCCCGCGGCACCGCCGAGTCCGGGAAGCGGAGCCTCGCCAGCTTCGCGACGTGCTGGGCGAGGTCGCCCGAGCGTTCCAGGTCGGCGCTCATGCGCAGCGAGGTGACGACGATGCGCAGATCGGTGGCGACCGGCTGCTGGCGCGCGAGCAGGGCTATCGCGCGGGCCTCCAGGTCGTGCTGCAGATCGTCGACCTTCTGGTCGGCGGCGATCACGCTCTCGGCCATCTTCAGGTCGGCGTCGAGCATGGCCGTCGTGGCG
Source organism: Streptomyces sp. NPDC058308 (assembly GCF_042880275.1). Lineage (NCBI taxonomy): Bacteria > Bacillati > Actinomycetota > Actinomycetes > Kitasatosporales > Streptomycetaceae > Streptomyces > Streptomyces sp. NPDC058308. The sequence goes on from NZ_JBHVZA010000005.1 coordinate 87,821, forward strand.
CGCCCGATCGCGGACCCGACGAGGCGGGCCATCTCGACCAGGCTGTCGCCGATCGAGTCAAGTTCCTCGTGGTACGCGTCCCGCATGTGGCTGTCCCTCTCTAGTACGTCTCAGGGGGCTGGCCCCTACGCTCCCACGGTGCGGGCCTGACGCGTCCGTTTCCGGCACCCCACATGAATCACCACCGTCATCAAGGTGAACTGTGGGCGACGGGGGGCGGCGACCCCGCCCGTACCCGCCGTGGCCCGGCCGGGGGAAGTGAACCAGCACCGTCCCCACGGTGAACTCTGGGCGACGAGTGTTCGAGGCGGCACCCGTTTGGCTGTGGGCGACACCGAACCGGCGCATAACCTGGAGACATGGACGTGAACGCGGCGGTCGCCGCAGCGGCAGCGATCGCCGGGGTGTGCACCGGTGTCATCGCCATGCTGGCGTTCCGATGGAGCGAGCGCGACCAGAAACGCCCCACCCGGACCTCCCTGCACACCGACCCCGTACTCCCGCCGGGCGTGGACACGGTGCTCTCCGTGCTGCGCTCCTCCGCTGTCGTCCTCGACGAGGCCGACAGCGTGGTCAAGGCCAGCTCGGCGGCGTACGCACTCGGGCTCGTGCGCGGCGGGAAGCTCGCCGTCGAGCCGATGCTGCAGATGGCCCGCGACACCCGCCGCGACGGGGAGATACGCCAGGTCGAGCTGGACCTGCCCCGGCGCGGCACCGGCCGCGGCGAGGCGCTCGCGGTCTCCGCGCGGGTGGCGCCGCTCGGCTCGCGCCTTGTGCTGCTCCTGGTCGAGGACCTCACGGAGGCCCGCCGCATCGAGGCCGTCCGCCGTGACTTCGTCGCGAACGTCAGCCATGAGCTGAAGACCCCCGTGGGCGCCCTCAGCCTCCTCTCCGAAGCCGTCATGGACGCCTCCGACGACCCCGAGGCCGTCGAGCGCTTCGCGGGCCGCATGCAGATCGAGGCGACCCGTCTGACCAGCCTCGTCCAGGAGCTCATCGACCTCTCCCGGGTGCAGAACGACGACCCCTTGGAGGACGCCGAACCCGTCCGTGTCGACGAACTGGTGGCGGAGGCCATCGACCGCAGCCGTCACCAGGCCTCCCACAAGCAGATCACCATGGCCGCGGGCGGCACCGCCGAGCTGCAGATCTGGGGCAACCGCGGCCAGCTCGCGGCGGCCCTCGGCAACCTCGTGGAGAACGCCGTGAACTACAGTCCGGCCCGCACCCGCGTGGGCATATCCGCCCGCCGGATCACCGCACCCGGAGGCGGGGGCACCTCCCAGGCTTCCGGCTCCGGGGGACTCATCGAGGTCGCGGTCACCGACCAGGGCATCGGCATCTCCGACAAGGACAAGGAGCGCATCTTCGAGCGCTTCTACCGCGTCGACCCGGCCCGCTCCCGGGCCACCGGCGGCACCGGCCTCGGCCTCGCCATCGTCAAGCACGTGGCCGCCTCGCACGGCGGGGAAGTCACGGTATGGAGCTCCGAGGGACAGGGCTCCACCTTCACCCTGCGGCTGCCCGAGGCGGCCGCGCCCCGCGACCGCGGAACCGGTCACGGCGGCGGTCTCAGCGAAGAGACCACCCCGCCCGGCGAGTCAGCCGAGACCACTTCGTACGAACCCATTCCTGCCCCGGAGGTCCTTCCGTGACCCGAGTGCTCGTCGTTGAGGACGAGGAATCCTTCAGCGACGCTCTGTCCTACATGCTCCGCAAGGAGGGCTTCGAAGTCGCCATCGCGGCGACGGGCCCGGACGGACTCGACGAATTCGAGCGCAACGGCGCCGACCTCGTCCTGCTCGACCTGATGCTGCCCGGCCTGCCCGGCACCGAGGTCTGCCGCCAGCTGCGCAGCCGTTCCAACGTCCCGGTGATCATGGTCACCGCCAAGGACAGCGAGATCGACAAGGTGGTGGGCCTGGAGATAGGGGCCGACGACTACGTCACCAAGCCCTTCTCCTCGCGGGAACTGGTCGCCCGCATCCGCGCGGTGCTTCGCCGCCGCGGCGAGCCGGAGGAGGTCGCCCCGCAGGCCCTGGAGGCCGGTCCGGTCCGCATGGACGTGGACCGCCACGTGGTGACGGTCTCCGGTTCCAAGGTCGACCTGCCCCTGAAGGAGTTCGACCTCCTGGAGATGCTCCTGCGCAACGCGGGCCGCGTCCTCACCCGCATGCAGCTCATCGACCGCGTCTGGGGCGCGGACTACGTGGGGGACACCAAGACCCTCGACGTCCACGTCAAGCGCCTGCGCGCCAAGATCGAGCCGGACCCGGGGGCGCCGCGCTATCTGGTGACGGTCCGCGGCCTGGGCTACAAGTTCGAGCCGTAAACCGCCGCACCGGGCTCACACCACGGCCCGGGAACGGCATGAAGGGCGGGAACCCCGGTCGGGGTTCCCGCCCTTCATGTCTGTCGTGCTGTCTGTCGTGCTGTGTGCCGTGCCGAATCGCGTACGTGGATCAGTGCTCGGCGCCGGCGTCGGCACCGTTACCGGTGTCCGTGCCCTCGCCCGCACCGGCGTCGTGCGACGCGGAGCCCGACGGGTTCGTCCGGGCGCCGTCGGCGGGCTCGCCCGACTGCTTGGAGCCCGGTCCTTCGGTCGCCTTGTGGGACGGGTCGGCGGAGCCACCCGGCGCCGGCTCACCGGACTTGATGGGCTTCTCCGGCTTCTCGTCCGGCGACTGCGGGACCTCGGTCGGGCCCCACTTGCTGAAGTAGCTGTTCGCGGGGACGACGAACGCTTCCATCTTCACGTCGCCGGTCTTGCCGAAGGAGAAGGTCACCGGCTGCGCGTTGCCGTCCTTGACGGACTCGCGGCTCGCGGACAGGACGGCCGAGGCGTTGTCCTTGCCGCCGATGACGACGGAGCCGCCGGCCGGGATGGTCAGCGGACCGTTCGGCTTGGAGGCCTTGTCGTCCTTGCCCGGCGTGAGCTTGGCCTTCTTCGACGTGCCGTCGACCGCGATGGCGTTCAGGGTCTCGGGCTTGTCGCCGGTGTTGAAGATCGTCGCGGAGACCGCGGCCGGGCCCTTGGACTCGGGGTCCGGCTGCGTGATGACCATGGCGTTCTGGATCTTGATGTCGCCGACGGAGGTCGCGGCGTTGTCCGGCTTGACCTCCATCGTCTGAGCGTTGTTGCCTGCGGCGCACGCGGAGAGCGACGCAAGCGAGAACGCGATGGCGGTGGCGGCGAGGGCGCCGCGTCGAAGGCTGCGGCTCACGGCGGCGGCAACTCCTTGAACGTGGGCGGTACAGGACGGTCGGGCGACCGTACAGCCGCCCTAAGGGTGTGTCAGCGCGCTTAGGTTACCGAGCCGTTCCCGCGCCACCGCACCCGACCCGCCCCTTAGAGCCTCCGGTGCGTCGCGGGGGACCCTGAGCCCCGCCGGACGCCCCGCGCCTCGCCCGCCACGAAGTCCCCGCGGTCACCATTCGTATAAGCGTCGCCAAGGGCTCCCGCACCCCGTCCTGCGGATTTCCGGTAAGGAATGCAGGGGGCGCCGGAAAATTGATCACCCAGTCACTTGATCAATTCAGGAATCGCGTCGGACGGCGCTCGGCACACCTCTGCGGCACACCTCTGCGACCTCCGAACGGAGTATCGGAAGTTCACCGCTTGGAACCGCGCAAACCGGGACGTTCGGCCGTCCCGGACGCTCTTCGGGGGCACGTAACGGGCGCGTTTCCGGCTCCCCGGAGAGCCGCTCCGACCTGCGAATACCCCGTTCCGAGGCCCCTCCGCAGCACGTTCCTGTTGCTGTTGTCAAGCCCCGAGATATGCCCTGACCTGCGAAAACGCCATTCAGAAGAGGCGATTCTCGTGTTAGGATGGATAGCCACGGAAGGGGTACCTGTCACATGACGTTCAAGGTTGGCGACACCGTGGTCTATCCCCATCACGGGGCCGCGCTGATCGAGGCTATCGAAACTCGCCAGATCAAAGGCGTGGACAAGACCTACTTGGTGCTGAAGGTCGCCCAGGGCGACCTGACGGTACGTGTGCCAGCGGACAATGCGGAGTTCGTCGGTGTGCGTGATGTGGTCGGGCAGGACGGCCTCGACCGGGTCTTCGAAGTACTGCGCGCGCCGTACGCCGAAGAGCCCACGAACTGGTCGCGTCGCTACAAGGCAAATCTCGAGAAGCTCGCCTCCGGCGATGTCATCAAGGTCGCGGAAGTCGTACGTGACCTGTGGCGTCGCGAGCGGGAGCGTGGACTGTCGGCCGGCGAGAAGCGCATGCTCGCCAAGGCCCGCCAGATCCTGGTGAGCGAGCTCGCCCTCGCGGAGAACACGAACGAGGACAAGGCCGAGGCCCTGCTGGACGAGGTCCTCGCGTCCTGACGCGGACGGCCCGAGGCTCCTGCCTCGGCGGTTCCGCGCTGAATCGGCGCAGCAATGCCGCGGTGCCCGCTGACCCTTTTGGGAGTCGCCGGGCGCTGCGGCATGTTCGTACCCGGACATGTTCGTACCCGGAATCAGATCAGCTCGAATCAGAATCAGCTCTTGGCCAGAACTGGCTTTTCGTCATCCAGGCTCGTCATCCAGGCGGACGTGGTGAGGCGACCCGCAGGGCCGTGTTCGCTGTGCCGGGCCCGGGCAGCTGGCTCGACCAGATGTCACGGAAGGGTCCGGTCGAGGCTCGCGCCCGGCACTCCCCCGAGCTCTCGTTCTCACTCGAGCAGGGGGCACGCCCAGGCCATACCCACGTCGGTCGAGCACACAAACCTGAACGGAACCGATGTCTAGCGAATCCCGTACCGCGGTGGTCATTCCCGCGGCTGGGCGGGGCGTGCGCCTCGGCCCCGGCGCCCCCAAAGCGCTTCGCGCGCTGAACGGCACCCCGATGCTCATCCACGCGGTGCGCGCCATGGCGGAGTCCCGCGCCGTCTCTCTCGTCGTCGTGGTGGCACCGCCGGACGGCGCCCCCGAGGTCAAGACCCTCCTCGACGACCACGCGCTGCCCGAGCGGACCGACTTCCTCGTCGTGCCCGGCGGGGAGAGCCGCCAGGAGTCCGTGCGGGCCGGCCTCGATGCGCTGCCGCCCGGCTTCGACATCGTGCTCGTGCACGACGCGGCCCGCCCCCTCGTGCCCGTCGACACGGTCGACGGCGTCATCGCGGCCGTACGCGACGGAGCGCCCGCCGTGGTCCCCGCGCTGCCGCTGACCGACACCGTCAAGCAGGTCGAGCCGGCCGCCGAGCCGGGCGGGCCCGAGCCTGTCGTGGCCACGCCCGAGCGTGCGCGGCTGCGTGCCGTGCAGACCCCGCAGGGCTTCGACCGGGACACGCTCGTACGCGCCCACGAGAGCGTCACCGAGAACGTCACGGACGACGCGAGCATGGTCGAGCAGCTCGGCCTGCCCGTCGTCGTCGTGCCTGGTCACGAGGAGGCCTTCAAGGTGACGCGCCCCCTGGACCTCGTGCTCGCCGAGGCCGTTCTCGCCCGCAGGAGGGCCAACGATGGCTTCTGAGACACCCGCGCCGGTTCCCGCGCCCGTGCCCGTGCTGCCGCAGGTCGGCATCGGCACCGACATCCACGCCTTCGAAGAGGGCCGCGAGCTGTGGTGCGCGGGCCTGAAGTGGGAGGACCAGGGCCCGGGGCTCGCCGGGCACTCCGACGCCGACGTCGTCGCGCACGCCGCCTGCAACGCGCTGTTCTCCGCGGCGGGCCTCGGCGACCTCGGCGCGCACTTCGGCACCGGCCGCCCGGAGTGGTCCGGCGCCTCCGGCCTGACGCTGCTCACCGAGGCCGCCCGCATCGTCCGGGACGCGGGCTTCACCGTCGGCAACGTCGCCGTGCAGGTCATCGGGGACCGCCCGAAGATCGGCAAGCGCAGGGACGAGGCGCAGAAGGTGCTCTCCGAAGCGGTGGGCGCCCCCGTGTCCGTCTCCGGGGCCACCACCGACGGCCTCGGGTTCCCGGGCCGCGGCGACGGGCTGGCGGCGATCGCCACCGCGTTGGTCGTACGTACGTCGTCCTGAAGGGGCAACGGGGTAGTCGTATGCCTTGTACGGGGTGAAAAGCCCCGTACAAGGCATACGACTACCCCTCCCACGAAGGAGTGAGATTCATGTCCGCCGCACTGTCCGACCAGCTCAAGGCGCTGCTCGACACCCCTGTCTTCATCACCGTCGCGACCATCCAGCCCGACGGCAGCCCCCAGGTGTCGCCGGTCTGGGTGAAGCGGGACGGGGACGAGGTGCTGTTCTCGACCACCGTCGACCGCCGCAAGGAGAAGAACCTGCGGCGTGATCCGCGGGTGACGGTGCTGGTCCAGCCGTTCGACGCCCCCTACACGTACGCGGAGATCCGGGGCACGGCGACGATGACGACGGAGGGCGGGCAGGAGCTCATCGACGAGTTGTCGGTGAAGTACACCGGGAAGAAGTACGCCGAGTTCAACCCGGGCTCGAAGGACGACACGCAGCGGGTCGTCGTCAGGGTGTCCGCGCGCAAGGTCGTCGGCAGCATCTGAGGGACGCCGCGTGGCGGGTGACGTCACAGTTCGGTGCCCTGTGGCCCAAGGGGGCACAGGGCACTGCCCCACGACCACTACCCTGGAGTGGTGACGATTCGCCTGTACGACACCAGCGCCCGGCAGATCCGTGACTTCAGCCCCCTCAATGACGGCTGCGTCTCGATCTACCTCTGTGGTGCCACGGTCCAGGCGGCCCCGCACATCGGGCACATCCGCTCGGGCCTGAACTTCGACATCATGCGCCGCTGGTTCGCCTATCGCGGCTACGACGTGACGTTCGTGCGGAACGTGACCGACATCGACGACAAGATCATCAAGAAGTCGGCCGAGCAGGACCGCCCCTGGTGGTCGATCGGGTACGAGAACGAGCGCGCCTTCAACAGCGGATACGACGCGCTCGGCTGCCTGCCGCCCACGTACGAGCCGCGGGCGACCGGCCACGTCACCGAGATGGTCGAGATGATGCGCGGCCTCATCGAGCGCGGCCACGCGTACGAGGCGGACGGCAGCGTCTACTTCGACGTGCGCTCCTGGCCCCAGTACCTGGAGCTCTCCAACCAGGACATCGACGACCTGCGCCAGCCCGACGAGGGCGTCTCGGGCAAGCGCGACCCGCGTGACTTCGCCATGTGGAAGGCGGTCAAGCCGGGCGAGCCCGCCTGGGAGACCCCCTTCGGCCTCGGCCGCCCCGGCTGGCACCTGGAGTGCTCGGCCATGGCCCACAAGTACCTGGGCCGCGAGTTCGACATCCACGGCGGCGGGATCGACCTGATCTTCCCGCACCACGAGAACGAGATCGCCCAGGCCAAGGCCTTCGGCGACGCGTTCGCGCGGTACTGGGTGCACAACGGCTGGGTGACCATCGCGGGCGAGAAGATGGCCAAGTCCCTCGGGAACTCGGTCCTCGTCAGCGAGATGGTCAAGCAGTGGCGGCCCATCGTCCTGCGCTACTACCTGGGCACCCCGCACTACCGCTCGATGATCGAGTACAGCCCGGAGGCCCTGCGCGAGGCCGAGTCCGCGTTCGCCCGCATCGAGGGCTTCGTGCAGCGCGTGGTGGAGAAGGCCGGCGGGATCGTCGAGCCCGCGGCCCAGGTGCCGCCCGCGTTCGCCGACGCCATGGACGACGACATGGGCGTCCCGCAGGCGCTCGCCATCGTGCACACCACGGTCCGCCAGGGCAACAGCGCGCTGGCCGCCGACGACAAGGAAGCCGCCGTGGCGCGCCTCGCCGAGGTGCGGGCCATGCTCGGCGTCCTCGGCCTCGACCCGCTCGACCCGCACTGGGACGGCGGGGACAGCGACCGGGGCGACGACCTGCACGGCGTGGTCGACACCCTGGTGCGCCTGGTCCTCGACCAGCGCGAGGCCGCCCGCGGCCGCAAGGACTGGGCCACCGCCGACGCCATCCGCGACCAGCTGAACCAGTCGGGCCTGGTCATCGAGGACAGCCCGTCAGGCCCCCGCTGGACGCTCGGTCCGCGCTGACCGGCACCGCTGATGTGCCGCCCGGCGTTTCGGGCGGCACACTTCATAGACGTACACCCGTGCGCGTACGCACGTACGCGCCCACGCATCACAACAGACAGGTAGGTCATGGCCGCTAACAACCGCCGCATGTCCGGCAAGAAGGGCGCGCAGGTCGGCAGCGGCGGCAATCGGCGCCGCGGCCTCGAGGGCAAGGGTCCGACGCCGCCCGCCGAGGCGCGCAAGGGGCATGTGAAGAACCGCATCGCCAACGCCAAGGCCAAGAAGGCGTCCGGCCGCCGCCCCGCGCCCAAGGGGCGCGGCGGCAAGGGCACCTCCGAGATGGTCGTCGGCCGCAACCCGGTCTTCGAGGCGCTGCGCGACGGCGTGCCCGCCTCCACGCTCTACGTCCAGCAGTTCATCGACAACGACGAGCGGGTCCGCGAGGCACTGCAGCTCGCGGCCGAGCGCGGCGGCATCCACCTCATGGAGGCGCCGCGGCCCGAGCTGGACCGCATGACGAACGGCCTGAACCACCAGGGCCTCGTCCTGCAGGTCCCGCCGTACGAGTACGCGCACCCCGAGGACCTCGCCGCCGCCGCGTACGACGAGGGCCAGGACCCGCTGATCGTCGCGCTCGACGGCGTGACGGACCCGCGCAACCTCGGTGCCGTCGTCCGCTCCGTCTCCGCCTTCGGCGGCCACGGCGTCCTCGTCCCCGAGCGGCGCGCCGCCGGTATGACGGCCGGCGCGTGGAAGTCGTCCGCGGGCACCGCCGCCCGGACGCCGGTCGCCCGGTGCACCAACCTGACGCGCGCCCTTGAGGCGTACAAGAAGGCGGGAATCGCCGTCGTCGGTCTCGCCGCCGACGGGGAGCACGAGGTCGGTGATCTCCAGGCGCTCAGCGGCCCGGTCGTCGTGGTCGTCGGCAGCGAGGGCAAGGGCCTGTCCCGCCTGGTCGGGGAGACCTGCGACTTCCGGGTGCGCATTCCGATGCCGGGTGGCGCGGAGTCCCTGAACGCCGGTGTGGCCGCGGGCATCGTGCTGTACGAGGCCTCGCGCCGACGGAGGGTCTGATCGTTCGGGATGTCCGGGCCGCGGTGATCTCTTGACGCGGTCCGGACATTTCCCCAAGGTCAAGGCAGTGTCCTAAACACACATCACTCGGTTAGATGAGTGTGGACACCAGAACACCCCGCATCCCCACGGGGGGAAGCTCGTCAGGTTTCGACGATGCTCCCGCGCTGAGCATGGTGAAGGTGCCGAGCGACCCGGCGCAGGTCATCGTCAATCACGCGAGTTTCCGCGTGCAGCTTCCCGCCGCTGGGCGCACTCAATCCCCGCGTATCTCACGGCACTTGGGCACTCCCGACGAAACGGTGCGCATTCCCGCCGTCGGGACGGCCGCCAAGCGCCGCGCGCCCGTCGTCTGGAGCGGGAAGTCCGATCCGGACGACACCGGCGCGATCAGACTGCTGCAGGCCGTGCGCGGCAACAGCGTGCGCCGTTCGGCCGAGAAGGCGGGGCCCTACGACGACGCGGGCGCCACGCAGGTCATCCCGCGCATCGAGGTCGACGAGGGCCCCGGGACCGCCGAGACGCCCGCCGTCATCGGGCCGCGCACCCCCGAACCCGGAACCCGGCTGCTGCCCCAGATGCGGCTGCCCGGCAGCGACTACGACGAACGGCTCGCCGAGCAGGCCACCGACGACGCGTACGACGCGTACGAGGACGACGACGCGGGCGGGGAGCGGCCCCGCAGGCACGGCTCGGACCCGGTCCGGCACGCCTACTACCCCGGTCGCCGCATGAACCTCGGCGTCGTGCTGCTCCCGCTGCGCGTCTTCCTCGGCTTCATCTCCGTCTACGCCGGCATGGGCAAGCTCTGCGACCCCGTCTACTTCGACGGCGGCGAACGCGGCTCCATGGTCAAGTGGCTGACCTCGCTGCACCCCTGGGCGCTCGCCGAGCCGCTGCGCGACTTCGCCCTCCAGCACCCGGTGGGCGCCGGGCTCTTCATCGCCTTCCTCCAGGTCGTCGTCGGCGTCCTGACGGTGTTCGGGCTGTGGCAGCGGGTCGCCGCCTCCGTCGGCGTGCTGCTCTCGGCGGCGCTCATCGTCACCGTGAGCTGGAAGACCGTCCCCGCCTACGACGCGCCGGACATCATCTATCTCGCCGCCTGGTCGCCGCTGATCATCGCGGGCGCGCCCGTCTACTCCGTCGACGGACGCCTCGCGAGCGAGGCCTGGCGCACGCTCGGGCCGCGCGTCGACATCTGGGACCTGCGGCGGCGCGTGCTGCGGCGCGGCTCTCTGATCGGGGCGGTCGTGGTCGGTCTGACGCTGCTCATCGGGTCGATGCTGGGCAGCGCGGTGCGGGACGCGGACCGCGTCACCGCGCCCGGCCCCGGCGAGGCGCCGCGCAACGAGCTGCCGGGCTCCCCGCTCCCCGGGGACCCCGCGAAGAAGCGGCACCACCGGCAGTCGCAGAGCCCCACCGCATCGGCGGGCCCCTCCCCGACGCAGGGCAGCTCCGCGAGCCCCACGCAGGGCGCCACGGCGCCGGGCACGGCCCGCACCCGCGAGACGGCCACGGCCGGCTCGACCCAGCCCAGCCAGACGCGGGGCAGCGGCACGGCGGGCCAGGCGCCGCCGCAGCAGCAGTCGCAGCCTCAGCAGCCGTCGGCCACGACCGCGGGACCGTCGTCCAGCGGCGGTTCCGGCGGCGGGGCGGGCGGCGCGGCCGGTACGGGCTCCGCCTCGGGCGGTGCCGGGGGCGAGAAGCCGGGCGGCCTGCTGGGCGGCGTACTCGGCCGCTGAGAGCCTGTCTTTGAACGTCGTGACCCCGCTGTTCCCCCTACGCCGACGGGGCCCCGCGCGACATGTGCGCGGGGCCCCGGCGGTGTGCGTATCGGCGTGCGTATCGGTGTGTGTACGGGAAGGGCGTGGGCGGCGGCGCGAGGGGCGGCCCTCAACGGCCCTGTGCGGCGAGCTCCTTGGCGGCCTCGGTGAGGTCCTTCGCGGTGTCGATCGCCCGCCAGTAGGCGCCCTGCGGCAGCGGGAAGCCCGCGAGGCGCTTCTCCCGGGCGAGGCGCGGGAACGTGGTGCGCTCGTGGTCGCCGAGGTCCGGCAGGAGCGCGGTGAAGGAGGCGGAGAAGACGTACACGCCCGCGTTGATGAGGTACGGGGACGGCGGGGCCTCGATGAAGTCCGTGATGTGGCCGAACGCGTCCGTCTCGACGGCGCCCCACGGGATGCGGGGGCGGGCCAGGGCGAGGGTCGCGGTGGCGTCGCGCTCGGCGTGGAAGGCCGCCATGTCGCGCAGGGAGAAGCGGGTCCAGATGTCGCCGTTCGTCGCGTACCAGGGCTGGTCGGCGTGCGGCAGGTGGCGGGCGGCGTACTTGAGGCCGCCGCCGCGGCCGAGCGGTTCCTTCTCGACGACCGTGGTGACGTTCAGCGGGAGGTCGGCGGAGTCCAGCCACTCCTGGAGGACCTCGGCGAGGTGGCCGCAGGAGACGACGGCGTCCGTCACGCCCTCCGCGGCCAGCCAGGCGAGCTGATGGCCGATGATCGGGGTCCCCGTGCCGGGGATCTCGACCATCGGCTTGGGCCGGTCGTCGGTGTACGGGCGGAGGCGGGAGCCTTGGCCTCCGGCGAGGATCACGGCTTGCCTGGGAGGCGGGTCAGCAGTCATGCACTGCACGATAAACGGACGTCGCGGGGCCAGGCCCCGGACCCCGGTCATCGAGCGCCGGAACGCTCAAGAGGCGTACCGGGCCACGCCCGTGGCGTAGGACGTGTCGCAGACGGGCCTGGCGTACGACTGGGCACGGCTCGGGCCGTACACCCGCACGGCGGCGCGGCCGAGTGCGCGGGCGAGCGTGGCACAGTGCCGGGCGAGCGAGGGATGGCGGTTCACCTCCTGCTGAAGGTGGGTGAGCGCGACGCCCGGGTTCTTCTCCTGGAGTTCGAGGAGGAGCCGGTCGCGCAGCACGTCGTGCGGGGCGCGGGCCTTGGCGGGCTTGGAGAGGTCGTCGGCGGATGCGGTGAGCATCGAGTCCGAGGAGTTCCCCGACCAATTGACGCTGGTGACCGCGAGGGTCCCGGAAAGCACCAGCATCACGGGCAGGACGAGGGCGAGCGTGCGGCCGACTCGGCGGGCGGGTCCCCGATGGGATCGGCGCGGCTTCTGGGTGTAGTTGGCGGAGTGCGTCACGCGAGTGAGCGTAGCGCTAGGTGATGATTTGGCGACATTTAGTCACTCGGTCGAGGGACGGAGAATCAGGTTTTTTTGGAGCGGTGTTGACGGGGCGGCGGCGAAATGACCGGTCTGCCGGGGTATTTGTCGACAACGTGGCCGAACGCGCAGGGCCCCGCACCGAAGTGCGGGGCCCTGCGCGTCGCTGGTGAGCGGGGGTCAGTCGCTGAGGCGCTCGCCCGTCGACGTCGAGAACACGTGGGTCTCGCCCGGACGCGGCACGACGTGCAGCTGGGCGCCCTTCTCCGGGACGCGGCGGCCGTTGACGCGGACCACGAGGTCCTGGTGCTCGCCGCCGACCTCGGCGCTGCCGTAGACGTAGCCGTCGGCGCCGAGCTCCTCGACGACGTTCACGGAGACGGCGAGACCGGCCGGGGCGTCGGCGGTCTCCTTGGAGAGGGTCTTCGCGGTGGAGCCGTCCTGCTCGACGATGTCGAAGTGCTCCGGGCGGACGCCGACGGTGACGGTGCGGTCGCCGCGGTCGGCGGCGGCGGAGAGGGCCTCGCGGTTGACCGGCACGACGGAGTTGCCGAACTTCACGCCGCCGTCGGTGATCGGGACCTCGACGAGGTTCATCGCGGGGGAGCCGATGAAGCCGGCGACGAAGAGGTTGGCCGGGCGGTCGTACATGTTGCGCGGCGAGTCGACCTGCTGCAGCAGCCCGTCCTTCAGTACGGCCACACGGTCGCCCATGGTCATGGCCTCGACCTGGTCGTGGGTGACGTACACGGTGGTGATGCCCAGGCGCCGCTGGAGGCTCGCGATCTGCGTACGCGTGGACACGCGGAGCTTGGCGTCGAGGTTCGACAGCGGCTCGTCCATGAGGAAGACCTGCGGCTCACGCACGATGGCGCGCCCCATGGCGACGCGCTGGCGCTGACCGCCGGAGAGCGCCTTGGGCTTGCGGGCCAGGTAGTCCGTGAGGTCGAGGATCTTCGCCGCGTCCTCGACCTTCTGGCGGATCTCGGCCTTGTTGACGCCGGCGATCTTCAGGGCGAAGCCCATGTTGTCGGCGACGGTCATGTGCGGGTAGAGCGCGTAGTTCTGGAACACCATGGCGATGTCCCGGTCCTTGGGCGGCAGGTGCGTGACGTCGCGGTCGCCGATGCGGATCGCGCCCTGGTTCACGTCCTCCAGGCCCGCGAGCATGCGCAGGGAGGTGGACTTGCCGCAGCCGGACGGGCCGACGAGTACGAGGAATTCGCCGTCCGCGACGTCGAGCTCGAGCTGGTCGACGGCGGGCTTGTCGCCACCCGGGTAGATGCGGGTCGCCTTGTCGAACGAAACAGTGGCCATGGTGAGGGCCCCCTTCACCGGCAGGAACGTGCCGGACGATCCGTTGTAAAGAGAGGAGTGGTGTAGTCCACCTGAGTGAACTGCTCGTGACCGTACCCCGGAGGTCACAGGTCTGTCAGTAGTCGGGGCGCGCCGACCTTCGCCGAAATTTTCGACGGCCGCACGGGCGGTGTTGGTTACACTGCTCGGGCGCGATCTGTTCGGATCCGTGCGTGTGTGCCTCCTTAGCTCAGATGGCCAGAGCAACGCACTTGTAATGCGTAGGTCGTCGGTTCGAATCCGACAGGGGGCTCTGCCCGAAGCCCAGGTCAGGGTCATCCTGACCTGGGCTTCGTGGTGTCCGAAGTGGTGCCGTCCGGCCTGCCTTTTCCCGGTGGCCGGTGTTGGGCCTCTCCGGGTCTCAGTGCCGCCCCGCCACCCTGTCCGCCCACTGCGCCAGGCGCGACGAGGTGGCCGTGTGGGTGGTCTGTTCGCGGTGGTCGGCCGCGTTGTACGTGGCGTACATGCCGTGGACGCCGAGCCAGCGGAACGGTTCCGGTTCCCATTTGCGGACCTTGTGGTTGACCCAGGGGAGGGTCGTCAGGCCCGTGGGGCCCGCCTGGCCCGAGTCCTGTTGGACCAGGTCGCGCAGGGTGCGGGCGGCGAGGTTGGCGGTGGCGACGCCCGAGCCGACGTAGCCGCCCGCCCAGCCGAGGCCCGTGGCGCGGTCCAGGGTGACCGTGGCGCACCAGTCGCGGGGGACGCCGAGGACGCCGGACCAGGCGTGGGCGATCCGGACGCCGGTGAGCTGGGGGAAGAAGCGGGTGAGGATCTCCTGGAGCGCCTCGATCGTGGCGGGTTGCGTGCGGCCGTCGTTGTCCGTTTTCGAGCCGTAGCGGTACGGGACGCCGCGGCCGCCGAGCGCGATGCGGCCGTCGGCGGTGCGCTGGGCGTACATGTACGCGTGCGCCATGTCGCCGAGCGTCTCGCGGCCCTTCCAGCCGATCGACTCCCATTGGGCGGTCGTCAAGGGCTCTGTCGCGATCATTGAGGAGTTCATGGGGAGCCACGTGCGGCGTTGGCCCTTGAGCGAGGCCGTGAAGCCCTCCGTGCAGCGCAGGACGTAGGGGGCGCGGACCGTGCCGTAGGGGGTGATGGCGTGCTTGGGCTTGATCTCGGTGACGGGGGTCGATTCGTGAATCGTCACGCCGAGCGCCTCGACGGCCGTCGCGAGGCCCTGCGCCAGCTTCACCGGGTGCAGGCGCGCGCCGTGCGGCGTCCAGGTCGAGGCGACGGCGCCCGCCACCCGTACCCGCTCGGCCGTCTCGCGGGCGCCGTGCAGGGTGCGGTCCTTCTCGCCGTAGGAGAGCTCCGTCTCGTGGAATGCCTTCAGGCGGGCCAACTGCGCCGGGGTGCAGGCGATTTCGAGGACGCCGCCGTGGTGGATGTCCGCCTCGATCCGCTCCTCGGCGGCGGCTCTGATCACCTCGCCGACCGTTTCGTTCATCGCTTGCTGGAGGCGGACCGCCGCCTCGTGCCCGTGCAGCTTGGCGTAGCGGTCGCGGCCCGCGATGCCGTTGTAGAGCCAGCCGCCGTTGCGGCCGGAGGCGCCGTAGCCGCAGAACCTCTGCTCCAGGACGGTGACGCGGAGGAAGGGGGCGGCCTTCTTCAGGTAGTACGCGGTCCACAGGCCGGTGTAGCCGCCGCCCACGATGCAGACGTCCGCCGTCGCGTCGGAGGTCAGGGGTTCGCGGGCGGTGGGCAGGCCCTGGTCCGCGTACCAGAACGATATGCCGCCGTTGACCGTGCCGGTCCCGTGCCGTGTGTTGCTCGCGCTGCTCATGGGCGGACGTTACTGCGCAGGTGGGGGCCGTGTGGAGGGGTCGGGGCCTTGGTCCCGAGGGGTGGGTCGTTCGGCGGCCGGGGCACCGGATAGATTCCGATACTTTGAGCGGTACGTGTCGAAATCTGGAGGGCTCTACTCATGGCCGTACACAAGGCCGGACGCAAGGCCGGGCGCAGGGCCGGGCGTGTCGGCGCCGCGGTGGCAGCGGCGGCGCTGATCGGGGTGGCCGCGTCCGCCTGTGGCCCCGGCGACGACGACGCCAAGGGCGGCGGCAGCGGCAAGCCGTCGGCGTCCGCCGGTGCCGGACTTGCCGACGTGCCCGCGTCCGTGAAGGGCGGCGTGATCACCGTCGGCGATCCGAAGGCCAAGCATACGGTCAAGGTGTACGAGGACCCGCGCTGCCCGTTCTGCAAGAAGTTCGAGGACGGCGGGGCGCAGGCGCTGGTGAAGCCGGTCGTCGACGGCAAGGTCAAGGTCGAGTACACGATCGCCTCGTTTCTCGACAAGAGCCTCGGCGGCAGCGGCTCGGTGAACGCGGCGAACGCGTTCCGGGCGTCCGTGGAGGCGGACAAGTTCCCGCAGTTCCACGCCGCCGTCTTCGCCCACCAGCCGGCGCAGGAGACGGACGACGCCTACACCCCGGCCTTCCTGCTGAAGATCGCGGGCAAGATCGAGGGCCTGCGCGGCGGCGCCTTCGACAAGGCGGTCAAGCGCGGGACGTACAAGAAGTGGGTCGGTGAGGCGATGAACTCCTTCTCCGCCGACGGCATCCAGGGCACCCCGACCGTCTTCATCGACGGGAAGAAGGCCGACGGCAACGCGCTGTACGAGCAGCCCGCGTTCGCCCGGGAGCTCAAGGCGGCGGGGATTTCCTGACCCGTTCTCGCGGGCGGTGTGCGGCGCCCCGCGTCAGCGGGTAGCAGGCCAGGCCGATCAGGACCGCCGTGAAGTGGCCCAGGTCGGTGAAGGTCCTGCCCGTGATCAGCGGGGTGCCGTACACCGCGAGGACGACGAGGAGATACCCGTACCGCCACGGTGCGGGAACCCGGTACGTGAGTACGGCGACCACGCCCGCCAGTGCGTAACTCACCCCCACGTCCAGGGTGTTGACCGCCGACCGGGGCGCCGCCCCGTGGTGGACGGCGAGCGCGAGGACGCCCTCGCTGACGAGGGTGGCGAGGGCGTGGGAGAGCGCCGCCACCGCGAGCCAGCGCCGGGTGCCGAGGCCGCGCTCGGCGCTCGCGTGGAACACCGTGTAGAGGACGGCGTACGAAAGCCAGCCGCCGCCGTCGATCCAGAACGCGCTGGAGATCAGCACCCGCACCGGATTCCGCGACAGCTCGTGGATGTTCGTGGAGCGCTGGCGCAGGAACTCGGCCTCGAACTCCGGCGACATGTGGTGCATCGCGACGGCCGTCACGAAGAGGGCGGCCAGCCAGATGTACGTGCCCGGGGCGCTGCGGATGTACGAGGTGACGGCGGCGCCCACGGCGACGCCCATGGTGCGGGCGGTGGCTGTCGCGTCCCGGAAAACCCTCATGCGGTGATTCACGCACGCCGGTAGGGTCCCGGACGTGATCGACATTCGCATTCCGGACGCACTGGTCGAGTCGCAGCACCTGTACGCCGGGGAGGCGGGGCGCGCCTTCATCGCCGCGCTGCCCGCGCGCGTACGGAAGTTCACCGAGCGCTGGGGCCTGACGCCCGACGGCGATCCGATGCACGGCATGGCCGCGCTCGTGCTGCCCGTGGTACGCGCCGACGGCACGCCCGCCGCGGTCAAGTTCCAGGTCCTGGACGAGGAGACCGAGGGCGAGCCGGTCGCGCTCCGGCACTGGGACGGCGACGGCGCGGTCCGCCTCCTCGACCACGACGAGTCCACCGGCACGATGCTCCTCGAACGCCTCGACGCCGGGCGGATGTTGTCGACGATGGCTGACACCCGCAAGGCCGTCCTCGTCCTCGCCGAACTCCTCGCCCGGCTGACCGCGGGGCCCGCGCCCGACGGCATGCGCCGCCTCGGCGACATCGCCGCCGAGATGGTTGACGGCCTGCCGGGAGCGCTGAAGGCCATGGCCGACCCGGCCGAACGAGCCGTCGTCGAACGGTGCGGGGGCGCGGTGCGCGAGGTCATGGGCGAGCCGGGCGACCGGATCCTCCACTGGGACCTGCACTTCGAGAACGTCCTGGCGAGCGACCGCGAACCGTGGCTCGCCATCGACCCCAAACCGCTCGCCGGGGACCCCGGCTTCGACCTGTGGCCCGCCCTCGACAACCGGTTCGAGCCGGACGAGGTGCTGTGGCGGTTCGACGCGATGACCGAAGTTTTGGGGCTCGACCGGGCGCGGGCGCGCGCCTGGACGCTGGGTCGGGTCCTGCAGAACACGCTGTGGGAGACCGAGGACGGGCGGCCGCCGGCGGCCGACGACATGGAGATCGCGCGGCGGCTGCTCGGGCGGTGAGGCGGGGGCCGGGGCGGGGGCGGGACGGGGGCGGGACGGAGACGGGGCGGGCTCGCCGTGGCGGTGGGCTCGGGTGGCGGTGGGCTCCGGTGGCGGTGGGGGTGCCCGGCCGCCCGGCTGTCCCGGAGGAGGCCTCAGAACTCGTCCACCGTGTGCGGGAGTCGGGCCGTGCGCAGGGCCGCGTCCAGCGCCGCCACTGTGCCCGGCGTGTGCTCCGTCGCCAGGCCCGCGCGGACGAGGGCGTCGATCCTCGTACCGCCCAGATAGGCCGCGGCCAGGTCGCGCGCCTCGATGGTGAGGTCCGCTGGGCGCTCGGTGCTCTCGTACGCACAGCCGGCGGGGGACGCCGTCAGGCGGTGGCGGCCCGCGTTGGCCGGGAGGCGGTCGTCCCGTACGTCGAGGACCGCGTCCACCGGCGCCGCCCACGACCGGGCGGTGAGCGCGGCCCGCACGTCGATCAGGCGGAGCCACAGCGCGGGGAACTCGCCCGTCACGCGGACCTGGTCGCGGTCGGCGGCGAAGAGGTGCAGCGGGTCGTCGACGGGGCGGCCCCAGGCGCGGATCAGGCCCGTCAGGTCGATCGACGCGAGATAGTGCCAGAGTGCGGCCTCGGCGGCCGGGGTGTCCGCCTCCAGCTCGTCCAGGCGGACCAGACCGGGGGCGTCGTCGCGGGTCCTGGTGCGGTAGATCGCGTAACCGGCGACCGGTTCCTCGGGGGCGCCGAGGACGACCACGCGGGGCGGTGACAGCTCGTCGTCCTCCTCGTCCTCCGTCACCAGCCACTCCTCGCGCCACCAGGCCTCGGTGCGGGCTATGCGGCCGGCGCGCTCGGTCCGGGTGCGGTCGTAATAGTCAGCGAGCAGCGCGGGGGCCTCTGACGGGTCGACCAGGCGCAGCGGGCGGTCGTCCGGGGTGATGCGCAGGGCCAGCGGGCGCCGGGAGTCGATCTCCACGGTGTGGCCGTGGGTGGCCGGGCCGAAGCCGAACCTGCCGTAGATCGCGTCCTCCGACGCCCACAGGGTGGCGATCGGCGAACCGTCCGCCGCCGCCCGCGCGAACAGCTCCGCGAGCATCCCGGAGAGCACGCCGCGCCGTCGGTGCGTCGGCGCGACGGACACGAACGTCAGGCACGGGCACGGCAGTTCGCCGCCCGGCACCGACACCGTGAAGGGGAAGGCGGCGACGAAGCCGACGAGTTCGCCGTTCTCGTACGCGCCGATGCGGACGCAGTCGCGCAGCAGGTCGTGGTGGTGCTTGCGCTTCTCGTCCTCCGGATTCTCGTGGAAGACGAGGTAGGAGAGGGAGAGCGCGCGGTCGATCCCCGACTCGGGGACGTCGCGGAACTGGACGGATTCCATACCCATATAACGGACGGTAGTTCCCGTATGCGGTGCGGGCATCCGGTTTTCGGGGCAGTGGGTCGGTGGGTCGGTGGGGTGGTGGGGTGGTGGGGTGGTGGGGTGGTGGGGCGGAGAGGCTGAGGGGTGGAGGGGGCGCGAGAGGAGGGTCAGGGGATCAGGACCACCTTGCCCATCGTGCCGCGGGTCTCCAGCGCACGGTGCGCCGCTGCCGCCTGCGCGAGCGGGAAACGCTGCACGGCCGGCCTGAAGTGGCCAAGCGCCGCGGCGGCCAGGGCGGCCAGCTCCAGGGAGCGGACGGGGTTGGCGCCGCCCGCCTTCCGCATCATCGCCGGGCCGAGTACGTCGATCTGCGTGATGCCGCGTTCGGCCAGCTCCGCCTCGGTGAACTTCAGCTCGTCGTCGTGCGGACCTCGGCCTGACCAGCCGAAGACGAGGTGGCTGCCGCCGGGACCGAGCAGGTCGACCGCGGCCAGGCCCGCCTTGCCGCCCACCCCGTCGAAGACGACGGTGGCCGCGCGGCCGCCGAGCTCCTCCCCGAGGTACGTGCGGACCTCGTCGGGCCACGCCGGGTCGGTGTAGTCCACGGCCAGGTCGGCGCCGTTCGCGCGGACGCGGTCCGTCTTCTCCGGGCCGCCCGCCAGGCCGATCACGGTGGCGCCCCGGTGCTTGGCGTACTGCGTGAGGAGTGTGCCGATGCCGCCCGCCGCCGCGGGGATCACGGCCACGGAGTCGGGGGTCAGCGGCGCGAACTGGAGGATCCCCATCGTCGTACGCCCCGTGCCGATCAGCGCCACCGCCTCCGCCGCGTCCAGCTCGTCGGGGATCTCGTGCAGGCGGGCCGCCTCGGTGACGACGCGCTCGGCGTAGCCCCCGGGGGCGAAGCCGATGTGGGCCACGGCGCGCTTGCCCAGCCAGTGCGCGGGGACGCCGTCGCCGGTCGCGTCGACGATGCCGGCGACCTCCCGGCCGGGGATCGTGGGCAGGGCGGGGAGTTCGGGCAGCGGGCCGCGTATGCCCTCACGGATCGTGGTGTCCAGGAGGTGCACACCGGCCGCGGCCACGGTGATGCGGACCTGACCGGCCGCCGGTTCGGGGATCTCCGTCTCCTCGTGGACGAGGTTCTCGGCGGGGCCGAAGGTGTGGAGGCGGATGGCGTGCATGGTGCGGGCGGGGGACGTGTGGGTGTGGGCGGTGGTTGTAGTGGTGGTGGGCATGGGGGCTCCTGGTGTGCGGGGCACGGCACCTGGGCGGCGTGCTGTATGCCCCTCAGCCTTCAACCTGAAGTGGACTTGAGGTCAAGGGCGCACCCGGTCAGCGCGAGCGACACCGCCTCCAGCGCGCTGTTGAACGACACCTCGGACAGCAGGCCCGGGGCCGCCACCTGGTCGCCCGCCAGGTAGACGCCGTCCCCTCGGACGATCGCGGGGCGGTCCTGCCACGTGGTGCCGGGACGGTCCAGCGCGCCCGTACGGCCGTTGGCGACCGAGGCGCGGCGCCACGTCAGGCGCTCCCGCCAGCCGGGGCAGCCCAGGTCGAGCAGGTGCTCGGCACGTGCCACGCCGTCCGCCTTGGTCTCGTTCGGGGCGAGGGGGATCTGCGCCTGCACGAGCTGTTCGCCGTCGGGGGCGAGCGTGCGATCCTGGGCGGTGAAACGTTCGACCCAACCCGTCCGGTCCAGATCGGAGACGACGAAGGCGTCGCCTCTGCGGGAATGGAACGCCACGTCGACGAGCGCGGTGCGGCCGCTCTCCCCGTACAGGGACTCGTCCCCGAGAATCCGGCGTGCCGCGTCGAGGGACGTCGCGACGATCACCGGGCCGTCCCGGGAGACGTCGGCCAGGCTGTCGACGCGGTCCAGCGTCTCCGTACGTACACCCATGTTCCAGGCCCGCGCGGCCATCCGGTCGACGACCGAGCCCCAGCCGCCGCGCGGATAGTGCGCCTCCGGGGGCAGCTTGGCGGCGCGGCGCAGGCGCTCCTGCACGAAGCGGGCGGAGAGCGAGCCGGGGTCGTGGTGGAACGTGGCCACCGCGACGTAGTGCGCGGCGGCGTGCGCGCCCTCCTCGCCGACCTCGTCCGTCGCCCAGCTCGTGAAATCGCGGTCCACCGGGGCGAGTTCCGCCTTGCGGCGCAGCAGCTTGAGCATGGCGAGAGGTGGCGTACGGCGCAGCTCGCCGTGGTGCAGCAGGCGCAGCCGGGCGCCTTCGAGGGGCGGGAGGGGAGCGAGGGGGCCGATGAGGTTGCGCTGCTTGAGCCAGGCCCAGTGCGGGCCGCCGTTGTAGAGGGCGTGCGGGCCCTCGTTCGTCTTGTACGTGCCCTCGGACGTACGGGCCCGGCCGCCGAGCGTGTGGTGCGCCTCGCGGAGGGTCACGCGGGCGCCCGCCTCGGCGGCGCTGATGGCCGCGGTGAGACCGGCGAAGCCGCCGCCGATGACGGTGATGTGGTGGGCGTTCGTGTCGGGCATGGGGTGGGCTCCCTAAGGGCGGGTGCGTGGGCTTCACCTCTTGGACGCTCGGGGGTGGGCCGGATGTGACATTGGGGCGGCGGGCGTTGTCAGTCGTGGCGTGCACGATGGGGGCATGGCTCAGAAAGCGAAACCGGCACGGGTGGTCAAGGCGGCTCGGCGGGTCGAGGTGAGGCTGCCTCACCTCCAGCCCTTCGAGGGCGCGGGGCTTGAGCCCGACGGGGACTACGACGGGGTCGAGTTCCGTGGCCTGGACCTCGGTGGTCAGGACGGTGCCGGCGCGCTCTTCATGGACTCCGCGGTGACGGGCTGTGCGGTCGACGAGACCCGGCTCGTCCGGGCACGCTTCGTCGACTCCGTCCTGACCGAGCTGCGGGGCGTGGGGACCGACCTCATGGAGGCGTCGCTGCGGGATGTCGAGGTGGTCGACGCGCGGCTTGGCGGCGTGCAGGTGCACGGGGGTGTGCTGGAGCGGGTGGTGGTGCGGGGCGGCAAGATCGACTACCTGAACCTGCGGAAGGCGCGGTTGCGGGACGTCGTCTTCGAGGAGTGCGTGCTGGTGGAACCGGACTTCGGGCTGGCCTCGCTGGAGCGGGTGGAGTTTCGGGGGTGTGCGGTGCGGGGGGTCGACTTTTCGGGGGTGCGGATGGTGGACGTGGACTTTCGGGGGGCTTCGGAGCTGGAGGTTGCGCGGGGGGTCGAGTGCCTGGCCGGGGCGGTGATCAGCCCTGCCCAACTCATGGGACTGGCGCCGGTGTTTGCGGCGCAGGTGGGGGTGCGGGTGGCGTCCTGAGGGGCGCCGTTGAGGGGGGGCGGGGTCGCCTTGTGTCCGGTGGTGGGGGGCGGGGACGTGGGGGTATGTGCGTACTCGCCATCCCTGCGTCGCGCTGCACGGACAAAGACGGGACAGTGTGCTCGGTGCTCCGTGCGCACATACCCCCACGTCCCCTCGGGTCGCTCGGGCGGCTGGCAGGCCGGTGGGGGCGGCTGCCTCCTTCTCGTGCGACCCGTCGCGGGGCAAAGGCCCCCACTCCGGCTCCCGCCGTACGTCGCGGGGCATAGGCTCTCGCCCTTACCTCGGCGGATGGTCACGGCACCCCTACCCACCGCTACGACTCCCGCCGTACGCCGCGGGCCAAACGCCCCCTACTCCTGCGGATGGTCATGGCAACCCCGCCACCCACCCGCTCCGACTCCCGCCGTACGCCGCGGGCCAAACGCCCCCGCCCCTGCTCCTGCGGATGGTCATGGCACCCGCCACCCACCGCTACGACTCCCGCCGTACGCCGCGGGCCAAACGCCCCCGCCCCCACTCCCGCGGATGGTCACGGCAAACCCCCACCCCCGGCCCCTACTCCCGCCATACGTCGCGGGGCAAACGGGTGGGCGGGTGGGATAACTCCGCCGCGAAGCGGCGGGCCTGTTCGTACCCGCAGGGGGAAGCGGGGGGCGAGAGACACCCACCCCCCGGCCCCCTCCGCCGCGAAGCGGCAGGCCTAGCTGCGGGGATAGCGCGACAGGAGGGACCAGATCGCGGGGTTGTCCGACAGGGAATCGTGGAGGTCAGCGAGATCCGCCACGACATCGTGGAGGAAATCCCGTGCCTCGCGCCGAAGTTCCGCGTGGGAGAAGGAGAGCGGAGGCTCGTCCGGATCCATCCAGTCCGCCTCGATGTCCACCCACCCGAAGCGGCGAGCGAACAGCATCCGGTCCGTCGACTCCGTGAAGTCGAGCTCCGCGTACTGGGGCCGGGAGGCCCGGCTGCCGAGGGGATCCTGATCCAGCGCTTCGACGATGTCGCACAGCGCCCACGCGAAGTCGAGGACGGGCACCCATCCCCAGGCTGTGGACAGTTCCCGGTCCGCCTTCGTGTCCGCCAGGTACACGTCTCCGCAGAAGAGGTCGTGGCGCAGGGTGTGGACGTCCGCCCGGCTGTAGTCCAGCTGAGGGGGGTCCGGGAAGCGGGCGGAGAGCGCGTAGCCGATGTCGAGCACGGGGTCGATGGTGTCACGGCCGGGCGGTACCGTCGGTCGCAGCGCCTCTGAGCTGCGGTTATGTGCAGAGTGGGACGACACTCGGAGGCACGAGGGGCACGAGGGGCACGAGGGGCACGAGGGGCAGGAGAGGCACCAGGGGCACAAGCTTCACGGCAGCAAGCGCCGCTCCTTCGCCACCGCCACCGCCCCCGCCCGTGTATCCACACCGAGCTTGTCGTAGATGCGGCCCAGATGCGTTTTCACCGTGGCCTCGCTGATGAACAGGGCGCGGGCGATGTCGCGGTTGCCGAGGCCTTGGGAGAGCTGGCCGAGGATGTCGCGTTCGCGGTCGGTGAGCGTGGGGTGCGGGGCGCGCATGTGGGCCATGACGCGGGAGGCGACGGGGGGCGAGAGCGTGGTGCGGCCCTGGGACGCGGCGTGGATCGCGGCGAAGAGCTCTTCGGGGCGTTCCGCCTTGAGGAGGTAGCCCGTCGCGCCCGCCTCGATGGCGCGGGTGATGTCCGCGTCCGTGTCGTACGTGGTGAGGACGAGGACGTGCGGGGTGGGGGAGAGGCCCGTGATGCGCCGGGTCGTCTCGACGCCGTCGATGCCGTCGCCGAGCTGCAGGTCCATCAGGACGACGTCCGGGGTCAGTTTCGCGGCCAGGGCGAGCGCCTCCTCACCCGTGCCCGCCTCGCCGACGACCTCGATGTCCGGTGCGCTGCCGAGCAGGGCGAGCAGCCCGGCGCGTACGACGACGTGGTCGTCGCAGACCAGCAGGCGGACAGGGCGGACAGGACGGACAGGGCGGACGGAGTGTGCGGGGGCGTTCGTCACTGTGGCTCCAGTGGGATCGATACGGAGAGGACCGCGCCTTCGCCGGGCGCCGACTCGATCGTCAGTGTGCCGCCGAGCTGGCCGGCCCGGGCGCGGATCGCGGGCAGCCCGTGCCCCCGTACGCCACCGGCCGTATCGGAGGGGGTGCCGGGAGCGGTGTCGGGAGCCGTGTCGGGGGGCGTGAAGCCGCGGCCGTCGTCCGCGACGTCCAGGACCACCTGGTCGTCCAGGAGCGTCAGGGTCAGCGCCGCCGTGGTCGCGCCGGCGTGCTCCCGTACGTTGGCCAGTGCGCCCTGCGCGATGCGCAGCAACGCCGAGCTGACCCGGTCGGGGAGGGGCACGGGGGTGCCCTCCGCGTGGAAACGTACGGTGAGACCGGCATCGGATTCGCGTTCCGCGAGGACCCGCAGCGCCTGGGCGACTCCGCCGCCGTCCGCGAGGTCGGCGGGGGCGAGGTCGTGCACGAAGCGGCGGGCCTCGGCGAGGCCGTGTTCGGTGATCGACTCGGCGGTGCGGACGTGGGTGCGGGCCTTCGCGGGGTCCGTGTCCCAGACGCGGTCGGCCGCCTGCAGCAGCATCTGCTGGCTGGACAGGCCCTGCGCCAGGGTGTCGTGGATCTCCATGGACAGGCGTTGGCGCTCGGCGAGGGTGCCCTCGCGGCGCTCGGTGGCGGCCAGTTCGCGGCGGGTGCGGATGAGGTCGTCGATCAGCTCGCGCTGCCGCGCCGCCTGACGCTGCATGTACAGGAAGACGGCGGCCGCGACCGCGGCCCAGGCGGGCGGCGCGAACAGCAGTATCGGGTCGAAGCCGCCCGCGAGCTTCAGCTGCGCGACGACCACGAAGGCGGTCAGGACGGCCACGAGGAAGAGGGCGGCGCGCGGTGGCAGTGTCCGCAGGCCCGTGTAGAAGAGCGGCACCGCGCACCAGGCGAAGCTCGGCGCGAGGCTCACGATCACGACCCAGACGGCCACGACGAGCGTCAGCCAGATGAGGCGGCGCGGCGCCGAGGGGCGGGCGCCGACGGTGGGGCCGAGCACGTAGAGGAGGGCGAGGGAGGCCGAGAGCGCGATGATCCACGGGGCCCGGGGTTCGCCGGGGTGGCGCATGAGGAAGCGGGTGAGCGAGGAGCCCAGGAGCAGGAAGAACGCCGTGTGCATGACGGTCGCGAGCCAGCGCGCGTCGGGGTCCGGCGTCCGGGGGGCGGTGTCCGGTGTCTGGGGGGCGGGGGCCGGCGTCCGAGGGTCGAGGCCCGGCGTGCGGTCTCCCTCAAGGGGATTCACGGGGGTTCCACGGGGAGTTTCACGGGGGCTCCATGGGGGTTTCCACGAGGGGCTCCACGGGGGGTTCCACGGTTCCACGGGGGCGCCTCCCTCTCGTAATCTCGTAATGCCGTCACGCGGTCGCTGAGCTGGGCAAACACCTTCATTGTGGCCCGTCGGAGCCAACGGAGGGTCCACCGATCGGTTGACCCTGGTGTCGGCCGAGTCGCGCGTGGGTGCCAGCCGGTACGTCGAGGAGGATCGGCCGGAAACGGCCGGAGGATCGATGGCAGAGGGGAACACCGCCCCTACCTTCGCCCCCGCTCTTGGAGTCACCGATGCAGAAGCTCTCCCGCCGTACCCTCTCCCGCCGTACCCGCGTCCTCACGATCGCCGCCACCGCCGCCGTCCTCGGCGCCGGTACCTTCGGTGCCGTCTCCGCCAGCGCCGAGGCCCCGGCCGCCGCCGCCAAGGCCGCCGTCACCGCCGACGCGGGCAGCAAGAACCTCACGCAGTCGACACACCTGAACATCGACGCCGCGACCAAGGCCGCCCAGGCCGCTCTCGACGCCGCCGAGAAGGAGAACCAGCGCGTCTCCGTCGCCGTCGTCGACCGCAACGGCAACACCGTCGTCGAGCTGCGCGGCGACGGCGCGGGGCCGCAGTCCCCCGAGTCCGCCGTGAAGAAGGCCTACACCGCCGTCTCCTGGAACGCGCCCACCTCCGAGCTGACCAAGCGCCTGGAGCAGGCCCCGAACCTGAAGGACATCCCCGGCACGCTGTTCCTCGCGGGCGGCGCTCCGGTCACCGCCAAGGGCGCACCCGTCGCGGGCGTCGGCGTCGCGGGCGCCCCGAGCGGCGACCTGGACGAGAAGTTCGCGAAGGCGGGCGTGGCGGCCCTCGGCCTCGGCCGCTGAGGCTCGTGGCGAGGCTGTTCCCGGCCCGTGGGACGACGACCTCGGCCCGTGGGACGACGACCTCGGCCCGTGGGACGACGACCCCGGCCCGTGGGACGACGACCCCGGCCCGTACGAGGGCGTCGCCGTGGCGCGGGACGGGCGCACCGCGTACGTGTCACCGCCGCTTCACGCGCGACGGTCACTGGGGCGGCGTCTCGGTCGTCGACACGACGGGACGGCAACCGTGCGCCGACTCCCCGCGGGCGCCCGGCCGTTGGGCCTCGCGGGGCTCTGACCAGCCGGTACAGGCCCCGGCGCCGGGCGTCCATACCGGGCCGCCCCGCACATTTGACGCATAAGATCACCCGGTGGACCCGCGATCTCCGGCCGTGCGAGCCGCCGCCGTCACCTGCTCCCTCGCCCTGCTCGCAGGCGTCAGCGCCTGCGGCGCGGGCGTGGACGGCACCCCGGGCGCCGACGGCGTGCGCGACCCGTACTTCCCCAAGCTGGGCAACGGCGGGTACGAGGTGACGCACTACGGCCTCACCCTCGGCTACGAGTCCGGCTCCCGGCACCTCACCGGGACCGCCGAGATCACCGCCCGCGCCACCAAGAACCTCAGCTCCTTCAACCTCGACCTCAAGGGCCTGGACGTCTCGGCCGTCACCGTCGAGGGCAAGGCGGCCCGCTTCCAGCGCGCCGGACAGGAGCTGCGGGTCCGCCCGGCAGACGAGCTCGACCGGGGCGAGACGTTCCGCGCGAGCGTCCGCTACTCCGGCACCCCGCAGACCATCACCGACGCGGACGACGCCGAGGAGGGCTGGCTGGAGACCGAGGACGGCGCGCTCGCGCTCGGTGAGCCCGCGGGGTCCATGGCGTGGTTCCCCGGCAACCACCACCCGAGCGACAAGGCCTCCTACGACATGGAGATCACCGTTCCCGAGGGCCTGAAGGCCGTCTCCAACGGCGAGTTGACCCGCGAGTCGACCAAGGGCGGCCGCACCACGTTCGCCTGGCACAGCGCCGAACCGATGGCGAGCTATCTGGCGACCGTGGCCATCGGGAAGTTCGAGATGAAGACGTCGACGACGGACGACGGGCTGCCGGTCGTCACCGCCGTCGACCCCACCCAGGTGAAGGCGAGCGCGAAGGTCCTCGCGAAGATCCCGGACATCCTGGAGTGGCAGGAGTACAACTTCGGCCCCTACCCCTTCTCCTCGGCAGGCGCGATCGTCGACCGCGAGGGGGACGCGGGCTACGCCCTGGAGACCCAGACCCGCCCGGTCCTCCCCGGCGCCCCCGACACCGGTCTCCTCGTCCACGAGCTGGCTCACCAGTGGTTCGGCGACTCCGTCACGCCCAAGACGTGGCGGGACATGTGGCTCAACGAGGGCTTCGCGACGTACGCGCAGTGGCTCTACGAGGAGGATCACGGCGGCGACAGCGCGCAGCAGACCTTCGACGCGCTCTACGACGGCGACTACTACGAGGACGCCGACGACAACGAGGCGATCTGGGACTTCCCGCCCGCCAGACCCACGGACGCCGCCCACATCTCGGACCCGCCCGTCTACGACCGGGGCGCGATGGTCATCCACAAGATCCGCCGGGCGGTCGGCGACGACGCCTTCTACGACATCGTGCAGGGCTGGACGAAGACGTACCGGCACAGGAACGCGGACACCGCGGACTTCACCGAGTACGTCGAGCGGCACGCGGGCGGCGACGCGGCGCGGCGGAAGGTCGGCCGCATCTGGGGGGACTGGTTGTACGGGGACGGGAAGCCGGACCATCCCTGACGGCCGCCTTGAACGGGTCCTGCCCGACGGGTCATGCCCGACGAATCATGGGACGGGCCCTGCTACGCCCTGTCCGCCCCGGTGGCGCGCAGCTTGCGCAGGCGGCGCCATTCGCCGACCGCGGCCCAGGCCGCGCAGCCGAACGCGCCCACGTAGCAGGCGGCCCACCCCGACCGCTCCTGCGGATCGATCAGCTGATCCGCGGCGAGGACCGCGAAGAGCAGGGACGAGAAGAGAGCGCCGTAGAACTTCTGGCGCGTGACGCGCTGTTGCCTGCGCGGGCCTTCGGAGAGGCGCAGGGCGTAGATCTCGACGTCGCCGAAGACGTCCTCGGCGCGCCCGTCCCGCGGGGCCGTGGTGAGGTGCTGCCGGGCCTCGCGCACATGGCCGCGCGCCTCGCCGGCCGTCATGCCGTGCCGTCCGCGCAGCAGGTTCTCCAGGCGGGCCAGCCACCGGTCGTCGTCGAGCCCCCCGGCCGGACGCGCGGGGGTGAACCAGCTGTTGACGCGGTCGTCGGGGAGCTGGAAGGCGGCCACCATCCACGCGACGCCGACCAGCATGAGTACGGGCGCGGGCACGCGGAAAAGGCGCTCCTCGGAGAGCATGGTGGCGAGGGCGATCCCACCGACCAGCGTCGCGGCCGCGCCCGCCAGGAACCCCCACATGCCCCGGAACAGCCCGGCGGCGCGGGCGACGAAGGCCAGGCACCCCAGCGTGGCGCCCAGCGCGACCCCGGCGAAGCCCGCGAGTGAGGACCGGCTCGCCGGCACCCACAGGCCGTCCTGGATCCAGTACAGGCCGAAGACGCCGAACAGGAGGAACCCGAGCGACCCGAGCGAGGCGGTGACCCGGTCCCCGGGGCGCAGGCCGCGCGTGTCGATCCCGGCCCGGTACCGCTCGCTGACGCGCTCGGCGGCGAGCGTACGGGCGTACGCGACGGGGTCACCGAGCACGTCGGCGGCGGGCTGCCCCGCTTCGGCCACGAGCTGGTGGGCCTCGGCGAGCATCTCCTCGGCGAACCCGACCGGCACGTCCTCGTCGAACGCGAGCCGCACGTGGACGGCGTCGGCCCACTCCTGGTCCTCCTGGCGCGCCCAACTGAGTTCAGGCGTACGTGTCTTGCTCATCGTCATCCCCCTTCGACCTTCGCGGGGAGGAGCGAGGCGACGGTCAGGGAGAAGTCCCCCCAGGCGGCCTGGTCACGCCGCAGCCTCGCCCGCCCCTCCTCGGTGATCCGGTAGTACTTGCGCCCGGGCCCGCCCTCGCCGGCCCCCCACTCGACCTCCACGGCACCTTCCTCTTCGAGGCGGGTGAGCGCGGGGTAGAGGGTCGCTGCCTTGACGCCGTCGAGCCCGGCGTCACCGAGCCTGCTGAGCAGGGCATACCCGTAGCTCTTCGGCTCCCCGTCGAGGATGCCGAGCAGGCAGAGGGGGAGCGCGGCACGGGTCCAGGCGGTGGGCGGGGAGGTCACGGGAACCGTTTCTTCTGGATAGCTGACTATTCGTGTTTCCGTAATAGTAGAGCATCCGGAGGTGTGGGGGCGGTTCAGTGGTCCGGAGGGTGCCGGAGCTCGAACCAGACGTTCTTGCCGCCCTCTTGGGCCCGCGCCGCCGAAGCCACGCCCCAGGCGTCGGCGAGTGCCTGCACGAGGAGCAGCCCGCGCCCGCGCTCGCTGTCCCGCGAGACGTCGAGCGCGGCGAGCGGTTCGGTGACGGCGCGGTCGTCATGCACGACGACCCGGACGCCGTCGCGGAGGACCACCGTCTCCAGGTCGATGGTCGGGGAACCGGTGTGCGTGACGGCGTTGGTCACGATCTCGGAGACGAGGGTGCGGACGGTGTCGGCGAGGTCGGGGCGGTGGCCGTTGGCGGCGAGGAGGAGGGCGACGGTGTCGCGGCAGATCTTGGGGGAGAGGGGGGTGTTGGGGGTGGTGAGGCGGTAGGTCTGCGACGTTCTGTTCGGCTGGGCATCCATCAGGGCAACTCCCTGTGAGGGAAGGGTTGGTGCGCGGCGAGCCACCGTGGCCTGGTCGCCCGGGACGGCGACTGCTCTGCGGGTTCACTGGCGTTCCGCGGGCTGATGGGACCGACAGTAGGGCACATCCATGTGACGGCACATGGATGTGCCTAAAATGCCACCCGTGTGAGTGGACCAGCCGTACGCGGGCGCGGCAGACTTGGCCCGCCCAGCCAAGAGAGGAACCAATGCCTCCAAGGAGTAACCCCACCGCGCGCCAGGCCCGGCTCGGCGCAGAGTTGCGCAAGCTCCGCGAGGCGGCGGGGATGGCGGCCCGCGAGGCGGGTGCGTTCCTCGGGGGCAACCAGGCACAGATCAGCCATATCGAGGCAGGGCGTTGGGGTGTCAGTGCTGAGCGGGTACGACGCTTGGCAACGCTGTACTCGGCCTCGGACGAGAAGCTGGTCGAGGTGCTGAGCGCGATGGCCGAAGAACGGGTCAAAGGGTGGTGGGAGTCGTATCGGGGGGTCTTGCGTCCCGGGTTTCTCGATCTCGCCGAACTGGAGAACCACGCGTCGTACTTGCGTAGCGTCCAGACCATGAACGTGCCGGGCATCCTCCAGACCGAGGAATATGTGCGGGCGATCCACAACAGTTATGTCCCCAGGCTCACGGCTGATGAGGTGGACATGCGCGTGGAGTTCCGGATGAAACGGCGGAACATCTTCATGCGCGATACGCCCGTGCCTTTCGTGGCTTTGGTGCACGAAGCGGCTCTACGTATGCGGTACGGCGGCCGCAAAGTGGCCAAGGGGCAGCTGGAGTTCTTGCTGGAAGCCGCGGAGTGGCCAACGGTGACCGTGCGAGTCATCCCGTTCACCTGCGAGGACTTCGTCGAGGCGGCCCACTCCCTGCTGTACGCGGGGGGAGTTGTGCCGCAGCTCGACGCTATTCACATGGACACCCCTGTGGGAGGTGTCTCGATTACGGATTCCGCTGGCCTCAAGCGATTCGGAGAGATGCTGGACTTTGCCGAGGACGCGGCGCTCAGTGAGCGGGAGTCCCGGCAACTCATCCATGACGTCGTGCGACAACTGTGAGAGGTACCTGTATGTCTCCGCAATGGCAGAAGTCGTCTTTCTCGGGGATTGACGCCGAGGACTGCGTGGAGGCCGCCCACGCCGAAGGCCACCTCCTCCTCCGCGAAAGCGACACCCCCCACGCCACCCTCACCGTCACCCCCGAGGGCCTCGCCGCCCTGATACGTACCTGCAAGGCCGCGCGGCGGTTTCCTGTTCTCTCAACTGCGGCGTCTTGACCCTGATGTCACAGGGTCGGGAGGATCGAGCAGGAGCCCAACCTATGCAGGGGGGAAGCCGTGATCAGGCAGCTTGCAAGCGAGTGCGACGAGGGGCCCTGCCCGACCGTGTGGGCAGTGGACGGCACGGAAAACGTCTTGGTTCAAGGCTTCAAGGTGGACGACGAGGCAGCGCTCGCCACCATGCAACTACCCGGCAACGAAACAGCCGTCCGCATCCCTATGTCCCTGCTCCTGAAGGTGGCCCGTGAACATCTCGCCTGAAGACTTCGGGAAACTCTTCAACGAATTCGAGCGGGAAGCGTTCCGGCTCGAAACGTTGGATGACTACAGCGGATCGGGCGGAGTCGACGCCTACCACGCCTTCCTGGCCGGTAAGCCGCAGCCGGAGGAGTACAAGTCGGCAGGGTGGGTCACAACTGTACGCAACGCCGCCCGGGCCGGTAAGCGCATGTACCGAGTGCATATCCTTTCCCGGCCTTTGAGTAAATACCTTCGGTTCGAACTCGGGTGGGGGTATATGAGAAACCAGGAAGCCGGGGAAGAGTTCTTCATCCTCGACACCACAGAGCAGGCGAACCCGCTAAAAGGCGTGCCTGATTTCTGGTCGTACGATGAACGCTCCGTCGTGACGATGCAGTACGGCGAGGGCGGAAAGTTCCTGGGCGCGGAACTCGTTCCCGAGGGGCAAGCGTCGGAATGGCTGGAGCGTCGAGACATGGCCATGAGTCTTGCCGTTCCGTTCCGTGACTGGTGGGAACAGCACAAGCCGGCGTGAACAACATCAATATCGGTCGCGCGCTACGGGAACTGAGAGAGGCCAGCGGGAAGCAGGCCAAAGCGGTCGCCCGTAGCGCTGTCATGTCTCCGAGCAAGCTGAGCAAGATCGAGAACGAGGCACTTGCGCCAAGTCTGATCGACGTAGAGCGCATCCTGGCGGCCTTGGGGGTGTCCGAGGAGGTCAAGGCCAGGCTGGCCGATGCGGCACGCAGGGCCGCCACTGAAGCCACGGCGTGGCGTATATATCGCCGTACCGGTCTCCACAAGCATCAGGACGAGCTCAGGGCCATAGAGGCTCAGACAAGTCTGATGCGGCTCTTTCAGCCTGCGTGCATTCCTGGCCTGCTCCAGACCCCGGAGTACGCCCGCGCCATTCTGGGCAGGCACGGTTACACGGATGGCGTCCTGCAAAAGATGATGGGTGCGCGTCTCCTCCGGCAGCAGATTCTTTACGACAGTGCCCGTAGTTTTCGTTTCGTGGTTACCGAGTCTGTGCTCAGATGGAAAATCGTTTCCTGCCCCATGCTGGCAGCGCAGCTGGACAAGCTCATCACGATGTCGAGACTGCCCAACGTGAGCATCGGGGTCGTTCCCCTCTCGGCCCCCATGGCTGACCTGCCCAGCTCCTCGTTTGTTCTCTTCGATACCAGCCTGGCCATTATCGAAATCCCTCACGCCGAGATCACCACTAGCGAAATCAGAGACGTTGAGCTGTATGTAAGAAAGTTCGAGGGCTTCGAGGGTGTCAGCGTAAAGGGCAAGGAAATGCGGGCCTTCGTGTCAGGTATCCGGGACGGCTTCTTGAGGCAACAGGAAACGGACTAGAGGGTCCCTCCCTTGTGGGCCGATGATGAACTCATGCAAGGCGGATCAGTTCCAGGTCCAAGCCTGGATGTCCCCATCATCGTTTTCACAGGAAGGCACACCCATGCCCGGAACCGACCTGTACAGCTTGCTCATCGACGGAGCCGAGTTCTTCAAGGCGTGCGGCGGCAACACCCACCCCGACGGTGAGTCCTGCGTGACGCTCGCCCATATCGGCCCCGATGCGTGGGCCGTCGGGGACAGCAAGAAGCCCGAAGCGGAGCCGCTGCGCTTCACCAGCGCCGAGCTCGACGCGGCCGGCATCGATCCGGTGCGCTTCGGCCTCTCGGTCTGATTTCTCCTCGCCATCCGTCGGCGGGAGGACGGTTGCACCACCACGGATACCTGTGGACGGGCCCGAAGCAGCGCTTCGACCAAGAGGCGCTGCGGCGGCCCCCGCATCCTGAGCCGCCCCCGGCAGGGAGCAGACCGGAACTGATCCAGCGCTACCGAGAGGTGGTCGCCGAGTTTCCTGGCTCTGATCTGCCGCCCCTGGAAACGGCGTTGTGGCTGATGAAGCCCGGCTCCGTGGTGTGCGGCACGTGGCACGGGCCGAAGGAGGCGGCAGTTTGGCTGCGGGCGCGGCTGACCGAGTACGCGCCTCATTTCGACACCGAGGAGCAACGGGACGGCACACGTTTGGAGTGTCTCGTCAACGCCGCGACCGATCGGCTGGGTTGGGGCGGCGACGTCTCCCTGGGCTTCTACCTCGAACGCCCCTCGTACCTCTCCCTGGCTGTGGTCACCTGTTCTCCCAACCAGTCGGCGCCCGGCCTGCCATGCCCCGTGCCGCAGCCCTGAGGAAGGGGAACCTTGTATCCCTGCGAGTTTCCGGAGGTGAACGGTGGCGGAGACGCCCGCGTTTGAGGAGTTGTTCCGGCTGGCGCGACGGTCCGCCGTGCACCTGGAGATGCGGGACGGATACATGCAGTCCGCCCCGGACTACATCGCCTGGCGAGAGGGCGCGTGGGACACGGCTCGTTGCCTGGACCGAGAGGCGGGCGCGTGGCTCTCGCTCATGCGGGAGATCACCGGCCGGGGCGTCGAGGTGCGCCGGGCGCGGATCGTGTCGGAACCCGTCACCGACTACATCCGCTTTGAGCACCACCTGACGGCCGGGAACATCCAGGCGGGGGAGCAGGTCCGCTGGCTGCCCCGGCGCCGGGCCTCGGATCTCGCGCTTCCGGGGAACGATTTCTGGCTGTTCGACGACAGCCTGGTCGTGTTCCTGCATTTCACCGGGGACGGGGAGCTGTCCCCGGACGGGGATGAAGAGCGTACGACGGATCCCGCCCTGGCCCGGCTGTGCTCAACGGCTTTCGAAGCTGTGTGGGGCCGGGCCGTTCCCCACGAGGAGTACGGGATCTTCTGAGCGCACGGCACCGGTCGGCGGGACGTCAGTGCGGCACCGCACCGAGGCCTCAGTGCCGCACCAAGCAGAACGGATGCCCCGCCGGATCCCCGTACACCCGCCACCCGCCGCCCCCGGACTTCTCGTCCAGAACCGTCGCGCCCAGTGCCAGCACCTGCTCGTGGGCGGACTCCAAGTCGGCGACCTGGAAGTCGAGATGGAACTGCTGGGGCGCGGCCGGGTCGGGCCAGCGGGGTGGGGTGTACGGGGTCACGCGTTGGAAGGCCAGGATCAGGCCCGTGGGCGTGTGCAGGGTCGACCAGGCGGCACTGATGGCCCAGCGGGGGTCCGGGTGGTTCACCGTGCCGCCCAGGAGGGCGCGGTAGAACTCCGCGAGGGGCAGGGGAGCGGGGCAGTCCAGGACCACGCACTGCAGGTTGGCGATCATGCGGTGAGCGTAGGGGGACGTAGGGGGAAAGGCGTCCGGGGCGTACGGAGGCGTACGGATGACAGAGGGCCCCGGCGGCAACTGCCGCCGGGGCCCTCCGATGTGTCAGCCGGTCACGTCACGTCAGACGTTCACGCCGAAGTCCTGCGCGATGCCGACCAGGCCGGACGCGTAGCCCTGGCCGACGGCGCGGAACTTCCACTCCGCGCCGTTGCGGTACAGCTCGCCGAAGACCATGGCGGTCTCGGTCGCGGCGTCCTCGGAGAGGTCGTAACGCGCGATCTCCGTGCCACCCGCCTGGTTGATGATGCGGATGAACGCGTTGCGGACCTGGCCGAAGTTCTGCGAGCGGTTCTCGGCGTCGTAGATCGAGACCGGGAAGACGATCTTCTCGATGTCGGCCGGCAGGCCTTCGAGGTTCACGTTGATCTGCTCGTCGTCGCCCTCGCCCTGACCCGTGACGTTGTCACCGGTGTGGACGATGGTCTGGTCCGGCGTCGCCTTGTTGTTGAAGAAGACGAAGTGCTGGTCGGAGAAGACCTTGCCCTGCGTGTTCACCGCGATCGCGGAGGCGTCCAGGTCGAAGTCGGTGCCAGTGGTGGTGCGGACGTCCCAGCCGAGCCCCACGGTGACGGCGGTCAGGCCCGGAGCCTCCTTGGTGAGCGAGACGTTGCCACCCTTGGACAGGCTTACTGCCATTGTTGGGAGTCCCTTCCCTCGTTACGACGCACCGCCGCCTGTGCGGGCAGTGCGTACGGGCTTCGTACTGGGGACGAAGCTACCTTCACTCCTACCAACGCCGACCGGGGTCCCCAAGGTTCCACTTGGCTTTACTTTCTTTACCCGGGCCTTCTGTGTCCGGGTTTCCGTGAGGTTTCCGCGACCCGGGAAAAAGAGCGTGACGTGAGCCCGACAGGCGCGGGACCATGGAGGCATGTCCGGTCCCTATGTAATCCGCGGTTCGGTCTCCCTGCCGGAGGCCGAGCTCATGTGGCGTTTCTCGCGGTCGTCCGGGCCGGGCGGGCAGCACGTCAACACCAGTGACTCCCAGGTCGAGCTGCGGTTCGACCTCGCGAACACCGACGCGCTCCCCGATGTGTGGAAACAGCGCGCCCTGGAGCGGCTGGCCTCCCGGCTCGTCGACGGCGTCGTCAGCGTACGGGCGAGCGAGCATCGCTCGCAGTGGCGGAACCGGGAGATGGCCGCGGCCCGGCTCGCCTCCCTGCTCGCCGAGGCGACCGCGCCGCCGCCGAAGCCGCGGCGCGCCACGAAGATCCCTCGCGGGATCAATGAGCGGCGTCTGCGGACGAAGAAGCAGCGGAGTGAGACGAAGCGGGGGCGCTCGGGGCAGGGCTGGGGCTAAGCCCCCGTCAGGGGCGCGGGGAACTGCGCGAGCAACCACGAAATAGGCCGCAGTCGCGACTGCCGGGATCCCGGCAGATGCGTCTGCGGCCTGGGCCTTGGCTGATCGCGCAGTTCCCCGCGCCCCTTAAGGGCTGCTCGCGCAGCCCCGCGCCCCTGACGGGCCGCTCCCTCAGCCCAGCTGGCGGTAGCGCCCCCTGAAGTACATCAGGGGACCACCCTCACCGCTCGGCAACGACGCAGTCAGCACGCGGCCGATCACCAGCGTGTGGTCGCCCGCCGTCACCGTCTGTTCCGTGCGGCACTCCAGTGTCGAGAGGGCGCCGCCGACCAGCGGAGCGTCCGACGCGGGCCCGCGCGTGTACGGGATGTCCTCGAAGAGCAGGCGGTCGCTGATGCGGCCCTTCATCGCGAAGCGGCCCGCGATGTGGCGCTGGCTCTCGGCGAGGACCGACACCGCCCACAGCGGCTGCTCGGCGAGCAGGTCGTCCATGCGGGACCCCTCGCGCAGGCTCACCATGACCAGGGGCGGGTCGAGGGAGACGGAGAGGAAGGCCGTGGCCGTCATGCCCACGTCCTCGCCCAGGGGCGCGCCCGGGTCGTCCGGGTCCAGGCCGGGCTCGCGCGCCGTCACCAGGACCACGCCCGCGGCCAGCCGGGACATCGCCGCGCGGAACTCGTCGTTGCTCACCCCATCAGCATGCCCATCCGATGACGGGTGGCGAGGGGAAGGCGGGGCCGGGAGAGTCTTGAGTACGTGAGCCACGTGGTCGAAGCTAGCCCGTGCGCGTCGCCCGAAACATCGGGCTGTGGGCCCAGACCGGTCCTAGGTCCGAAGGTCCGCAGGCCCCGGCCGCCAGGCCTGGCACGCAGTGCCGTCGGCGCGGTGGACTAGTCCAAGGGACTGGACCAACGGCGGTTCCCCATCTGTGACTTGAGTCACAGGGGCCATATTTTGTTGACCCTGTGTACCGAGTGGGCAGCTCGCTGTGATTCAGTGACGGTGGCAATAAGACACTGAGGGCACCAAAGGCACAAGGGCACAGAAGAGTCACTGCCACACGAAGTACGGGCACGGGCACGGAAACACTGCGGGCGCTGCGCATCCTGGAGTTGCTGTCGAGGTCTCGGGGAGAACGAGCATGGAGACCGAGTCGGAGCCGTACGTCCGTCTTGCGACCCTGCGGCAGCTGCACCAGGTGGTAGCGGAGCTGAATACGGCCCGGAGCCTGGCGGACACGCTGCAGACCGTCGCCGACGGCGTCGTCAACGGCCTTGGCTATGAGCTGGCGTGTGTCAATCTCGTGCGCCCGGACGGCGATCTCGTCGTCGCCGCCTTCGCGGGCAACTCCTCCGCCGAGGCCCTCATCACCGGCCGCGTCGGCTCGCGGGACGCCTGGGAGCGCCGCCTCGCCATGGGCGAGGCCTGGGGCGCCCTGCGCTTCATCTCGTACACCGAGGGCTGGGTCCTCGACGACGACGACGTCCCGCAGTGGTACACCGAAGGGCCCGAGCCCCGCTTCGAGGACGAGTGGCACCCCTCCGACCGCCTCTTCGCCCCCATGTACGCGACCGGGGCGGCCGGCGGCGAACTGCTCGGCGTGATCTCCGTGGACCGGCCCCGCAACGGCCGCAGGCCAGGCGCCTGGGGCCGCGAGGCCTTGCAGATGTACGCCTTCCAGGCCGCCATCGCGATCAGCAACGCCCGCCTGCGGGCCAACATGCAGCGCGCCCTGGTCCGCCTCGAGCGCGAGCAGCAGGCACTGCGGGCCAGCGAGGAGAGCTTCCGGCAGGCCTTCGAGTACGCGCCCTCCGGCATGGCCATCGCCGAGATGGGCGGCGACCAGCACGGGCGGATCCTGCGGACCAACGACGCGCTCTGCCGCCTGCTCGGGCGGCCCGCCTCGGCCATGCGGCGCTACTCGTTCTCCGACCTCGTGCACCCCGAGGACATCGGGACGCTCCTGCGCACCTCCGCCGAGGGCGGCCGCGCCGAGCTGCGGCTCGCGCGCCGCGACGGCACGTACGTATGGGTGTCGCTGCGCAACTCCGTCGTCGCCGACGCCGCCGACGGGCCCCGCTTCCTGCTCACGCACGTCGAGGACATCGAGGAGCGCAAGCGCCGCGAGCTCCAGCTCGCCCACCGGGCCAGCCACGACTCCCTCACCGGACTGCCCAACTCCGCCGAGCTGCGCGCCCGGCTCAGCGCCCGTCTCTGTCGCAGGCCCCACGCGGGCCGGCCCAGCGCCGTGGACTCCCTCGACGCCGCGTACGAGCACTTCGACTTCGGCCCCGCCGCGCACCAGCAGGACGACGGGTTCGACCACCACGTGCACACCGTCGCCCCCGAGGGCGGGGAGGGCGACGTCGACGACGGCACCAAGGGCCTCGCCGTCCTCTTCTGCGACCTGGACGGCTTCAAGTCGATCAACGACAGGTTCGGCCACCACACCGGCGACGCCGTCCTCATCGAGGTCGCCCGGCGCCTCACCCACGCGGTGCGGGACGGGGACACCGTGGCGCGGCTCGGCGGCGACGAGTTCGTCGTCCTCGCCGACGGGCTCGGCCGCGCCGACGCCCAGGACCTCGCCGTCCGGCTGCGGAACGGGATCATCCCGCCGATCCGCGTCGACGGCAGGGCGGTCCGCGTGGGAGCCAGTTTCGGCATCGGCTGGGCACAGTGCGGGATGTCGGCGGACGAAGTGCTGCACTCCGCCGACCAGCGGATGTACGTGGAGAAACGGTCCCGTGCCAAACAGCACAGGCGGGCCGGGTAGCGGTCCGGATGAGGCCGACGCCACCCGTTGGGCCCGTGTGGAGCGGGTAGGCTCCCCGCGTCAGCGATGTGAGGGAGTGACCTGGGAATGACGCCCGGCAATAACGGCGAGAACACGCCGAGCGCGCCGCAGGGCGACGACGATCCGTTCGGCTACCTGTACGAGGACGGACAGGCGGCCGGAGCGACCCCGCCCAGCGGTGGGGGCGGCTACGGGTACCCGGGTCCCCGCTCCTCGTACAACCACGTGCGGGCGGTCGGCGACCGGCGCCCGGCGTACGGGCAGCAGACCTACGGCGGCCAGCAGGCGTACGGGCAGCAGGTTCCGCCGCAGCAGCCCCAGCAGGGCTACGGCCGGCCCAATGCCCACTACACCGCCCCCGAGGCACAGCCCGGCGGCGCGCCCGTCGCGTCGCCGCAGCACGCCCCCGCGGGCGGCGGCGGCCGCGGCCGCGGACCCAACACCAAGGGGCTGCTGATCGCCGCCATCGCCGTGGTGGCGGTCGTCGCGCTGGGCATCGGCGCCGCGCTGATCACCGGCAACGACGACGACAAGAGCGACGGCGCGAACGCCGGCGCCAAGCCGTCCCACGCCCAGTCCGTGGAGCCCAGCGAGAAGCCGTCGAAGAAGCCCGCGAAGCCGGCCGACCTGCCCAAGACCGACGCCAAGGCCCTCAAACTGGAGGGCGGCACGACGACGGCGTCCGACGTGAAGGGCGCCAAGGCAGGCGGCGGGGTCTACGTGGCAGGACTCAATAATGTCGGGGCGTCAGTGACGTGGACAGTCGACGACATTCCGAAAGACGGGGCCTACACACTCTTCGTGGGCTACGGAGTGCCTGGTAAGCCTGCCAAGACCACGCTGTCGGTGAACGGCAGCGATTCCCAGCGCAAACTCAACATGGACAACTTTGCCCACGCCGAACAGGGCGCGTGGGACAAGGGCTGGACGGAGACCTATGTCTACGTCCAATTGACAAAGGGCACCAACACGGTGACGGTTTCCTGCCAACAGGGCGACCAGTGTGACGCAAACCTGGACCGGTTGTGGTTGAAGGCCGGTCATGTGAAGCGTTGACAACGCAGACCGTGACGCGAGGCTCCGGGGCGGGAGCCTCGCGTCTGCGTCCACCCGTCAGAAAGCTGTGCGGTGGACGGTGGACCGTCTTCTGTCGGGCCCGGCGGGCCCAGGCGTCAGCCCCAGACTGCGACGCTGGTGATGACGAACGGGGTCGCAGAGGAGTAGTGGCCCGTCTTGATATCGACCTTTTGGCCGTAGCATCCCGGCTCGCTGTAGACGGATATGCGCTTGCCGGATTGGTTGGACACCGTGCGCGCCCCAGCATCGATCCCTGTGCCGACGCATCCGGGCGTGAGCTTTCGGAAGGTGTGAGTCCCCTCGAAGTTCCTTTTCAGCCAAAGGCAGACCTTACCCTTGGGGCAGGAGGCGGCTGAAGCAGGGGACACAGTGAGCGGCAGAAAGACTGCCAGTGCTGCGCCGACCAGTAGAAGCGAACGCTTTTTCATGTGTTGAAGCCACTTTCAGTACGAAAAGCCAGTACTGGATGATCTTGCTGTATTTCACACTGCAGGGCAAACGCGTTCAAACGAGGAGTCGTTGGAAGCGTGTTGTTGTCTTCGACATGGCCTCTCGGGCGAGAGCCAGGTACTTACGCGGATCGACACTCTCGTGGGCGTTCAGGTAGGCGCGGACCTCGCCGGTGAACGCCGTGTTGAGGGCCGTGCCCACATTGATCTTCACCATGCCGGAGCCGATGGCCCGCCGGATCTCCGCGTCCGGCACGCCACTTGAGCCGTGCAGCACGAGCGGTACGGGCACGGCGGCCGCGAGGGAAGCGATCAACTCGTGGTCCAGGGCCGCCGTGCGCTCCGTCATCGCGTGCGAGGAGCCCACCGCCACCGCGAGGGCGTCCACGCCCGTCTCCGCGACGTACGCGGCCGCCTCCGCCGGATCGGTCCGCACCCCCGGCGCGTGCGCGTCCAGCGGAACCTCGCCCTCCTTGCCGCCCACCTCGCCGAGCTCCGCCTCGATCCAGATGCCGCGCTCGCGGCCCCAGCGCACCGCGTCCGCCGTCGCCTTCACGTTCTCGCCGTACGGCAGCTTCGACGCGTCGAACATGACCGAGCTGAAGCCCTCGGGGTGCGCGGCGCGCAGCAGTTCGGGGTCCGTCACGTGGTCCAGGTGGAGCGAGAGGCGGGCGCGGGACGCGCGGGCCACCGCCGCCGTCGCCGCCGCTATCGCGGTCGGGCGGCCGCCGTGGAACTTCACCGCGTTCTGCGATATCTGCAGGATCGCGGGGGCCCCGGCCCGCTCCGCGCCCAGCGCGACCGCCTCCGCGTGCTCCAGGGTGATGACGTTGAACGCGGCGACGCCGTGACCCGCGCCGCGGGCCTCCGTGACGAGTTCTCCGGTGCTGACCAGTGGCACGTGCTCCCCAATTCCCGGGGCGCTGCGCCCCGTTGTGCGGTGCGGATACGGCTCTGCGCAGGTGCCTGCGTACGGCTCTACGTCGTTGCGGAGGCGGTGGCGGCCACCACGACCCGCGGCAGCAGTTCGTCGTACGTGACGGGATCGAACTCGCCCGCCACCGGCGCCGCCACCGTCGCCGCCGACAGCGCCACGGCGCGGGCCAGGCGGTCGGGCCACGGCAGGTGTTCGGCGAGCCCGGAGAGCAGCCCCGCGACCGCCGAGTCGCCGGCGCCGGTCGGGTTGCCGCGCACCCGCTCCGGGGGCCGCGCCCGCCAGGTGCCGTCCGGCGTCACGGCGAGCAGTCCGTCGGCGCCGAGCGAGGCGACCACGGCGTGCGCACCCCTGCGGCGGGCGTCGCGGGTGGCCCGGTCCGGCTCGTGGGAGCCGGTCAGCTCGGCGAGCTCGTCGGCGTTGGGCTTGACGATGTCGGGGCGGGCGGCGACGCCGCGGCGCAGCGGTTCGCCGCTGGTGTCGAGCAGGACCGGGACGCGGGCGGCCCGCGCGGCCCGGACGAGCAGGGCGTACGCCCCGACGGGGACGCCGGGCGGCAGGCTGCCGCAGAGCGCGACCGCGGCCGTGCCCGCCCGGTGCACCAACTCCGTGTAGGAGTCCAGGAAGGCGGCCCATTCGGCGGGGGTGACGGTCGGGCCCGGCTCGTTGAGCTGGGTGGTGTCGCCGGTCGTCGCGTCGACCACGGCGAGGGTGCGGCGGGTGGCGCCGGCGACCGGGGCGAGGGCGTCCGTGACGCGCGGTTCGCCGGCGAGCCGCTCGTGCAGGGTGCGGCCGGTGTCGCCGCCCGCGAAGCCGGTGACCGTCACGTCGTGGCCGATGGCGGCGAGCACGCGGGCGACGTTCAGGCCCTTGCCGCCGGGGCGTTCGGTCACCTCGGTGACGCGGTGCGAGGCGTGCGGGGTGAGGGCGGGGACGCGGTAGGTGAGGTCGAGGGCGGCGTTCAGCGTGACGGTGATGATCATGCGTGCCGCCCCCGAAGTACCTTTCCACCGGCCTCTTTACGGTTCTGATCATGCCAAACGGAAGGCGGTTGGCCCAGGGGTGAGGGCCAACCGCCTTGTGTTCTACGGGTCTACGGGTCTACGGGGGACTGATACGGGTCTGCGGGGGACTGATACGGGGGGCTAAAAGGGCTCAACCACCCATTCGCCCTTGCGCATCACGCCCTTGAGGTCGAACGCCGCGTCCAGGACCACCAGGTCCGCGTCCTTGCCCGGCTCCAGGGAGCCGATCCGGTCGTACTGGCCGAGCAGCCGCGCCGGGTTCACGGAGATCGCGCGGACGGTGTCCTCGACGGACAGCCCGTCGACGGTCACCGAGCGCTTGAACGCGCGGTCCTGGGTCAGGGTCGAGCCCGCGATCGAGCCGCCCTCGACGAGCCGCGCCACGCTGTCCTTCACCTCGACCTCCAGCGGGCCGAGCATGTAGCGGCCGTCTCCGAAGCCCGCCGCGTCCATCGCGTCGGTGATCAGCGCGACGCGGGACGCGCCCGCGTGGTGGAAGGCCAGCCCGAAGGAGGCGGGGTGGAGGTGGGTGCCGTCGTTGATCAGCTCGACGGTGATCCGCTCGTCCTCCAGGAGGGCGGCGATCGGTCCCGGGACGCGGTGGCCGAGGCCCGGCATGGCGTTGAACAGGTGCGTCGCGACGGTGGCGCCCGCGTCGACGGCCTCGACCGTCTGCTCGTACGTGGCGTCGGTGTGGCCGATCGCCGCGATCACGCCGTGCTCGGCGAGCAGCCGTACGGAGTCGATGCCGCCCGGGAGTTCGGTGGCGAGCGTGAACATCTTCGCCTGGCCGCGCGCCGCGTCAAGGAGCTTGCGGACGTCGGCGGGGTCAGGGTCCCTCAGCAGGCCCTCGCTGTGCGCGCCCTTGCGGCACGGGGAGATGAAGGGGCCCTCGAAGTGGATGCCCGCGAGGTCGCCCTGCTCGGCGAGTTCGCTGAGCACCCCGGCGCGCTGGACGAGGAAGTCCATCTCGCCGGTGACCGTGGAGGCGACGACGGTGGTCGTGCCGTGCAGGCGGTGGGTGTGGATGCCCTTGAGGACGTCCTCGACGGTGCCCGAGGTGAAGGAGGCGCCGCCGCCGCCGTGGTTGTGGATGTCGACGAAGCCGGGGACGACCCAGTGGCCGGTGAGGTCGACGGTCTCGGCGTCCGCGACGGGAGCCCCCGCGATGCGGGTGCCTTCGACGAGCACGCGGCCGTTCGTGACGGTCCCGGTGGGCAGTACCACCCGGGCACCGGCGA
Source organism: Streptomyces sp. NPDC058308 (assembly GCF_042880275.1). NCBI lineage: Bacteria > Bacillati > Actinomycetota > Actinomycetes > Kitasatosporales > Streptomycetaceae > Streptomyces > Streptomyces sp. NPDC058308. Next base: position 131,807 of record NZ_JBHVZA010000005.1, read on the forward strand.
GAACCTTGCTAGTGGCCATCAGGTGGCTACCTCCGTGGGGTCGGTTTTCCGGTCGCCGGTTCTCCGGTCGACGAGGTCCCAGGCGAGCAGGCCCGCACCCAGGCATCCGGCGGTGTCGCCGAGGGCCGCGGGGACGATGTCCGGCAGCGTCTGGAACTGGACGATGCGTGCCGAGACGGCGGCCCGCAGCGGCGTGAACAACGTTTCCCCGGCCTCGGCAAGACCGCCACCGATGATCAGCGTGTGCGGGTCCAGCAGAGTGAGGGCGGTGAGCAGGCCGTCGGCCAGCGCGTCGACGGCGTTCCGCCAGACCTCCTGGGCCCGCGGATCGCCCGACTCCACGGCCTTCGCGCAGTCCGCGGCGTCGGCCTCCGGGTCGCCGCTCGCCTCGGCCCACGCCTCGCTCACCGCGGACGCGGAGGCCAGGCGCTCCAGGCACCCGTGCTGGCCGCAGCCGCAGGGCGGGCCACCGGGGCGTACGACGATGTGGCCGATCTCGCCGGCCGAGCCGTGGGCGCCGGGCTCGATGGCGCCGCCGATGCCGATGGCGCCCGCGATGCCCGTGCCCAGGGGGACGAACAGGAACCGGTCGGCGCCCTTGCCCGCGCCGATCCTGCCCTCCGCGAGGCCGCCCGTGCGGACGTCGTGGCCCAGGGCCACGGGGACGCCTTCCAGGCGGGTGCTGAGGAGCTCCCGCAGGGGGACGTCGTGCCAGCCGAGGTTGGCCGCGTACACCGCGATGCCGTGCTCGGCGTCGACGATGCCGGGAACGGCGACGCCGGCCGCGGCGGCGGGTTCGCCGAAGCGGGCGATGCCGAGCGCGCGGAGGTCCGCGGCGAAGTCGAGGATGGACTCCACGACGGCGTCGGCGCCCCGCTCGCGGCCAGTGGGCCGGCGCGCCTCGTGCAGCAGGGCGCCGTCCGCCCCAACCAGGGCGGCTTTCATTCCGGTGCCGCCCACATCGAGGGCGATGACGTGTCTCACGGGGGACAGTCTCGCGCGTCACCCCGTGAGAGGTCTAGTCCACTTCCGGGTGGGCGTGGTGGACGGGGGTCTTTTTTCGGGTGCGCGCCCTCGGGGTCAGGTGAGGATGACGCTGCGGGTGAGGTTGCGGGGGCGGTCCGGGTCGAAGCCGCGGGACTCCGCGAGGGCCACCGCGAGGCGCTGGGCGCGAATCAGGTCGGCCAGCGGGTCCGCTTCCTGGCGTGCGACCAGTTCGCCGCCGACGCGGGCCACGTCACCGGCGAGGCCGTCGGGCAGGGTGCCGAACATCCAGGTGACCCGGCCGGGGCCGGTGATGGAGATGGGGCCGTGGCGGTACTCCATCGCCGGGTAGGACTCCGTCCAGGCGCTCGCGGCCTCCCGCATCTTCAGCGCCGCCTCCAGCGCGAGACCGTACGTCCAGCCCCGGCCGAGGAACGTCCACTGCTCGGCGCCGACGACCGCCGCGGGCAGCGGCTCGGTGACGGCGAGCTCCGCGTCGACGGCCGCCTCGGCCACCGTCTTCATGCCGGGGAGGTCGCCGAGCCCGGCCCGCAGGAACGCCAGGGCCGTCGTCGCGAAGCGGGTCTGGACCACCGATTCCTCGTCGGCCCAGTCGAGGACCGCGACGGCGTCCGCCGCGTCCATGACGGGGGTCTCGGGGTCGGCGGTGAGCGCGAGCGTGGGGACCGTGCCCTTGAGCCGCGTGAGGAGGTCGAGGACCTCCGTCGTCGTGCCGGAGCGGGTGATCGCGACGACCCGGTCGTAGCGCCGCCCGGCGGGGAACTCGGAGGACGCGAAGGCGTCCGTCTCGCCCAGCCCGGCGGCCTCGCGCAGCGCCGCGTACGCGATGGCCATGAACCACGACGTCCCGCACCCCGTGACAGCGACCCGCTCGCCGGGCTCCGGCAGCCCGTCGAAGGAGGCGGCCGCCTCCACCGCCCGTCGCCAGCAGGCGGGCTGGGTGGCTATTTCTGCTGCGGTACGCGACATGCGGCAAGGCTCCTCGTCAGTACGGGGTTTCCGGCGTGCTGTGCATGAACGTGATGTGCATAGCAGCCGGTGGGCGGGCGCGGCAACGGCGGACCGACCCGGCGGGGCGGTGGCGGGGCGGCGGCAGGGCGGCGGCGGGGGTGCTGGTGGGGCCGCTGTGGAGGCCGTTGCACAAGTGATATGCGGGTGGTGTAGACCTTGTGTCCGGACTCGGGGGAAACTCGCAGTTCAAGGGCATTGGGGCGCGAAGCCCCGGGACGCGGAAGCAATGAGGGTGGGACAGCTGTGCAGCGGCGCGTGACAGGACTGACCGCGGCGGTGGCCGTACTGGGCATGGCGGGCGTTCTCGCCGGCTGCGGCGGTCCCGGTGACTCGGGCGACGTCACCCTCAAGCTGGTGGCCGCGGACTACGGCGACTCCGCGGCGAACAGTTCCAAGAAGTACTGGGACAAGCTGGCCAGGGGGTTCGAGAAGGAGAACCCCGGCATCAAGGTCGACGTGACCGTCCACTCCTGGAACGACGTGGACCGCGAGGTCAAGGAGATGGTCAAGAAGGGCGAGGCCCCCGACCTGGCGCAGATCGGCGCGTACGCGGACTACGCGGCGCAGGACAAGCTCTACGAGGCCGACGAGCTCCTCTCGATCGCCACCCAGGCGGACTTCCTCGCCCCGCTCTCCCGGGCCGGCGAGGTCAACCGCATCCAGTACGGCATGCCGTTCGCCTCCTCGACCCGGCTGCTCTTCTACAACACCAAGCTCTTCAAGGACGCCCACCTCACCCCGCCGCAGAGCTGGAGCGAGCTGAAGGCGGACGCGAAGGCGCTCAAGGCGCGCGGTGTGAAGATCCCGTACGCGCTGCCCCTCGGCCCCGAGGAGGCGCCCGCCGAGACGCTGATGTGGATGCTCAGCGGCGGCGGCGGCTACACCGACAACGTCGGCTCGTACGACATCGACTCCAAGCAGAACGCGAAGACGTTCGGCTGGCTCAGGGACAACCTCGTCGGCGAGGGCCTGACCGGCCCGACGGCGCCCGGCGAGATGAACCGGGCCGAGGCGTTCGCGGCGTTCTCGCGCGGCGAGGTCGGCATGCTCAACGGCCACCCGACGCTGATGAAGATGGCCGCGAAGAAGGGCGTGAAGTTCGGCATGGTGCCGGCGCCCGGCGTCAACGGCAAGGCGCAGGCCACCATGGGCGTCGCCGACTGGATGATGGCGTTCAAGCAGAACGGCCACCGCAAGGAGGCCGGCAAGTTCCTCGACTACGTGTACAGCAAGAAGAACGTGCTCGACTTCTCGAACGAGTACGACATCCTGCCGGTGACGACGTCCGCCTCCCAGGCGATGGCCAAGGACCGCGGCCACACCGAGCTCGGCAAGTTCCTCGACGAGCTCCCGACCTCGCAGCTCTACCCGGTGGGCAAGACGTCCTGGGCCGAGGTCTCGGCGCAGATCAAGAAGGACATCGGCAAGACCGTCGCGCAGGGCGGCAACCCCGACTCGGTGCTGAAGGGCATCCAGAACCGGGCGGTCGCCGCGGAGAACGCCGAGTAGGGCATAGCGTGTCGGGCATGGACCGTGGGGAAGTCGGCGTGAACCGTCAGGGGCCACAGGAGCTCTCCGCGCGCGACCGTGCCGTCCTCGCCCTGGAGCGGCGGTCGTGGCCGGGCCCGGGGGCGAAGGAACGCGCCATCCGTGAGGAGCTCGGCATGGTGCCGGTGCGCTACTACCAGGTACTGAACGCTCTCCTGGACGACGCGCGGGCGCTCGCCCACGACCCGATTACGGTCAATCGGCTGCGCCGGGTGCGGGAGTCACGGCGCGACGAGCGCTGACGCCGTTAGGGTCGGGCCCATGGGTGACCCTACGTACGCGCAGCCCGACAGGCCCGGACGCCCCGGCCTGCCCGAGCCCGTGACGCCCGCCGGGCGGGACGGGCTCTCCGCACTCCTCGCCCGGCCCGAACGGGCCGTCGTGGCGCTGGACTTCGACGGCACGCTGGCCCCGATCGTGGCCGACCCCGAGCAGGCCCGCGCCCACCCCGACGCCGTGCCCGCGCTCGCCGCGCTCGCGCCGCGCCTGCGGTCGGTCGCCGTGGTCACGGGCCGCCCCGCGGGCGTCGCCGTCCGCTACGGCGGCTTCGCGGGCGTGGCGGGCCTTGAGCACCTCGTGGTCCTCGGGCACTACGGCGCCGAGCGCTGGGACGCCGTCACCGGCACGGTGCACGCCGCCGAACCGCACCCCGGTGTCGCGGCGGTCCGCGCCGAACTGCCCGGGTTCCTCGACGCGATCGACGCCTGGCGCGGCACCTGGATAGAGGAGAAGGGCCGGGCCGTCGCGGTCCACACGCGCCGCGCGCAGGACCCGCAGGCCGCCTTCGACGCGCTGCGCGAGCCGCTCGCCGAACTGGCGGCCCGGCACGGACTGATCGTCGAACCGGGCCGCATGGTCCTTGAGCTGCGGCCGCCCGGGATGGACAAGGGCGTGGCCCTTGAGGAGTACCTGCGCGAGGTGGGCGCCGAATCCGTCCTCTACGCGGGCGACGACCTCGGCGACCTGCCGGCCTTCGGCGCGGTGGAGAAGCTCCGTTCGGACGGTGTCGCGGGGCTCCTCGTGTGCAGCGGCAGCACGGAGGTCACGGACCTTGCCGGGCGGGCCGACCTGGTGGTCGACGGACCGCCCGGGGTCGTGGGGCTGCTGTCGGCGATCGTGGCCCGACTGCCCTGACCGGCGCCGCGCTCAGCCGGTGAGCGCGTGCAGCTGGTCCAGGAACCACTGCGCGGGCGGCAGCGCCGTCGCCGCCGCCGCGAGGCGCTTGGTGCGCTCGGCGCGCTCCTCCAGGGGCATCACGAGGCCTGCGTGCAGGGCCCGCGCGGTGGCCGTCACGTCGTACGGGTTCACGCCGAGCGCGTCCTCGGCGAGCTCCTCGTACGCCCCCGCCTCCCGCGAGAGGACCAGCGCGCAGCCCTCGTCGGAGACGACAGGGACCTCCTTGGCGACGAGGTTCATGCCGTCGCGGATGGGGTTGACCAGGGCCACGTCCGCCATGCGGTAGGCGGCGAGGGAGCGCGCGAAGTCGTCCTTGACGTGCAGCACGACGGGGGTCCAGCCGGGCGTGCCGTAGCGGGAGTTGATGTCGGCGGCGACCCGGGAGACCTCTTCCGTGTAGTCGCGGTAGACCGCGAGGTCCTGCCGTGAGGGGTAGGCGAAGGCGACGTGCACGACGCGCTCGCGCCACTCGGGGTGGGTGTCGAGGAGCTCGCGGTAGGCCAGCATGCCCCGCACGATGTTCTTGGAGAGCTCGGTGCGGTCCACCCGGACGATCAGCTTGCGGGCCTCCCCGTCCTGCTCGCCCGCCTGTTCACGCAGCGCCCGCATCCGGTCCTCGACGTCGTCCCGCCGCGACCGCTCCCGCAGGAAGTCCGCGTCGGCGCCGAGCCCGTGCACTCCGATCCGGGTGCCCGTGGTCCCGCCCACGATCCGTACGCAGCACTCGGTGAACGCGTCCGCCCACCGCCCGGTGAGGAAGCCGAGCCGGTCGGCGCCGAGCATCCCGCGCAGCAGCTGTTCGGCGACGTCGTCCGGCAGCATCCGGAAGTAGTCGGCGGGCGCCCAGGGGGTGTGCGAGAAGTGGCCGATGCGCACGTCCTCGCGCAGCTCGCGGAGCATGCCGGGCACCAGCGCCAGGTGGTAGTCCTGCACGAGGACCGCCGCGCCCGGCGCCGCCTGCGCGGCCAGTGCCTCGGCGAAGGCGCGGTTGTACGTCTCGTACGCCGCCCACTGTGCGCGGAACTCCGGCCCGAAAGCCGGTTCGAGCGGGGTCTGGTAGAGCATGTGGTGGACGAACCACAGCACCGAGTTCGCGATGCCGTTGTACGCGTCCGCGTGGACGTCCGCGTCGATGTCCAGCATCAGGACGCCGTCCTCGCCGACGCCGCGCCGCACCGCCTCGCGGTCGCCGTCGCCGAGCGCCGCGCACACCCACAGGGCGTCCGCCTCGTCGCCGATGGCGCTGAGCCCGGAGACCAGGCCGCCGCCGCCGCGTTTGGCGGTCAGCTCCCCGTCCTCTCCCACCGTGTACGAGACGGGGCCGCGGTTGGAGGCGACCAGTACCTGCGCTGCTGACGATGCGGACTCGGAGACCATGTGGCAGAACGTAGCCCGTCCCGGGGGCGGGCAAACGTACGGCCCCTGTTCGGTCCCCGGCCGCTCAGTCCCCGCGCCCGCGCCCGGCGGCGAGCAGCAGCGCGCCCAGGACGCACAGCGCGACCGCGATCCCGCCGTACAGCAGGGCGCGGGAGTCGCCGGTCGTGGCGAGTTCACCGGCGGGCGCGCCCGCCGCGAGTGTGGCGGGGACGAGGCTCACCGCGCCGGCCCGCCGTATGGCTCTCATGGCCTGCCCGACTCCGCCGACCCGCACAGTTCTGCGCCACACCGTTCCGATCCGCATAGTGGGGCAATATAGGCAAAGCACATCATCGGCGGGGGTTACGCCACGCGTCGATGCGCATACTCGGCGATATCCGTCATCGGCGGCCGCTCCTCCGTGTCGACCGCGTACGTCCGCGGCACGAACCCCTGCTCGCCCCGCTCGAACTGCGTCAGTTCGGGCCGCAGGAGATGGCCGCGCGCGAGCCGCAGCTGCGCCGTCCGGTAGATCGCCGCCGCCATCCGCCCGAGCGCCCGCCCGTCCTGGTGCCGATGCCTGCGCACCCCCACGTCGACCTGCGCGAGCGCGTCCAGACCCACGGTGTGCAGCGCGTCGACGAGCAGCCCGAGCTCCACGCCGTACCCGACGGGGAACGGCAGCCGCTCAAGGAGCGACCTGCGCGCCGCGTACTCGCCGCCCAGCGGCTGGACGAACCCCGCGAGGCGCGGCCAGTGCATGTTCAGGAGCGGGCGCGCCATCAGCTCCGTCACCCGGCCGCCCTGGCCCGCCGCCTCGCCGAGGGGCCGGTCGTACATCGCCTTCACGAAGGCCACGTCCGGGTCGGTGAGCAGCGGGCCCACGATGCCCGAGACGAAGTCCGCGGAGAACTCCCGCAGGTCCGCGTCGACGAACGCGACGACGTCCCCGCCCGTCACGAGCAGCGACCGCCACAGCACCTCGCCCTTGCCGGGCACCGGCGCCACGCGCGGCAGGATCTCGTCCCGGTGGACGACCTTGGCACCCGCCGCCGAGGCGACCTCGGCCGTACGGTCCGTGGAGCCGGAGTCGATCACCACGAGCTCGTCGACCAGCGGAACCTCCTCCATCAGCGCGCGGCGTATCTCGGCGACGATCTCGCCGACCGTCCCCTCCTCGTCGAGCGCGGGCAGTACGACGCTCACCGAGGTGTTGGACGCGCGTTTGGCGGCGACCAGAAGGTCCAGCGGGCGGTCGGCGACGGACCAGGAACGCCTGCTCAGCCAGTGTTCGGCCTCTTCCAGCACGGTCGCGGTCCTCCCATATGTGATCCATCTCGCGGTTCGGACGACTATCTCAAGGGTCCGGGGCTTCGGTTACAGTCTTGAACAACGCCGGTGACCATCGCATGTCGGGGGTCCCGGGCGTCACACAATCGAATACCGCTCATCCAGAGGGGCAGAGGGATACGGCCCGTTGAAGCCCCGGCAACCACCCAGCCGCGCGTCGCAAGACGCAAGTGTCACCGTGTGCGCGATCAGCGCCGCGAGGCTCCCGGCTCGGGAAGGTGCCAATTCCGTCTCGCGACGAGATGCGTCGCGAGGAAGATGAGGAGAAAGGGCCTCGCCTCCATGGCTGTGCAGACTGTCGCCACCGAAAGCACCACCTCTTCCGTAGACCTCGGCCCCGCATCGGGTCTCTCCTGCCGGGAGTGCGGCACGAAGTTCCCGCTCGGTCCGATCTTCGCGTGCGTCGAGTGTTTCGGCCCCCTCGAAGTCGCGTACGACCTGCCGCTGGGCGACCCGGAATCCCTGCGCAAGCAGATCGAGGCCGGTCCCGCCAACATCTGGCGCTATGCCCCGCTCCTGCCCGTCCCCGCCGACGTCGCCGACAAGCCGAACCTGAACCCCGGCTGGACCAAGCTCGTCAAGGCCGACAACCTCGCCAGGGAACTCGGCGTCGAACAGGGCAAGTTGTTCGTCAAGGACGACTCCGGCAACCCCACGCACTCCTTCAAGGACCGGGTCGTCGCGCAGGCGCTCGAAGCCGCGCGTGCCTTCGGCTTCACCACCCTCTCCTGCTCCTCCACCGGCAACCTCGCGGGCGCCGTCGGCGCCGCCGCGGCCCGCGCCGGCTTCCGCTCCTGCGTGTTCATCCCGCACGACCTGGAGCAGGGCAAGGTCGTCATGGCCGCGGTGTACGGCGGCGAGCTCGTCGGCATCGAGGGCAACTACGACGACGTGAACCGCTTCTGCTCCGAGCTCATCGGCGACCCGCTGGGCGAGGGCTGGGGCTTCGTCAACGTCAACCTGCGGCCGTACTACGGCGAGGGTTCCAAGACCCTCGCGTACGAGATCTGCGAGCAGCTGGGGTGGGTCCTCCCCGACCAGCTGGTCATTCCGATCGCCTCGGGATCGCAGCTCACGAAGATCGACAAGGGGCTGAAGGAGCTGATCGCGCTCGGCCTCGTCGAGGACAAGCCGTACAAGATCTTCGGCGCCCAGGCCGAGGGCTGCTCGCCGGTCTCGACCGCGTTCAAGGCCGGTCACGACGTCGTGCGTCCGCAGAAGCCGGACACCATCGCCAAGTCGCTGGCCATCGGCAACCCGGCCGACGGGCCGTACGTTCTGGACATCGCGCGTCGCACGGGCGGTGCGGTGGAGGACGTCAACGACGAGCAGGTCGTTGCCGCGATTGAGCTGCTCGCTCGGAGTGAGGGGATCTTCGCGGAGACCGCGGGCGGTGTGACGGTGGGCGTCACGCGGAAGCTGGTCGAGGCGGGGCTCATCGATCCCTCGCTCACCACGGTGGTGTTGAACACCGGGGACGGGCTCAAGACGCTGGACGCTGTCGCCGAGAGGTCTCAGGCCACCGCCACGATCAAGCCGAGCCTTGAGGCGTTTCGCTCCGCGGGTCTGGCTGACTGAGCTTCTTGTTTCCCTGCGGACCGGCTGTGGCTGGTCGCGCAGTTCCCCGCGCCCCTGGCGGGGCGCCCCTTGCGGGGCTGCCCCCTGATCTTCCGAGGTGAACCCATGAGCGTCAACGTCCGTATCCCCACCATTCTCCGTACCTACACCGACGGCAAGGCCGAGGTCGTCGCCGAGGGGGCGAACCTCGGTGAGGTCATCGCCGATCTGGAGAAGAACCACACGGGCATCGCCGCCCGCGTCCTGGACGACCAGGGCAAGCTGCGCCGTTTCGTGAACGTGTACGTCAACGACGACGACGTCCGCTTCGAGCAGGGTCTTGAGACGGCCACCCCGGACGGCGCGGGTGTCTCGATCATTCCGGCCGTCGCCGGCGGCTGATCCTTTTCCGCAAGAACCCTGCTTAACCCGAATTGCCCTCTCCGTTCGAGAAACGGAGGGGGCAATTCTGCATGGTTGAGCGCGGTACAGTTGGGAAGAGTGCTTCGCCGTTAATGCCGAGCGCATATACGAAGTCGGCCCGGAGTCGACAAGAAGTAGCCAAAGCGCGCTGCCCATTTGAACCTTATGTGGCTTTTGCCTGGCCCGTCTTGCCCTGAATCGTGGCGAATTCTCCGCATATTACCGATCAGGCGTGCCCAGAATTCTCGTCCGATTGACCTGTTGCAGACGGCAGTTGGACAGATACATTCAGCGGCGGTCGACGCGTTCCGGCGCACACCCCCAGCAGTGGGTGGTGAGGTCTGACCCGGGTCCGCGAAGTGCGGTCCTGTGCAAGGGCCAGTAATAGGGGAGTTAGGCATGGCTCAGGGCACCGTCAAGTGGTTCAACGCGGAGAAGGGGTACGGCTTCATCGCGGTCGACGGTGGTGCGGATGTTTTCGTCCACTACAGCGCGATCCAGATGGACGGGTACCGCACCCTTGAAGAAGGTCAGCGAGTCGAATTCGAGATCTCGCAGGGCCAGAAGGGTCCGCAGGCGGACATGGTCAAGCTCGCCGTCTAGCTCGGCGCGACCGACCACCGAAGCAAGCATCGCGAGGGGCTCGTATCCCGTCAGGGGTACGGGCCCCTCGTGTGCGCGCAGTACGCGCGGCGCGCGCCCGCGAGCTGTCCGGGATCCTCGAGAGGCGCTTGCACTCGCAGGGGTCGAGTGCTAATCATTGGGCTTAGCACTCTCCGTGTGAGAGTGACAGAACTTGGATCGGGTCGGTGAGGCCCGCAGACCGGGTGGGGCAAGGAACCACAAGGGCTGCAGGCCGTCCGTCGCGGGCGCCAGCCAGATCCGTTTGCGTTTCCACCCCGTCCGGGAGGACCACTTCACATGGCCAAGATCATCGCGTTCGACGAGGAGGCACGGCGCGGCCTCGAGCGCGGCATGAACCAGCTCGCCGACGCCGTCAAGGTGACCCTGGGCCCCAAGGGTCGCAACGTCGTCCTCGAGAAGAAGTGGGGCGCCCCCACGATCACCAACGATGGTGTTTCCATCGCCAAGGAGATCGAGCTCGAGGACCCGTACGAGAAGATCGGCGCCGAGCTGGTCAAGGAGGTCGCGAAGAAGACGGACGACGTCGCCGGTGACGGCACGACGACCGCGACCGTCCTGGCCCAGGCGCTGGTCCGCGAGGGCCTGCGCAACGTGGCCGCCGGTGCCAACCCGATGGCCCTCAAGCGCGGCATCGAGAAGGCCGTCGAGGCCGTCTCCGGCGCCCTCCTCGAGCAGGCCAAGGACGTGGAGACCAAGGAGCAGATCGCTTCGACGGCCTCCATCTCCGCCGCCGACACCCAGATCGGCGAGCTCATCGCCGAGGCGATGGACAAGGTCGGCAAGGAAGGCGTCATCACCGTCGAGGAGTCGCAGACCTTCGGTCTCGAGCTCGAGCTCACCGAGGGCATGCGCTTCGACAAGGGCTACATCTCGGCGTACTTCGCCACCGACATGGAGCGTATGGAGGCGTCGCTCGACGACCCGTACATCCTGATCGTCAACTCGAAGATCTCGAACGTGAAGGACCTCCTTCCGCTCCTCGAGAAGGTCATGCAGTCCGGCAAGCCGCTGCTGATCATCGCCGAGGACGTCGAGGGCGAGGCCCTGTCGACCCTGGTCGTCAACAAGATCCGTGGCACCTTCAAGTCCGTCGCCGTCAAGGCCCCGGGCTTCGGTGACCGCCGCAAGGCCATGCTCGGCGACATCGCCATCCTCACCGGTGGCACCGTCATCTCCGAGGAGGTCGGCCTCAAGCTGGAGAACGCCGGTCTCGACCTGCTCGGCCGCGCCCGCAAGGTCGTCATCACCAAGGACGAGACGACGATCGTCGACGGCTCCGGTGAGAGCGACCAGGTCCAGGGTCGCGTCAACCAGATCCGCGCCGAGATCGAGAACAGCGACTCGGACTACGACCGCGAGAAGCTCCAGGAGCGCCTGGCGAAGCTCGCGGGCGGCGTGGCCGTCATCAAGGCCGGTGCCGCGACCGAGGTCGAGCTCAAGGAGCGCAAGCACCGCATCGAGGACGCCGTTCGCAACGCGAAGGCCGCCGTCGAAGAGGGCATCGTCGCCGGTGGTGGCGTGGCGCTCATCCAGGCCTCCGCCGTCTTCGAGAAGCTTGAGCTCGAGGGTGACGAGGCCACCGGTGCCGCCGCTGTGAAGCTGGCCCTCGAGGCCCCGCTGAAGCAGATCGCGGTCAACGCCGGCCTTGAGGGCGGTGTCGTCGTCGAGAAGGTGCGCAACCTGACCGTCGGCCACGGCCTGAACGCCGCGACCGGTGAGTACGTCGACATGATCGCCGAGGGCATCCTCGACCCGGCGAAGGTCACGCGTTCCGCCCTGCAGAACGCCGCGTCCATCGCCGCGCTGTTCCTCACCACCGAGGCCGTCATCGCCGACAAGCCGGAGAAGGCGGGCGCTGCCCCGGCCGGCGGCGGCATGCCGGGCGGTGACATGGACTTCTGATCCCTCGCGGATCGATCGTCCTGAGCGCATAGCTCGTACGCAGGGGCGGCACTCTCCTTCGGGAGGGTGCCGCCCCTGCGGCGTTCGTGGCCTCGCCGGAGTTACTACGGCAGGCGGGCCATGATCCAGGTGCAGAGCTCCTCGGTGACCGAGGTGTGGCCCTCGTTCTGGGAGGCGCAGAGGAACTCGTCCAGTTCGCTCTCCTCCTCCGCCGAGGCCGTGACCGGGCCGTACAGCTTCTCGTGGGTGTCGATGTCGCGCAGTGCGATGGCGCTGACCACCGGTACGAAGCAGTGCTCGCGGATGTCCGCATCGGAGCCGAGACCGATGATCGCGGGGATCTTGTCCAGCTCGTCGGCGAGGATGCCGAAGCCCTCCAGGGTGCCGCCAGGAGCGCCGTCCATCTCCGGAATGCCCGACGTGTGGATCTGCGGCTTGCGCAAGGTCACCACCCGCAGCTGCGCGATGAGTTGCTGCTGTCCTGCGGGCTGCGTGTGCAGCCGGGTGCCGGTGATGGCGAGGCCCTTGCCGTGGAAGGCCCGCTCCCCGCCCCGGATGCCGTTCCCCTCACCCGTGCGCACGCCGTTGGCGACGCCGATCTTGCGGGGCCGGCTCGGCCAGCCGCCGACCCGCTCCAGCTCGGCGAGGAACTCCACCCGCTCCTTGTCCGTCTCCGGGCTGTCGTCCCACTCGGCGATGTGCTGCCACAGCAGCTGCCGGGCGGCCGGACTGTTCATCTGGTTCGAGAACGCCGCGTTGAGCCGCCGGATGTAGTGCGCGAACGACTGCAGCGCGAGGGGCACCCACGCGCCGCGGTGCGGGCTGTCGAAGGAGAAGTACAGGGCGGTCTGGTGGTCGTTCTCCGCGCCGCCGTCGTGCTCCATCCTGGCCAGCGCGTAGCGGGCGACGAGACCGCCCATGCTGAAGCCGCCGACGGTCAGCGGGTGCTCGCCCCTGCGCCGGGCTGTCGCCTCCAGGATCGCGGCCCGTACGACCTGGGCGTTGTCCAGGATGGAGGCGCTGCGCTCGTCGAAGCCGATCAGGACGACGTCGTAACCGCGTTGGCGCAGCGCGCTGATGAACGCGTACGGGCCGCACTCCAGGATCTCCCACGAGAAGTTCAGCTCGCTGGGCCCGCTGCTGAATCCGTCGGCGAGGATCACGGGCCGGGTCAGCCCCCGCTCGGTGTCGGCGAGGTACACCCAGGCCCTGCCGTTCGGCAGCGCCCACTCGTCGTCCGGCGCCGGCGCCTCGGTCGGCCGCTCCCTGGCCTCCTTCGAACCGGGCGCCAGGGTCACGCGGGCGGCGGCCCCGAAGGCGGCGGCGATCTGTGAATCGGCGGGCTCGTGGGGTTCGTTCGACGCGTTGGGATCATTGGGCTTGGGCATGAGGGTCCCCTTGTGTACGCGGGCTTGGTGTACGCGGACTTGCCGGTCACGTGCGGTGCCATCTTTGGTACGTCCGGTAGTCGCCGGGTAGGGGGAGCGCCCGATCCGCGTGGTGGCGCGGGGCCTTTCGGACAGGACGGCTTCGGCCGTTTACGGGTGGGGCGCGAGAGGCGTGGGCGTCTGGCCAGGGGGGCGTGGGCGGGCGTGCCGGGAGTATGGGGGCGGGTGGCGGCGCGTCGGCCAAGTCGGGGTCGCGGCGGGGGCCCTGGGCGGGCGGTGGGGGGTGGAAGTATGTCGCGAAGCTGCCTGGGCGTTGGGCGGGGGCGTTGGCCCGGGGCTTCGGTGGGCCGGTGTCTTTGATGGTTGCCGGGGCCGCCCGGTTTTTTGCGGAGTGTGGCGGTTCCGGGCCGGGAGTAAAGGGCGCCCTTCGGGCGTCGGCTACGCCGATTCCGCTGCGCTCCACCCTTGACTCCCGTCCCTCCACCGCACGTTGACTTTGACCCGGACGGCCAGGGTGGGGCGGCGGGCTGGTCTAGGAGGGTCATCACCTTTCGCTGCCGGGTGCGGTCCGGCCCATCGTGGGCAGGGGCCCCGGTTTGCGCCTCGGTCAGCCGCGCGGCCTCGCCGCTCGGGCCATCCCCCTTCATCGCCGGGTGCGGACCGGCCCATCGTGGGCGGATGCCCCGGTTCGCGACTCGGTCAGCCGCACGGTCCATCGAGTCACGTCTCCGGGGGGTACCGGGTATCAACTTTTTGAAAGTTGCGAATGGTGTCGCCGTGCGCCCCCAGGTCACGCCCCGCACGCCCCCGCAGACACCACCCAACACGAGGTTCTAGCCCAGCGGGCTCGCACAACTGACGGCGCATTGAGCATGACGGGGGCGCGCGGCACACCCCTTCGCAACTTTCAAAAAGTTGATGACCCGGAGCCCAGGGTGCCAGTGACTTGCGGCCGCGCACGGCGCCCGGCGACCGGCGCATCCGCCATAACGGGGGGCGCGCGGCAGGTCCCTTCGCAACTTTCAAAAAGTTGATGACCCATACCCTCTCCCTCCCGAGTGGAGGGGCCGTGGTCCGGGCCGGGTGCCTGCCGGCGCACCGACCGTGGCACCTGCCCACGATGGACCGATCCGCACCCGGCCGCGAAAGCCGATGACCCGAGCGGCTGGGCCGCGCGGCTGGCCGAGCCGCGACCGTGGCATCCGCCCACGATGGGCCAGTCCGCACCCGGCAGCGAAAGGTGATGACCCGAGCAGAGGATCCCGTCGGCCCCACCCCTGGCCGTCCGGGTCAAAGTCTGCGTGCGGTGGAGGGACGGGAGTCAAGGGTGGAGCGGAGCGGAATCGGCGTAGCCGACGCCCGTAGGGCGCCCTTTACTCCCGGCCCGGAACCGCCACACTTCGCAAAAAGCCGGGCGGCCCCGGTAACCGTCAACGCCCCCGGCCCACCGAAGTTCCCGGCTTGATGTGCTGCACGAATGCGGCCCAACTCCCGGCGCGGAAGGTGAGGTGGGGCCCGTCCAGGTTCTTGGAGTCACGGACAGGGACGAATTCTGGGTACCCGTCCGCGACTTCGAGGCAGTCGCCACCACTGCCGCCGCTGTGCGTGGACTTGCGCCACCGGGCGACCTCAACGCAGTTGCCGCCGTCTCCGGCGCTGTAGCTGGACTTGTGCCAAGTCGCCGTCGTCAGGTCATGCTCAGGAATGGTCCTCATGGGCGTAATCCTCCGCCACTGATTCGATCAGGGCCAGGGATTCTTGTGGTGACAGTGCGCTGGCCCCTACCAAATCGTAAGTCCATGCGTGCCGAGCGACGGTGGCTGGATCATCTTCCAGCCGCCCGATGCCGAGTCCATCGACGAAGGCGAGCGGGGGTGCGTCAGGGAACTCCATCAGCTTCAGCGTGCCGCCCAGAGACATGTGGGCCCCTGCTGTGAACGGGAGGACCTGCACAATGATCCGGCACCTCCGGGCCAGTGTCGCTACGTGATGCAACGCCTCAGCCATCACTTTCCCGCCGCCGATCCGTCGGCGCAGCACAGCCTCGTCAAGGACGGTCCACAACAATGGCGTTGTTGGTTCGTCCAGGAGGCGAGCGCGTTCCAGTCGGGCCACCACCAGCTCGTCGATCACGTCTTCTGTTGCCGTCGGCTGGTACGCGCGGAAGACCGCACGCGCGTAACTCTGGGTTTGCAGCATGCCGGGGATCAACAGCGGCGCATACTCCCTGATGGTCGTCGCCACAGCCTCCGCTTCCGCCGCCTCCGCGAAGTGATCGGGGTACTTGGACTTCGCCAGGGCGCCGCAATTGCGCGCGAAGAAGCCCCCCATCTCCAGGACGGAGTCGAAGTGCTGCGCGTACTCCAGGTGCATGCGGCGCGTACCGGCCTCCAGCTGTCCGATGAACGAACCGCTCACGAAGAGCGGCGTGCCCAGCGCTTCCTGGCTGAGGCCGACCCGTTCGCGGGCGTGGCGCAGCTCCGCGCCGAGGAGGGCCCGTGGGTTGGAGGAGGGGTCGAGGTCTTTGGGGCGGGTCATGGGCAACTTCTCCATGAACATGGGGGGTTGTTGAGTTTTCTGCGTTGTTCAGCGTACGCAGACTCGGACACGCTGGGTGAGGAAAAGGCAACACTCGGTGGGAGAGGCAGAGGCGATGGCGCTGACGGCGGAGGAACGGATGCGGGCGGCGGAGGAGGCCGTACGGCAGGTGAAGGCGGCACTGACAGGCGTGGGGGTCACGTTGCCGTCGCTGCGGGTGGACCCGCTGAGCGTGACGGAGGGTGCGCTGCCGCTCGTGGAGTTGGGGCGCTGCAATCTCGACACGGCACTGCGGCTGGCGGCGGTACTGGAGGAGGCGCGGTGAACGAGGATCCCTGTGTGCCGGAGACGGGGACGTTCGCCGTCGACTTCCGGGACGGGAGTGTCGGTCAGGTGATGGGCTGCGAGGGAGGGCTCGTGCAGCTGAGGCCGATCGGGGGCGGCCGGGAGTGGGACTGTCCGCCGGCGTCGGTGGGGGAGGCGCAGCCGGTGGAGGTGTTGCGGGAGCGGGTGAGGCAGGTCAACCGGGAGGGGCGGATGCCGTGAGACCGAAGAGGTCAGGTCCGCCGGATGGCGCCCGGTGGACCTGACCTCTTCTTACGCTTCTTACGCGGAGCGGGCCCGCGCCCGCCCGGGCGGAGGCGTCAGCCGGGCCGCTTGGCCATGACGACGACGCCGGGCCCGGTCTGCTCGTCCGCGGGGAGCCGGAGCTCGGCGACGGGGCGCAGTCCGGCCCGCTCGATCAGGGCGGTGAGCTGGTCCGGCTGCCACTTGTGCGTCGTCCAGCGGACGGGCACGTCCCCGTACGCCTCGGTGCGCTGGAAGTCCTCGTCGCCGACGTGTGTCGCGGCGATGAAGTGTCCGCCCGGCCGCAGCGCGCGCGTGAACATGGCGAGGACCTGCGGGAGGACGTCGCGGGGGAGGTTGAAGAGGGACCACCAGCCGAGGACGCCGCCGAGGGACGCCTCTTCGAGGTCGAGCTCGGTGGCGGAGGCGACGCTGAAGCGGCACTGCGGGTGGAGGCGGCGGGCGTTCTCGATCATGCGGGGGGAGAGGTCCACGCCGGAGACGTCGAGTCCGCGCTCGGCGAGGTAGGCGGTGACCTGGCCGGGTCCGCAGCCGACGTCGAGGACGGGTCCGTGCCCGGCCACGCTGTCGGCGAAGGCGTCCATCGATGCCTTGAGCCAGGGGTGGCGGCGGATGTCGGCCATTCCCGTGGTCTGCATCAGGTGGACGTAGGCGTCGGCAACGCGGTCGTAGGACTGGCGGACATCGTCGAGATCGGCCGGGCGGTCGATGGAGTGTGCGTGCATCCGCCAACCTTAGGGCTGGGGTGCGGTGTTGGTCAGAGTGTCGCCGTGTCGCTGCCCGGCGGGACGGGCTCCAATCCGCCTAGCTGGTGCGGGCGTTGTCGAGGGCCGCGCGGAGGTGGCCGTCGGAGGAGGCGAGCAGGCCGGCGGCGGTGGGGCCGTCGACCCGGCCGAGGATCGTGAGGATGGCGTTCTTCACCTCCCCGTCGGTCGCGGCGAGGGCGGCCTCGATCTCGTCGTCCCCGGCACCGGTGGCGAGGGCGACGATGCGGCGGGAGCGGGCGCGCAGCTTCTCGTTGGACGCGCGCACGTCCACCATCAGGTTTCCGTACGTCTTGCCGAGGCGGATCATCGTGATCGTCGACAGCATGTTGAGGACGAGCTTCTGGGCCGTGCCCGCCTTGAGGCGGGTGGAGCCGGTGAGGAGCTCGGGGCCGACGACGACCTCGATGCCGTGCTCGGCGGCGGCCGCGAGCGCGCTGTCCGCGTTGCAGGAGAGGCCGATGGTGAGCGCGCCGTGGCGTTCCCTCGCGTGTTCGACGGCGCCGATCGCGTACGGGGTGCGGCCCGAGGCGGAGACGCCGACGACGACGTCGTCCGCCGTGAGGTTCAGGGCGTCCAGGTCCTCGGCGGCGAGTACCTTGCTGTCCTCCGCGCCCTCGACCGCCGTGACCATGGCGCTCGGACCGCCCGCGATGAGGCCGACGACCTCGCCCGGGTCGGTGTTGAAGGTGGGCGGGCACTCGGAGGCGTCGAGCACGCCGAGCCGCCCGGCGGTGCCCGCGCCCGCGTAGATCAGGCGGCCGCCGCGGGCCATGCGCTCGGCGGTGCCGTCGATGGCGGCGGCGATGGCGGGGAGCTGCTCGGCGACGGCCGCGGGGACGGTGGCGTCCTCGCCGTTCATGATCCGCGCGATCTCCCGCGTGGGCAGCCGGTCGATCTCGGAGAGCTCGGGCCGGAACGCCTCGGTGGTGAGGGTGGCGAGCTGGGCGCGGAGCTCGCCGTAGGTGTCGTCGTCCCGCCGGGAGGGGGTGGCGTCGGCGGCGCCGGTGGTGGAGGTCATGGCGTCTGCGGCTCTTTCGTGTCCGGTGCGGTGTGAGGGGTGGCGAGGGTGCACGGCCGGGGTTGACTCAGCGGCTGCTGTTGTTGCCGCCGCGTGGGCGGTGGCGGTGCGCGAGGGCCTCGTAGGACGCGGCGAGCGCGGGCGCCGCCGTCTCGTACGTCCGCTGCGCGACGCCCACGAACAGGCAGTCCACGACGAGGAGTTGACTCGTACGGGACGACATCGCGGCCGGCCTCAGCTCGCTCTCGCGGGCCGTGGACGTGGTCAGGATGTGATCCGCGTACTGGGAGACGGCCGCGGTGGGCCGCCCGGTGATGGCGATCGTGGTGGCGCCGTGCTCGAAGGCGACCCGGAGGGGTTCGATCACGTCGCCCGTCGAACCGGAGTGGCTGATCGCGATCGCCACGTCCTTGGCGCGCAGCGTCACCGCGTTGGTGACGGCCAGGTGCGGGTCGGAGTGCGCGTGCGCGATGTGCCCGATGCGGAGCAGCTTCTGCGCGAGGTCCTGGGCGACGAGCCCCGAGGCGGCGACGCCGTAGATCTCCACGCGGCGGGCGGTGGCGAGCGCGGCGACGGCGGCGCCGAGCTGCACGGTGTCGAGCCCGGCCGCGGTGTCGGCGAGGGTCTGCTGCTCGTCGTACGCGAGCTTAGCCACGACGTCGGAGAGGGGGTCGTCGACCGCTATGTCCGCGGTCACGGCCGGCGCGCGCCCCGACTGCTGCTGGGCGGCGAGCCCGGCGAGGGCGAGGCGCAGGTCGCGGTAGCCGGGATAGCCGAGGAGGCGGGCGGTGCGCACGACCGTCGCCTCGCTGGTGCCGGTGAGCTCGGCGAGGCCGGTGACCGTGAGGGCGGCGCAGCCGGCGGGGTCGCCCGCGACGGCCTCGGCGACGCGCTGCAGGGAGCGGGTCATCGACGGCGCCAGGGTCCGCACCTTGGCCGCGAGGGCTGCGGGGGCGGGGGGAGCGGCGTCCGCGAAAATTTCCTTCACGCTGTTGGTCACCTCTGAAAGATATTTTCGGACCGGTGGCCGGTCAAGACCCCCTCCACCCTGGACCGGGCCGGGACCCCCGGCCCCCGCCCGTACCTGTTCGCGGCCTGTTCGCGGTTGTCGCGCACGGGGTGACAATGGGGTGCATGGACACGATCGACCCCTTGGAGCAGGCGTTGCACGCCGCCCGCGCACTCGTCCTCGCCGACCTCGTCGCCCGTGAGGTCGCCGAGGCGGAGGTCGTCTCGATGGTCGAGGAGGCGGTGGCGCACCGCCGCTGGTGGGTCGAGCAGTGGCCGGAAGGCATCGAGTACGTGGCGGGGCTCGTCGCGCAGGACGTCCAGGACTCGCTCCTGGAACGGTACGGACGGTGGCCGCTCTGCCCCGTCTGCGGTTCCGGTGACCCCCACGCGCTGGACGTGGAGCCGGAGTTGGGCCCCGACCCGCACTGGGTCTGCGGCAAGGCGGGCGTGGTGGTGGCCCCGGTGGGGGGTCTGACGGCATGACGGTCTACATAGACCCACCGACCTGGCCCGGCCACGGCCGCATGTGGTCCCACCTGGTCAGCGACGTCTCGTTCGAGGAACTCCACGCGTTCGCCGCATCGGTCGGCTGCCCGCGCCGCGCCTTCGAGCGGGACCACTACGACGTGCCGTCGGAGCGCTACGAGGACGCGGTGCGGGCGGGCGCGGTGGAGATCGGCTCGAAGGAACTGGTGCGGAGGATCACGGGGGCGGGGTTGCGCAGGCCCAAGGGGCGGCCGGCGCAACCCTAGGCCCTGTCGTCAAACTCGCGTCTGCCTCGCGACGCCTGGCACGCACGCTCGCCGCGTTGTCGGGCTCATCCCGGTACGCCCAGTACCGGGATGACCCTCCGCCTTGCGATCGCACGCACCAGACGCCGCGAGGCCGCCCTCCGGGCGAACGACGCGAGTTTGACGACAGGGCCTAGTTCCAGGAGGGGCTTTTGGCGGTGTCCTCGGCCAGGTCGGCGGCGGGGGCCGCGGAGGACGCCGTGACCAGGCGGGTCGGCGATGCGGTCGAGCGGTGCAGGCGCAGGGAGACCGTCACCGCCACGATCGCCACCGACGTCATCGCCGCCCCCGCCCACGCCGTCGCCTCGTACCCGAGCTTCAGGTCGATCACCGTGCCGCCCAGCCAGGGGCCACCCGTGTTGCCGAGGTTGAACGCCGCCGTCGTCGTCGCGCCCGCGAGGGTGGGGGCGGCGCCAGCGACGTTGAACATGCGGGCGTTCAGGGCCGGGGCCGTGTAGAACGCCGAGAGGCCGAGGAGGAAGGAGAGCGTGATCGCCGCGGCGGGTGTCGCGGCGAACAGGGCCAGCGCGACCAGGAAGACCGTGGACGCCGCGATGCCGCTCAGGAGGACGCCGAAGAGGTGGGCGTCGGCAACGCGGCCGCCGATCGTCGTGCCGACGAGGGCGCCCGCGCCGAAGAGGCCGAGGACGCTCGGGACCCAGCCCTCGGAGAGGCCCGCCACGTCCGTGAGGAGCGGGGAGAGGTACGAGAACGCGCAGAACACGCCGCCCGCGGCGAGCGCCGTGACGCCGATCGACAGCCAGACCTGGCGGTCCCCGTAGATCGACAGCTCCTTCTTCAGCCGGGGCTTCTCCGCGGGGAGCGGGATACGGGGGATGAGGGTGAGGACGCCGACGAGGGCGACGGCGGAGGCGGCTCCCACGGCCCAGAAGGCCGAGCGCCAGCCGAGGTTCTCGCCGAGGAACGCACCCGCGGGGACGCCGAGCACGTTCGCGATCGAGAGGCCGCCGATCATCACGGCCATGGCGCGGGCCCGCTGGTTGAACTCCACCATCGCGATGGCCACGGCGGCGCCCACCGCCCAGAACCCGGCGCAGGCGAGCGCGCTGACGACGCGGGACGCGAAGAGGATCTCGTACGTGGGCGCGAGGGCACCGGCGACCTGGCCGAGGCCGAAGACGGTGATGAGCGTGATAAGGGTGGTGCGGCGGGGCAGGCGCAGGGTCGCCACGGCGAGGAGCGGGGCGCCGATGACCATGCCGATGGCGAAGGCGGAGATGAGAAGGCCCGCGCGGGGAATGGAGACGTTCATGTCGTCGGCGATCGGCGGGAGGAGCCCGGAGAGCATGAACTCACTGGTACCGAGGGCGAAGACGGCGAGGCCGAGCATGTAGACGGCTATGGGCATACGGGTGCGGGCGCCGGGCGCGGGGACGGAGGTCGGCATAACAGGAGTAAACGTAAAGGTGGGCCCTGACATTCCTGGTGGGGAGTTGTCGGCGCCCTTGCTCCAGCTGGACGTCGCGGGGCAAACGGGTGGGCGGGTGGGGCAAATCCGCCGCGGAGCGGCGGTCCTGTCCGAGCCCAGCCCCGGCTCAGGCGCGGGACAACCCGTACGCGAGGTGGGGAGCCCGATCCGGGAGGCGGGTGAAGCCCGCCCTCGTGGCCACCGCCTGCGACGCGACGTTCGCGGGGTCGACCACGGCGAGGAGCGAGGTCACCTCGGGCTGCGCGAGGGCCCACTGCGAGAGCGAGCGCAGCGCCTGACTGGCGTAACCGTGGCCGCGCGCCCCCTCGACCAGGTCGTAGCCGACCTCCACGCAGCCGTTGTCGTCGGGCGGCCCGTGGAAGCCCATGCCGCCGAGGGCGAGCTCGTCGGCGGTGCGGACCAGCGCGTACATGCCCCATTCGGGCCGGTACACCCCGGCGGCGTACGCCTTCATCACCATCTCCGCGGCCGTCCGCGTCCCCTCGAAGGGGCTGCCGTCGACCCAGTCGAGGCCTCCCGTGCCGCCCGCCGCGAGGTCCGCCGCGGCCGCGGGGGTCACCTGGCGCAGGGCGAGGGGGCCGGCCGGCAGGGAGGCGGCGTTGTGCCAGCGCCAGCGGGTGAGGCGGGGGCGGCCCGGCAGGGTGCCGCGGCCCGTGGCCCAGAGCAGCGTCGTCCAGGGGGTGCCGCCGGAGGGGGCGGGCGACACGTGCGGGAAGAGGTGGGCGAGGACAGCCTCGCAGAGGGCGGCGGGCGGCTCCGCGTCGGCGTCGAGCGCGCGGGCGATGTCGTACGTGTGGAGCAGGACCTCCGCGACGCCCATGGCCGCGAAGCCGGCCGCGTCCGCGCTGCCGCAGGGGTAGGGGTGGTACGCGCGCACGCCGCGGGGCGTCGTGCGGACCACCGCCGCCAGGATGCGGCCCGTCGCCTCGATCACCCGGATCGCGCCGTCGGGTCCTGTGCCCTCGTCGAGCACGGTCCCGAAGGGAACGTAGGCGTCGGCGGGCCGGCCGGTCAGCTGGCCCGCGTAGGCGACGAAGTCGCCCGCGATGTGCTCGGCCGTCTTCAGGCAGGTCCAGTCGAGCCCGCCCGCAGGCACGCTCCAGTCGCGGCCCGCCACCCCGCGCAGCACCTTCGCCGCGTGTGCCACGGCCTCGTCGATCCTGTCCCCGCCCATGAGAAGCATGCGGAGAGGGTACGGGAGCGGAGCCCGCTCGGCCGCCGGATTTTCAGGGATCGAGCAGAGCCAGCTCCGTGGCCAGGTTCTCGCGGGCGGGCGCCTCCCAGTGGGACGCACCGTACGGAGTCCTGAACAGGCGCGGCAGCGCGAGGAGTTGGCGCAGCACGTCCGCCCGGCCCTGGCGGAACGCCTCGTCCGGCACGAAGCCGTACTCCTCGCGGACGGCGGCGGCGTAGGCGGCGTAGGCGTCCGAGGGGGCGGCCAGGATCGCCAGGTCGGCGTCGCACAGCGCCTCGCCGTTGTGGTCGTCCTCGGCGGGGTCGTGCGTGACGGTGAGGCGGACGAGGCGGGCGACCTCGGCGACCTGCGCCTGCGCCAACCCCGCCTCGGAGAGGGCGCGTTCGGCCAGGCGGGCGGAGCGTTCCTCGTTCTCGGAGCGGTCGGGCGCGTAGACCGCGTCGTGGAACCACGCGGCCAGCCGTACGAGTTCCGGGTCGTCGGCGTGGTCCGCGAGGACGTCGAGGTGGTCGAGGACCGCCGCCAGGTGGGCGGTGGTGTGGTACTTGCGCTGCGGCTCGGACCAGCGGGCCAGGAGCCGGTCCGCGTAGGGCGCGGGGTCGGGGGCGGGGGCGGGATCGGGGGCGCCCCCGCACGCCCGGAGCAGGGTCGCGTGCCAGCGGGCGCGGAGCGCGGCGTGCGGCTCGTCGTCGTGGTCGGCCATGCGGCGACTGTAACCGGTGGGTACGGGGTGGGGGTATACGTGGGTGAGGGGCGCCGTGGCCGGTTCCCCGGGCCGGGGCGTTGCCATGCGCCGTCCCGCACGGTTGGCTTCGGGCCATGACTCATGACGACGAGAGCTACGAACCCGAACGCGCCGCGCGCCTCCTGCGTACGGAGCGGGACGCCCTGATCCCGCTGCTGCGGGCCGCGCCCGACGAGGCGTACGCGATCCGCACCTGCTGTCCCGGCTGGACCGTGCGGCACATGCTCGCGCACTGCGGCTCCGCGCTGATGCGGGTCGTGGAGAGCCGGTTCGAGGAGGGTGTCTACAGCCCGGAGGCCAACGACCGCGACATCGCCGAGCGCGCCGACTGGTCGAACTCTCGCGTGGTGGACGAGCTGGAGCGCGGCATGACGGAGGCCGGTCCCGCGCTCCTCGCGGCCAAGGGGCGGCTCGACGGCGTGGCGCTGGGGGAGTGGGTGCACGCCGGAGACATCCGGGAGGCGTGGGGAGAGCCGGGTGCGTACGGCGGGGACGGCCTGGTGGACGCGCTGGCCCTGCTCGGATGGTTCAGCAGGTCGGACCATGCCGCCGCCGCGCCGCCCCTGCACGCGGACCTCGACGGCAGGGACGAGCCCCTGGTCCTCGGCGCCCCCGACGGCAAGCGGCCGCCGGCCCGCTACATCGGCGACGCGCCGACCCTGGTCAGGCTCTGCACGGGACGGCCGCTGACGGGTACGCGGTACGAGCTCGCGGGCGCCGCGGAAAAGGAGTTGGCATTGTTCGGGTGACGTGGATCATGGGGGGATGTCATCAGAACCCGCTGCCTCCGCCGGACGCCTCGTACCCGCCGATCCCGACGTGGTCCATCCGATGCCCGGCCAGCCGCGCGTGGTGCTGCTCAAGCCGCTCGTGACCTCGCCGCTGATCGAGGTGGGGGACTTCTCGTACTACGACGACCCCGATGACCCGACCGCCTTCGAGACGCGCAACGTGCTCTACCACTACGGGCCCGAGCGGCTGGTCATCGGGAAGTTCTGTGCCCTTGGCGAGGGCGTGCGGTTCATCATGAACGGCGCCAACCACCGGATGGACGGTCCTTCGACGTTCCCCTTCCCGATCATGGGCGGGTCCTGGAGCGACCACTTCGACCTGATCAGCGGGTTGCCGGGGCGCGGTGACACCGTCGTCGGCAATGACGTCTGGTTCGGCTACCGCTCGACCGTCATGCCGGGCGTCCGCATCGGGCACGGCGCCGTCATCGCGTCGGGCGCCGTCGTCGTCGACGACGTGCCGGACTACGGCATCGTCGGCGGCAACCCGGCGAAGCTGATCCGGCGCCGCTTCGGCGACGAGGACGTCGCCCGGCTGCTCGAACTCGCCTGGTGGGACTGGCCCGTCGAGCATCTGACGCAGCACATCCGGGCCGTCATGTCGGGCAGCGTCGACGAGTTGGCGGCGGCCGCGCCCACCGGCGAGGGGGCCCCGGAGGGGGACTGACCTCCGGGAATCCTCGTACATCCGATGTGGCCACCGGTCAGTGCCGGTGGCCGTCGGGTGTGGCGGGGGCCGGGTGCCCGCCGCCGTGTGTGCTGTGTTCGCTGTGCCGGACGGCCGGCGGCTTGTCCGTGACGGGGTCGATGTTCTTGCCCACCCCGTACGCGGTGCCGAAGGCCGCGGCGACGGCGGTGGCGAATGCGGCGATCTTCAGGCCGGTGTTCATGACGGCTCCTTGAGTGATTCCGGGTGGTCCCCGGGGGTTCCCGAGGGTTCTCCGGGGGCCCGAGTAGTGGTCCCAATGGCTTCCGAACATACCCCCCGGGGGTATGAAGTCAAGTCGATTGCCCAAGTCGGCTCCGAGGGTTGCGGTTGATACCCCCTGGGGGTATATATGGATCTCGTCAGCGATACCTGCCCCGGGTATCGGAGATCTTCCGTACAGGAGTGCCCCATGGCCGCGCCCACCACCACTCCCGGCGCCCCGGGAACCGCCCCCGGAACCGCGCCCGCCGCAGAGGTCGAGCTCGCCATCGGCGGCATGACCTGCGCGTCCTGCGCGGCCCGTATCGAGAAGAAGCTCAACCGCATGGACGGCGTCGAGGCGACCGTCAACTACGCCACCGAGAAGGCCAAGGTCAGCTACCGCGGCGAGGACGTCTCGGTGGGGGACCTGATCGCCACGGTCGAGGCCACCGGGTACACCGCCCGGGAGCCCGCCCCCGTGCGTGCCGCGCCGGACGCCGGGGGCGGGGGCAGGGGCGGGGGCGGCGGCGAGGAACCGCCCGAAAGCGATGAACTGCGGCCGCTGCGCCAGCGGCTGACCGCCGCCGTCCTGCTCTCCGTGCCGGTGATCGCGATGGCGATGGCCCCGGCCCTGCAGTTCGAGTACTGGCAGTGGCTGTCGCTCACGCTGGCCGCGCCCGTCGTCACGTACGCGGCCTGGCCCTTCCACAAGGCCGCGTTCACCAACGCCCGGCACGGCGCGGCCACCATGGACACCCTGATCTCGGTCGGTACGTCGGCGGCGTTCCTCTGGTCGCTGTGGGCGCTGTTCTTCGGCACCGCGGGCACGCCCGGCATGACCCACCCCTTCGAGCTGACCATCGCCAGGAGCGACGGCGCGGGGAACATCTACCTGGAGGCCGCGGCCGGTGTCACCGCCTTCATCCTCGCCGGGCGGTACTTCGAGGCCCGCTCCAAGAGGAAGGCGGGCGCCGCGCTCAGGGCGCTGCTCCAGCTCGGCGCGAAGGACGTCACCGTGCTGCGGGAGGGCGGGCGCGAAGAGACCGTACCCGTAGGGGAGCTGGCGGTCGGCGACCGTTTCCTCGTGCGGCCCGGCGAGAAGATCGCCACGGACGGCAGGGTCGTCGAGGGCTCCTCGGCCGTGGACGCCGCCCTGCTCACCGGCGAGTCCGTGCCCGTCGAGGTCGCGGAGGGCGACCCGGTCACCGGCGCCACCCTCAACGCCGGCGGACGCCTCGTCGTCGAGGCCACCCGCGTCGGCGCCGACACCCAGCTCGCCCGCATGGCCAAGCTCGTCGAGGACGCGCAGAACGGCAAGGCCGCCGCCCAGCGCCTCGCCGACCGGATCTCCGCGGTGTTCGTGCCGGTCGTCATCGGCCTCGCGCTCGCCACCCTCGGCTTCTGGCTCGGCAACGGCGCCGGACTGACCGCCGCCTTCACCGCCGCGGTCGCCGTACTGATCATCGCCTGCCCGTGCGCCCTGGGCCTCGCCACCCCGACCGCCCTCATGGTCGGCACCGGCCGCGGCGCCCAGCTCGGCATCCTCATCAAGGGCCCGGAGGTCCTGGAGAACACCCGCAAGGCCGACACCGTCGTCCTGGACAAGACCGGCACCGTCACCACCGGCAGGATGACGCTGCTCGCCACCCACACCACGCCGGGCACCTCCGTCTCCGACGTCCTGCGCCTGGCCGGCGCCCTGGAGCACTCCTCGGAGCACCCCATCGCGCAGGCCGTCGCCGCCGGCGCCGCCGCAGAGGTGGGCGAGCTGCCCGTCCCCGAGGACTTCGCCAACGTCGCGGGCCTCGGCGTCCAGGGCATCGTCGAGGGCCACGCGGTCCTGGTCGGCCGCGAGCGGCTCCTCGCCGAGTGGGCGATGCGCCTGCCCGTCGACCTTGAGCGCGCGAAGGCGGCGGCCGAGGCGGCAGGGCGTACGGCCGTCGCGGTCGCCTGGGACGGCGAGGCCCGCGCGGTCCTGGAGGTCGCCGACGCGGTCAAGGACACCAGTGCCGAGGCCATCGAACGGCTGCGCGCGCTCGGCCTGACGCCCATCCTGCTGACCGGCGACAACAAGGCTGTCGCCGCGTCGGTGGCCGCCGAGGTCGGCATCGCCCCCGAGAACGTGATCGCCGAGGTCATGCCCCAGGACAAGGTCGACGTGGTCAAGCGGCTGCAGGCCGAGGGGCGCGTCGTGGCCATGGTCGGCGACGGTGTCAACGACGCGGCGGCGCTGGCCCGGGCCGACCTGGGCCTGGCGATGGGCACGGGCACGGACGCCGCGATCGAGGCGGGCGACCTGACGCTCGTACGGGGCGACCTGCGCGCCGCGGCGGACGCGATCCGGCTCTCCCGCCGCACCCTCGGCACGATCAGGTCGAACCTGTTCTGGGCCTTCGCCTACAACGTGGGCGCCCTGCCGCTGGCCGCGGCCGGTCTGCTCAATCCGATGATCGCGGGCGCGGCGATGGCCTTCTCCTCGGTCTTCGTGGTCGGCAACAGCCTGCGGCTGCGGGGGTTCAAGCCGCTGGCCTGACTGGCCCGACGTGTTCTCCCCCGCCTTTCCCCCACCCCGGTGCGAGCGTCTCGGCTCGCGCCGGGGTGTTCTGCGCGTAGGCTGGTAATTGGACTAGACCTGTGTGACTGGTATCGCGACCAGAAGGAAGAGACATCCATGAGCAAGCGTGCAGTCCTGGAGGTGATCGCCCTCGACGCCGAGGACGCCGTCGCCGCCCAGGCAGGCGGAGCGGACCGCCTAGAGCTGGTGACCGACATGGCCGCGGACGGCCTCACCCCGTCCCGCGAGACCTTCGCCGGGATCCGCTCCTGCGTCGACATCCCGCTGCGCGTGATGCTCAGGCTCGCCGACGGCTTCGCCGCGGGTGACGTCGACGAACTGGTGCGCCGCGCCCACGAGCTCCGCGGCGAGGGCGCCGACGAGTTCGTGCTCGGCTTCCTCGACGAGTCCGGCGGCCCCGACCTGGCCGCGGTCGAGACACTGGCCGGCGCACTCGACGGCTGCCGCTGGACCTTCCACCGGGCCATCGACCGCGCCGCCGACCGCGACGCCCTGCGCAAGCAGCTCGCGGACCTGCCGGGCCTGGACACCTACCTCACCGCGGGCTCCGCGGCCGGTGTCGACGACGGCCTGCCCACCCTGGTCGCCGAGGCGGCACGGCGCGGCGAACCGGGGTACGAACCGCAGCTCCTCATCGGCGGCGGCCTGCGCCTGGACCACCTGCCCCGGCTGCGGGAAGCGGGCGTCGACGCGTTCCACATCGGCGGGGCCGCCCGCCCCGACGGCTGGTCCGCCCCGGTCTCCGCCGCGGCCGTCGCCCAGTGGCGGGCCGCCCTCGACAGTTGATCATTTCTCCGCGGGACGCGATAGAACTGGGTCGACACGGAGGGGACCTCATGCCGACACCAGCACATCAACCGCGTCCCGCGGAGCGCATCCTCGCAGCCGGGACGCTGCCCGTCGCAGCGCTGCTGCTCACCGGGACCGTCGCGCTCCACATCGCACTCGTCGCGTTCGGGAACATCACCGACTTCGGCACCAACCAGCAGTTCGTACGCCACGTCCTGTCGATGGACACCACGTTCAAGGACAACGGACTGAGATGGCGCGCGGTGGACTCCACCGCCCTGCAGGACGCGGCCTACGTCGGGATCATCGCCTGGGAGACCCTGGCCGCCCTGATACTCGGCGCGGCGACGGTCCTGTGGGCCCGAGCGCTGCGCCGCCCCCAGGGCCTGTCCCGCCCCCACATCCAGCTCCGGGCCCAGCAGGCCGGAACCATCGGCCTGTTGATGATTCTCTTCCTCTTCGGGGTCGGATTCATCGGCATCGGCGGCGAATGGTTCGCCATGTGGCAGTCGGAGGCCTGGAACGGCCTGGACGCCGCCATCCGCATCGTGACGCTCGCGGGCATCGTCCTCGTCGTCACGCACCTGCCGTCCGCCGCGGCGGCGCCGGTCTCCACCACGGCGGACGGTCCCGGAGAAGGCGGCTAGCCGAGCTGCGCGGGCAGTTCGGCCGCGTGCACGACGATCAGCCCCGACACGGCACGGGTCAGCGCCACGTAGAGCCGGCGCAGACCCGTCCGCTCGTCGGGCTCGCCGTCGACGACGGCGGCCGGCTCGTCGAGGACCACATAGTCGTACTCAAGGCCCTTGGCGAGGGACGCGGGCACCAGCGTGAGCCGGGTGTCCGGCGTCGTCTCCTCGCCGGGCGAGAGATACGTGAGGCCGGCCGCGCCCAGCGCCGCGGCGAGCGCCGGAATACGGGCGTCCGCCGCGATCAGGCCGACCGAACCCTCCTGCCGCAGTGACTCCGCACAGGCGTCCAGGCAGGCCGCGTCGAGATCGTCCGTGCGGCGCACCGCGAGCGAGCCGGGCGACTCGCGCACCGAGTCGACCGCCGCGAGGCCCGGCGCGATGTCCGGCAGCAGCCGGGACGCGTACGCGATGACCTCGCGCGGCACACGGAAACCGGCCGTCAGCTCCTCCACGACCGCACCGCCCTTGCCCAGATGCCCCAGAGCCTCGGCCCAACTCCGGGTCGCCCACGGGGTGGTGCCCTGCGCGAGATCGCCGAGGACGGTCGCCGAACCGGTCGTGCAGCGCCGCCCCACCGCGCGGTACTGCATGGGTGAGAGGTCCTGCGCCTCGTCGAGGACGACGTGCCCCAGCGAGTGCGTGCGCGAGACGAGATCGGTCGTCTCGTCGATCAGCACGGCGTCCGCGGCCGACCACTTGGCCGTCTTCACGCTCCGCGGCGGCTTCGCCCACAGGATGGTCCGCTGCTCCTCCTCGCTCAGGATCCCCGCCGCGTGCGCGGCGAGGAAACCGGCGTCGGACAGCAGCCGCAGCACGAGCTTCGCGGGCTCGACGGGCGGCCACACCGCCTTCACGGCCGCCTTGACCGCCGCGTTGCGGGCGACGGCGTCCTGCACCCGGTCGTCCGGGGCCTCGCCCGACTGCTCCATGCGGACCAGCACGGCATGGGCGATGCGCTGCGGCAGGGCGTCCCGCGCGGCGCCGTACCGGATGTCCCGCGCGAGCAACTCCTGCACGATCTCCGCCAGTTCGTACGCGGGGATGCGCCACCTGCGCGATCCGCGGACGACCACGACGGGCTCGGTGGGCAGCGTGACGTGCGAGCGCACCGCCTTGCGCAGCACCTCGGCCATGCGGGCGTCGCCCTTGACGAGGGCGGCCGCCGCGTCGTCGGTGCCGCGCACCTCCACGTGGGCGACGAGGTCGTCGACGGTGGCCTGCTTGACCTCCAGCTCGCCGAGCGCGGGCAGGACCTGCTCGATGTAGTGCAGGAAGGAGGAGTTCGGGCCGATGACGAGCGTGCCGGTGCGGGCGAGCCGCTCCCGGTGCGCGTACAGCAGATAGGCGACCCGGTGCAGGCCGACCGCGGTCTTGCCGGTCCCCGGCCCGCCCTGCACGCACACGCTCCCGCTCAGCCCGCTGCGGACGATCTCGTCCTGCTCCGGCTGGATGGTGGCGACGATGTCCCGCATCGGCCCGACACGCGGCCGCTCGATCTCCTGCTGCAGGAGCTTGCTGGTCTGCTCCGCCTCCGTCGCGTCGCTGAGGTGCTCGTCCTCGTACGCGGTGAGTCCGCCGCCCGTGTAGCCGAAGCGACGGCGCAGCATGATGTCCATCGGGTCCTTCTTCGAGGCCCGGTAGAACGGCTGGGAGACCGGCGCCCGCCAGTCGATGACCATCGGGTCCCCGTCGGCGTCGTGCACGTGCCGCCGCCCGATGTAGAACTGCTCGCCCTCCGCGCCCTCCGCCTGCTCGGCGCCGGGCGCGTGCAGGTAGTCGAGCCGCCCGAAGAAGAGGGGGGTGTGGGCGAGGTCGGCGAGGGACTTGATGCGCTCGTCGAGCTGCCGCTCCAGAACCGCGGCGTTCACCCAGTTCGCGGTGACGTCCCGGATGTCGAGGGCCTCGGCGTCCTCACGCATGGCGCGCAGGGCGGCCCGGGACGCGGCGAGGTGCGCGCGCTCTCTGGCCAGGGGCCCTTCGGAGTCGAGAGGGTCGAGGGGGACGAGAGGGGCGAAGGGGTCGAGCGGGTCCACGGGAGTGCCTCCGGCCGTTCAGCGGTGTCGTCTGTACCGACCGGTTTCCGTCCGGGCGGTGGCGCTCCGCGGGGGAGGCGGGAAGGGGGCATCCTAGGACGCGGAACTGCGGTGGGGCCAACGAGTTTTCGGCGTCCCGGTGACCCCTGAGGCAAGCCCCGCAGGGGCGAGCCCTCCAGGGGCGCGGGGAACTGCGCGCCCAGCCACCGCGGACCCGCACCCGCTCAGTCGTCGGCGAGTTCCGCCACACCCGTAACGCGATGCAAGGGATACGTACGGACCTCATCCGCCGTGTGGTCGTACGCCGTGACGAAGCCCCCCTCCACCCGAACGGGAGCGATCACCCGCTGACTCGCCGCGCCCTCCGCGTTCACGTACCCGATCCACACGGCCTCCCCGGTCATCACCGCGGCCTGCATCGTCGCGAGCGTCTCCGCGGCCGTGGTGCGCGGCAGCCCGCCGTCCGCCGCCGGAGCCTCCTTGCGGGGCGCCGTCGACGCCAGGTCGCCCGCGCGAATCGCCCGTACGGCCGCGTCGATGAGCGTGGGACCGGGCAGCGGCGGCCCGTCCGGGACCGGCTCGGGGGCCGAGCGGGGCGGCGTGCGGTGCGCATGGGCGCGGGTGACCAGGACGTCGCCCTCCGCGCTCTCCGCGGCCGGCGCGAACCCCATGGCACGCAGCCCGTCGAGCAGCGTGCCGGGGTCCGCCTGGGCGGCGAGGACGGTGGGCGCGAGGCGGCGAAGACGCAGGCTCTGGGCGCGCTTGTCGGCCATGATCTCGTTGAGCAGGGCCTCGTCGTCGCAGCGCACGTACGCGCCGGCGGCGCCGATCCGCAGGTGGCCGTGTTTCCGCGCCACGTCGTCGATCAGATAGGCCAGGGGCTGCGGGACCGGCGTACGGGAGTGGGCGGCCAGGAAGGCGTGCAGGTCGGACGCCGACTGCCCGGCGTCGAGCGCGCGGCGCACGGAGCCGGGCGTGAAGCGGTAGACGGTGGCGCCGCCCTTCGACTCGACGTCGGCGAGGACGGCGAGGGCGTCGGCCAGCGGCCGCTCCAGCGGGCCGGGGGCCACGGCGGTGAGGTCGGCCTGCAGGAGGACGTGGTCGAGGGGTTCGGGGAGGAGGGGGGCGAGGAGCCGGGCGGCGCGGCCCGCGCCGACGGCACGTCCGGCGAGGCCGTCGGCGTCGCTGTCCGCGTTCTCCGTGGGCGCCGGCAGCAGCGCCCGGCCGTGCGTCGACAGCGCGCCCCGCCCCGTGACGCCCAGCAACTCGGCCTCGCTCAGGGTCCATCGGGCGATACGGGAGCGCAGGTCCTGCGGCGTCGGGGAGTCGGAGGGGTTCGCGGCGCCGTCCTTGGCGGGGGCGGGGCGCGGGCGCCCCGCGGCCGGGCGCTCCCAGCCGAGCCGGGCCAGGAGGGACTCCGGGACCGGGGCGCAGCCCTCGGGGAGCGTGCCGAGGAGGGAGAGGACGCGCAGGCGGACCTCGGGGGCCGCCGAGCGGTCCAGGTGCGGGCCGAGCGCGGAGAGCGTGCGGTCCTTGCCGTCCCGGCCGCCGACCAGGCCCGCCGTGCGGGTGGCCGCGAGCCAGGCCGTGGCCAGGGCGGCCCAGCGCTCGGGGGCGGGCAGCTCCTGCCACTCGTCGTAGGCGGGGGTCGCCGCGTACCGTTCGTCGGTCTCGCCGTCGGAGGCGATCAGGCCCGCCGCGTAGGCCAGTTCGACCCAGAAGGCGGCCATCGGCTCGGACGTGTCGAGCGCCACCGCCGTCCGCTTCAGGTCGCGCACGCTGAGGCCGCCCGCGCGCAGCACGGCGGGACCGCCCTCGTCCCAGTCCTTCAGGAGCTCCTCGACGGTGGCGAGCGCGGTGTAGGCCTGACCCGCGGCGGTCGCGTCCACAACCTGTGGACGGTGCTCGCGCGCCGCCTCGACGGGCGGCGGCGTCGGCTCGGTCGTGCGGTGGGCGCGGCCCGCGCGCAGGTGCAGGGCGGCCTCGCGGGGCAGGACGACCGTGCCCGGCGCGGTGGGCAGGAGCAGCCCCCGGTCGAGGAGCCAGCGCAGGTGCCGGGCGGGATCGGCGGTGACCTGCCCGTACGGCGGCCCCCACACAAGGCGGGACAGCACCTCCACGGACTCGGCGGGCGCCTCGTCGAGCAGCGCCGACATACGGGTGCGATCGGTGAAGAGGGCCGTCAGCGACCGCACCGCCGACACGGGATCGTGGGTCGTCGGCAGCCCGGCCGCCGCGACGATGTCCTGCACGCGGGTCGGCGACATCCCGGCCGTGGCCTCGGCGACGGTCGGACCGAGGCCGGTCGGGGACGGGTGCTGCGGGGTGGGGGCGAGCAGCTCCCGGGCGGTACGGACGAGCCGGAGCCGGTCGTCGGGCCCCCACACCAGGGCCTGCTCGTGCAGGGTGGCGAGGGCGCGGGGCAGCGCCTCCTCGACGGCGGCGTCCCCGTCGTCCCCCGCGAGCAGGGCGCGCACCTCGTCGTACGAGGCGGGCTCCGACGCCACGGCGACGGCCTCGGCGACCTGCTGGGCGAACCGGTCGAGCCGCTCCAGCGCCCGCACGACCGAGGCGCGGGTCCCCGCGCGGGTGGCGAGCTGGGTCAGGTCCGTGGGCACGGGGCTGAGCAGATCCGGCCGCGCCCGGAGCAGCCCGGCCAGCGCCCCGTCGGCCCGCGACCGCAACGCCTCCGCGAGCGACCGCGGCACGTCCCCGGCACGTGCGGCCACGTGTCCGCTCGCGTCGGCGCTGTCCGTGGGCTGCGGCTCGTCGGTGCTCATCCGGTTCACGGTAGCGGGTCGGGCGGGGGTGGCGGGGGTGTCGGGGGCGGGGGCGGCGCCCGCGGGGGCCGTCCACCGCCGGAACACCGAGTGAACGTTCCTCCATCTCTCGAAAGAGTGAACGCACCCCGATACCCGAATGGACTCCTCGGCGGTCCACTTAGGTGGCAGCCATGGTCAGTTCCGCCCACGAGGGCTTGCACCGCATCTTCCAGGAGAGACCCGAGATCCTGGCCCCCGTCTTCCGGGCGCTGGGCATAGCCTTCCCCGAGAAGGCGACCATGGACGCGCTCACCCCCGATGTGACGGAGACGAGGCCGCTGGAGCGGCGCGTGGACACCGTGCTGCGCATCGGCCCCTCCGATGGAGACGACTTCTTGCTGGCCATCGAGTCGCAGGGGGCGCGCAAGCCGGAGAAGGAGCTGAGCTGGGCGTACTACGTTGCCTATCTCCAGGCCAAGTACCGCATGCCTGTGCTGCTGCTCGTGGTCTGCCAGGACCAGGCCACCGCCACGTGGGCGAACGGCCCCTTCGACTGCGGGGTCCGAGGCTGGACCACTCAGCGCACGCGTCCTCTGGTCGTGGGCCCCGACAATCTGCCGATGATCACGGACCGGAGGACCGCCGCGGAGAACCCCGCCATGGCGGCAGTCTCCGCGCTGGCACACGCCCGTAGCCGGTGCATCAACGCAATACTGGAAGCATTCGGCAGTTCCCTCGAGGAGCAGGACGGGGACGTCGCCGACTACTTCTACGAGTTCCTGGACATCAACCTGCGGGGAACCGCAGCCGGAGACAAATGGAGGGAAATCATGGGCTTCGTAACCTACTTCCCCGGCCGTGGCACGGTCCGCGAAACGGCGTACCTCGAAGGCAAGGCAGAGGGCAAGGCGGAAGGCAAGGCGGAAGGCAAGGCGGAGGGCAGGTCCGAGGACCGTTCCTCCCTGGTTCTGCGCGTGCTGGAGAAGCGCGGTGTCGAGGTACCCGATGAGACCCGGGAACGCATCGCCGCCTGCACCGACCTCGACACCCTCGGCCTCTGGTTCGACCGCTCGCTGACGGCCACCACGGCGGAGGACCTCTTCGCGGAGCCCGTGGAGACCTCGGCGTCCGCAGCGGGCACGGACGCGCCGCTGTAGCCGATCAGCGCGGCACGAGCCCCGCCCTCACTGCCGGGTCGATGGAGTGAGCCCCACGGCCCGGCCTACTCCTCCCGCCCGCCGAAAACCGCGAGTGCCTCCGCATCGGTGACGCGGGACCGCAGGTAGGAGTCGGTCCACTCCGCGATCTCCGGGTAGCCGGAGTCACGGGTCAGGCGGGTGGCGGCGGTTTCGATGTCGTAGTGCGTGGTCCGCAGGTCGATGCCGGGGCCCAGGAGCGCCCAGTGGGCGCCCGTGCGGCCGTAGGGCATGCCGACGCTGCCCGGGTTGATGACCATGCGGCCGTGTGCGAGGCGGACGAACGGCATGTGGGTGTGGCCGCAGACCACCGTGCCCACGGCCGGGTCAAGGCCGTCGAGAACCTCACGCCACCGGTCGAGGGGGGAGTCGACGAGGACGACCTCTTCGTCGTCGCGGGGCGTGGCGTGGCAGAACAGGACGTCGCCGAGGCCCTGGAGGGACAGGCGTACCGAGGACGGCAGGGCGCAGAGCAGGGCGAGGTGGTCCGGGCGCAGTTGTTCCGCGGCCCAGGGAGCGATGGGGTCGGGGATCGTGTCGCGCTCGCCGCGGCGGTACTCGACCAGTTCGCGGTCGGCGTTGCCGCTGATCCAGACGGCGCGGTCGCCGAGGCCGGCCAGCACGTCGAGGACCTGGGCCGGCTGCGGTCCCGCCGCGATGTCGCCGGTCAGCACGATGCGGTCCGCCGCCCGCACCTCCGGTTCGGCGAGAACCGCCTCCAGTGCGGGCAGGACGCCATGGATGTCGGACAGGACTGCCACTCGTCTCAGCATGGTGATCACCCTGAGGGCGTGGCCCGCGCGGGGCGAGCCCTTTCGCTTCGCGCGTACGGCGGCCCCGTGGCCGACGGCCTCCGCGCTGTAGCCCACGTCACCACCGCGGGACGCGTCCATGCGGCACACTGGACGTTTGGCCTAACCGAAAGGCGCTCGCGTGAACGGTCCCCTCATCGTCCAGTCGGACAAGACCCTCCTGCTCGAGGTCGACCACGAGCAG
This sequence comes from Streptomyces sp. NPDC058308, assembly GCF_042880275.1. Lineage (NCBI taxonomy): Bacteria > Bacillati > Actinomycetota > Actinomycetes > Kitasatosporales > Streptomycetaceae > Streptomyces > Streptomyces sp. NPDC058308. Next base: position 168,015 of record NZ_JBHVZA010000005.1, read on the forward strand.
GCCGACGCCTGTCGCCGGGCCATCGCGCCCTTCGCCGAGCTGGAGCGGGCGCCCGAGCACATCCACACCTACCGCGTCACCCCGCTCGGGCTGTGGAACGCGCGGGCCGCGGGGCACGACGCGGAGCAGGTCGTGGACGCCCTCGTGGAGTTCTCGCGGTACCCCGTGCCGCACGCCCTGCTCGTCGACGTCGCCGAGACGATGGCGCGGTACGGACGCCTCACGCTCTCCAAGCACCCCACCCACGGCCTCGTCCTCACCACCACCGACCGGCCCGTCCTGGAGGAGATCCTGCGGTCGAAGAAGGTGCAGCCGCTCGTCGGCGCCCGGCTCGACCCGGACACCGTCGCCGTGCACCCCTCCGAGCGCGGGCAGATCAAGCAGACGCTGCTCAAGCTGGGCTGGCCCGCCGAGGACCTCGCCGGGTACGTCGACGGTGAGGCGCACGCGATCGACCTCGACGAGAGCGGCTGGTCGCTGCGGCCCTACCAGCAGCAGGCCGTCGAGGGGTTCTGGCACGGCGGGAGCGGTGTCGTCGTGCTGCCCTGCGGGGCCGGGAAGACCCTGGTCGGCGCCGGGGCCATGGCGCAGGCCAAGGCGACCACGCTGATCCTCGTCACCAACACCGTCTCCGCCCGCCAGTGGAAGCACGAGCTGGTCAAGCGGACCTCCCTCACCGAGGACGAGATCGGTGAGTACAGCGGGACCCGCAAGGAGATCCGGCCCGTCACCATCGCCACGTATCAGGTGCTCACGACGAAGCGGAAGGGCATCTACCCGCATCTGGAGCTCTTCGACTCGCGCGACTGGGGGCTCGTCATCTACGACGAGGTGCATCTGCTGCCCGCGCCCGTCTTCAAGTTCACCGCCGACCTCCAGGCGCGCCGCCGCCTCGGGCTCACCGCGACCCTCGTACGGGAGGACGGGCGCGAGTCCGACGTCTTCTCGCTCATCGGGCCCAAGCGGTTCGACGCCCCGTGGAAGGAGATCGAGGCGCAGGGCTACATCGCGCCCGCCGACTGCGTGGAGGTCCGGGTCAACCTGACCGACAGCGAGCGGCTCGCGTACGCCACCGCCGAGGCCGAGGAGAAGTACCGGTTCTGCGCGACCACCGCCTCCAAGCGGAAGGTCACGGAGGCGCTGGTCAGGAAGCACGCCGGGGAGCAGACCCTCGTCATCGGGCAGTACATCGACCAGCTCGACGAGCTCGGCGAGCACCTGGACGCGCCCGTCATCAAGGGCGAGACCACCAACGCGCAGCGCGAGAAGCTCTTCGACGCCTTCCGGCAGGGCGAGATCTCCGTCCTCGTCGTGTCGAAGGTCGCGAACTTCTCCATCGACCTGCCCGAGGCCACCGTCGCCATCCAGGTGTCCGGCACCTTCGGGTCCAGGCAGGAGGAGGCCCAGCGGCTCGGGCGGGTCCTGCGGCCCAAGGCCGACGGGCACGAGGCGCGCTTCTACTCCGTCGTCGCCCGCGACACCATCGACCAGGACTTCGCCGCCCACCGGCAGCGGTTCCTCGCCGAGCAGGGGTACGCGTACCGGATCGTGGACGCGGACGAGCTGCTCGCCGGATAGCGCACGGCGGCGTCGCTCAGCCGCCCGCGAGCATCGCCGCGGGGACCGTCACGAGCGACGTCAGCGCGAACGCCGTCCGCAGCCACGCCGCGCGCGAGTCGCGCGGCGTGAGCCAGCCCGCCGTCAGGCAGCCGAGGCTCCCGAAGGCCGCGAGGCCGTAGCGGGCCACCAGGTCCCGGTGCGCCGACGACGCCGCGTCGCCGAGCTCCGCGTCGAGCGCGACGACCCACCAGCCGATGACGAGGAGCAGCAGTACGGCCGGGGTCGCCAGGGCCAGGGCGACGATGCGGGACGGGCGGGGGACCGGGTGCGCGGCGGCGTAGGCGGCGTTACGGGCGGCCCAGTCGGCGCGGGACTCCGGCTCGGTGCGCGACTCCAGTTCGGCGTGGGACTCCGGCTCGGTGCGGGACGTCGTCTCGGTTCGCGGGTCGGTGGTCATGGGGTGAGTCAACCGCCCCGCGCGGGGGCGGCACCTCTGTCCGCGTACTCAGGTACGTACTCAACATCGGCAGCAGCGCCAGCGCGAGCAGCGCGTACGGCGACGCCAACGGCTGCTGCCACCACGGCAGCCGCAGGTCCAGGTCGCCGTGGTGCGGGAGCAGCCAGAACGTGCGGGCCGTGAAGAGCACGGCCACCGCGGCGGCCAGGCGCGGCCTGCCCCCGGCGACCAGTACGGCGAGCAGGGGCACGCACCACACCCAGTGGTGGGACCAGCTGATCGGTGAGATCAGCACGGTCGTGAACGCGGTCAGGAGCAGCGCGCCGGCCTCGCTCGGGGCGCGGCGGGCCAGCCAGAGGCCGACGGCCGCCGTCAGGGCCGCCGGTACGGCCCAGGCCGCGCCCGGCTCCGCCTCGTGCAGGAGGCGGGCGACCAGGCCCTGCAGCGACTGGTTGTCGACGATCCACGCCTTGCCCACGCGCCCGGTCTCGAAGAGGCGCCGCGTGAAGAACTCCACGCTGGCGGCGGGCAGTACGAGCGCGCCGAGCAGCACCGTGCCCGTGAGCGAGGCGAGCGCGGTCACCGCCTCGCGGGGGCGGCCGCGCAGGAAGAGGTACGCGATGAAGACGGCCGGGGTCAGCTTGATCCCCGCCGCGACACCGAGCGCGAAGCCCTTGCCGACGGCGCCGGGCGGCCGGGTCAGGTCCCAGAGGACCAGGCAGACGAGCGCGAGGTTGATCTGGCCGAACAGGACGGTCTGGAAGACGGGTTCGAGCCAGAGGGCGAGGGCCGTGGCGGCGCAGAGGGGCGCGGCGCGGGCGGGGAGGCCCGCCAGTCGGCAGGAGAGGCGGATCAGCACCGCGAGGAGGGCGACGTTGCCCGCGAGGAAGAGGGCCTTCAGCGCTCCCAAGGGGAGCCAGGTCGTCGGCACGAAGAGGATCGCGGCGAACGGCGGGTAGGTGGCGGGGAGTTGCCATCGGGTGACCGTGAACCCGTACAGATCAGTGCCGTCGGCGACGGCTGCGCCCTCGGCCCGGTAGACCAGGGTGTCGGCCATCGGGATGTGCTGGACGGCGCAGAGGGTGGCCAGCGCGGCGAGGGAGACCGCGAGCAGTGCGCCGGATGCTGTGGGTGACAGGGGGGTCGCAGTCCGTGGTTTCACGGCGTGACCTTAGTGGACGGCGGGTCCGGCGGAGGGTGGCTCCGCGGGGCGCGTCGCCGGGGTGGGTCAGCGGCGTCGTACGCCCGCTTCCTCCGCGTACTCGCCGAGCACGACGACGCCGAACGCCGCGCTCACGAAGGCCTTGGCGGCGCGCAGGGCGCCGCCCTTGCGGTGCGGGTGCACGGCGTCGTGGGGCTCGGCGGCGGAGCCGGCGGAGGTCGGTGCGGACGCGGAGGTGAAGGTTGCTGCGCTCATGTCTCCATGGTCGTTTCCCGGCGGCCCCCGCACATCGGCCTGTGGTGCAACCCCGCCCTCGGCCTGCGGTGCACCCTGCGGTGGACCCCGTACACCTTGAGACGGAGACCGACCCTTAGGGACCGGCCGCCCCCAGGACCCAGGTCCCGGGACCCGGGACCCATGGCACATGTCCCATGCCCATGCCCATGGCCCAGGACCCGTCCACCCTCCCGCCGGAAGGCGGTACCGTCGAGTGCGCTGTGTAACAACCGCGGCGCGTCAACGCAGCCGCCCCTGAGGGGACTTCGTGGGGATCGAGAGCGACCAGCTGGTCTACGACTATCTGAGCCGGGTCGGGGACCTGGCTCAGCAGCGGCAGTTGCCGTCCGGGGACCGGATGAGACTGGTCGCCGAGCTGCGGCACACGATCGAGCGGGGCCGGGCCAAGGCCGTCGGCGACAGCCCCGCCGGCGTCCGCCGCATCCTCGACCGCCTCGGCACCCCGGAAGAGGTCGTCGACGCGGCGGGCGGCGCCCCCGGGGACGTACCGGCGAAGCCGCGCGCACCCCGCCCCTCGGTACCGGTCCAGCGGACCGGAAGGCCCCGCGCCCGCCGCGAACCCACGGAGAGCCGGGAGGAGCCGGGGGAGCGCGACGAGCACGGCGGCCGGGACCTCCGGCAGGGCAGGGGCGGGGGCGGGGGCGCTGAAGGCGGCCCCGGGCGGCTGCGGCGCGTCGTACCTCGCCCTCGCCCCCGTCCCCGCCCTCGCCGCACCGCCCCGGCGCCCCTCGACCCGGCGGAGTTCGACGGGAGCGTCCCCTCGCCGCCCCACCTCGCGGGCTCCGACGAACTGGGGCCCAGCGGCTCCGCACCCGACTGGTGGCGGGTGGACAGCAGCCCGTTCGGCGTCGCGGACAGCGTCCCGGGCTTCGTCGGCGGCGTGGAGATCCCCGAGCTGCTCAAGCCCCCGCCGTCGCTGGACAAGGCCAAGGGCAAGGGCCGCCACGCAGACGGAGACGAGGGCGAGGAGGAAGGCGAGTACGAAGAGGAGTACCAAGAGGAGTACGAGGCGGAAGAGGAGGAGGCGGCGGAGGGCAGGCGACGGCGGTGGCGGCTGCCCCGGGGGCGGGCGGTCGCCGCGGGCACGGGCGCCACGTTCAGCAACCCCCTGCTCCTGCTCGCCGCAGCCCTCCTCACCGTCGGCGCGATCCTCGGCAACCTCCTCGCCCTCGGCGTCGGCTGGCTCATCGCCTACGCCTCCCGCAGGCTCTCCCGCGCCGAGGCGAAGTTCGCCGCGCTGGGGCTCCCCGCACTCGCGGTGGCCGCCGGGATCGGCTGGCTGTGGGGGCGCGGCGAGGGGCGCTGGGGCGAGCCGATCAGGGACGGTCACCTGAGCGACGCCCTGGCCGACACCTGGCCGTGGGTGGTGCGCGGCGCGGCCGTCGCCTCCGCGCTTTTCCTGCTGTGGAGGTCGCAGCGGCAACGGCAGTAAACGGAAGGGGAGTTGCGGCCCCGGCTGCGGCTACTTCTTCTTCTTCTTCTGCTACTACTTCTTCGTCGTCAGATCCGCCCGCAGCTCGTCGAGGATCTTGTCCGCCGCGGTGTAGCCGATGCCCTGGATCCACAGCTCGTCGTCGACGGTGTGGACATTGCCCGACTTCACCGCCTTCATGTTCTTCCACAGGCCGCTGCCCACGGTCCGGGTCTCCTTGGCCTTCTTCGGATCGCCGTACGTGGAGCGGAAGATGACGTCCGTGTCCGCGAGGTCGATCTTCTCCGGGGACAGGTCGTAGGAGAAGCCGTCCTTCGCCTTCGCGGAGATCGGCGCGCGGCCGAGACCGACGTCCTTGAGGATCGTGGCGATGTAGCTCTGCTCGCCGTAGAGGCGGATGTCGGCGCCCTCGATGAAGCGGAGCACGTTGACCTCGGTCCGTTCGGCCTTCGCGCGGCCGCCGACGGCCGCGGTGACCTGCTCGGTGTGGGCCCGGTAGGCGGCGACGGTCTTCGCCGCCACGGCCCGCTTGCCCAACGCCTCGGCGTGCACCTGGAAGTTCTCCTTCCAGGGGTAGCCGGTCGACTCCGTCATGACGGTCGGCGCGATCTGCCTGAGCTGGTCGTACTTGGCGGCGTGCCGGATCTTCGAGGTGAGGATCAGGTCCGGCTTCAGCGCGGCGATCGCCTCCATGTTGGGGTTCATCATCTCGCCGACGTCCTTGATGCCGTCGACCTCCTCCTCGGGCAGGTAGCTCGGGAAGCCCGAGGACGACGCGACGTGCGTGGCGCCGACCGGCCGCACGCCGAGCGTGATCGCCGAGTCAAGTTCGGCGGTGTCGAGGACGACGACGCGCTTCGGGGCCGCGGGCACCTTCACGTCGCCCATGGCTGTCCGGACCGTGCGGGTTCTGCCGGACGTGCCGGAGCCGTCGGAGCCCGACGAGCCGCAGGCGGTGAGGGCCAGGGCGCCGGTGAGGGCGAGGGCGCAGGTGGCGAGCGCGCGGCGGCGCAGCGGGGAGCGGGAGTGGGTCACGGGGTCGCCTTTCACGAGGGCCTCATGCGGGGGTGGTGGTGCGGGCGGGCGCGGTCCAGGGCGCCCCGGGGACGACCAAGGGGGAGCCGGTCACGGGGTCGGGTACGACGACGCACTCCAGGCCGAACACCTCACGTACGAGGTCCTCGGTGACGATCTGTGCGGGGGCTCCCTCGGCGACGACCGCGCCGGCCTTCATGGCGACGAGGTGATCGGCGTACCGCGCGGCCTGGTTGAGGTCGTGCAGGACCACGACGACCGTGCGGCCCCGCTCGCCGTCGTGCGTGGCCGCGGCCAACTGCCGTACGAGGTCGAGGACTTCGACCTGGTGGGAGATGTCCAGGTAGGTCGTGGGCTCGTCCAGGAGGAGGATGTCCGTGTCCTGGGCGATGGCCATCGCGATCCACACGCGCTGACGCTGGCCGCCGGAGAGCTCGTCGACGGGGCGTTTGGCGAGCGCGGTCACGTCGGTGCGTTCCATCGCCTGCGTCACCGTCCTCTCGTCGTCGTCGGACCACTGCTGCCACCAGCGCTGGTGCGGCTGACGGCCGCGGGCCACGAGGTCGGCGACGGTGATCGCCTCGGGGGCGACGGGTGTCTGCGGGAGCAGCCCGATCTGCTGGGCGATCTTCCTGGTGGGGAGCTCGGACAGCGCCGCGCCGTCGAGGAGGACCGCGCCGCGCCGCGGCTTGAGGAGGCGGCCGAGGGCCCGCAGCGTCGTGGACTTGCCGCACGCGTTGGGGCCGACGATCACCGTGACCCTGCCGTCGGGGATCGTCAGGTCGAGTCCGTCGACGACCGTGCGGTCCTCGTAGGCGAGGGTCAGCCCGCGGGCCGAGAGACGGGCGGCGGTCACGAGGTGCCTCCATCGCGGACGGAACGGCTGCTGACGATGAGCCGGATCAGGTACGGGGCGCCGACCGCCGCCGTCAGGACGCCGACCGGGAGTTCGGTGGGCGCGAAGAGGCGGCGGGCCGCCAGGTCGGCGAGGACCACGATCAGCGCGCCGAGCAGCGCCGAGCACAGGAGCGGGAGCTGCGCGGTGCGGGTCAGCCTGCGGGCGGTCTGCGGGGCGAGGAGCGCCACGAAGTCGACGGGGCCCGCGGCGCCGGTGGCCACCGAGGCGAGGACGACGCCGAGCGTGCCGAGGCCCAGGCGTACGGGTCCCAGGCGCGTGCCGAGGGCCGTCGCCGTGTCGTCGTCCATGGTGACCGCGCGCTGGGCACGGGCCGCCCACAGGACGCAGGGGAGCAGGACGAGCAGGGTCAGGCCGAGCGGGTTCGCCTCGGCCCAGCCGCGGCCGTTGAGGGAGCCCGTCATCCAGATCTGCGCCTGCTGGGCGACGAGGTAGTCGCCCTTGGTCATGAAGAGCGTCGTCACCGAGCGCAGGGCGATGGCGAAGCCGATGCCGATGAGGACGAAGCGGGTGGCGTGCAGGCCGCCGCGCCACGCGAAGGCGTAGACGAGGGCGGCCGCGGCGATGCCGCCGAGCACGGACAGGTAGGGCAGGGCGGTGTACGAGGTGATCCCGTAGGTCATCGCGCCGACGGTGAGCGCGCTCGCGCCCTGGCTGATGCCGATGATGTCGGGGCTGGCGAGCGGGTTGCGGGCCACGGTCTGGATGAGCGCGCCGGCCACGCCGAACGCGGCGCCGGTCAACAGGCCGACGACCAGGCGGGGTTCGCGCAGCGTGCCCACGACCAGCTCGTCGGGGGAGGGCTGCCCGAGGACGACCTTCAGGGCCTCGACGGGCGGCACGAAGGACTCACCCGCACAGAGGTACGCCAGGCAGCCCGCGGCGAGCAGCAGGGCGAGCGCGGCGGCCACCGCGGCGGCCCGCCGGTGCACGAGGAAGGCGGCCCGGCGCACGCGGAGCACCGCGTATCCGGCGGGACGGACGCCGGGCGACGCCGTGGTCATGCGGCCACCGCCTTCCGGCGTACGAGGGTCACGAGGAAGGGCATGCCGATGAGCGCGGTCATCACGCCCGCGGGGACCTCGCCGGGCGGGAAGACGATCCGTCCCGCCGTGTCGGAGACCAGCAGCATCACCGGGCCGAGGACCGCCGCAAGGGGCAGCACCCAGCGGTGGTCGGCGCCGACGAGCGCGCGGGCGATGTGCGGGACGGCCAGGCCGATGAAGGCGATGGGCCCGGCGGCGGCCACGCCCGCCGCGGTGAGGACGGTCGCGCCGACGCCGCCGACGACCCGTACCGTCGCGACGTTCTGGCCGAGCCCCTTCGCCACGTCCTCGCCGAGCGCGAGCGCGTCCAGGCCGCGCGCGACGGCGACGACGAGCACCACGCCGACGACGAGGAACGGCCAGATCCGGCCGACGATCGCGGCGTCGCGGCCGGAGAGCGAGCCGATCTGCCAGAAGCGGAACTCGTCGAGCGCGGCGGCCCGGGTGGTGAGGACGGCGGTCGTCACGGAGACGAGGAGCGCATTGACCGCCGCGCCGCCGAGCGCGAGTTTCACCGGGGTCGCGCCGCCCCGGCCGCCGGCGGCGATCGCGTGGACGGCGACGGCGGCGAGTCCGGCGCCGGTGAACGCCCACCACACGTATCCGGACAGGGTGTGCACCCCGGCGAAGGCGATGGCGAGGACGACGCCCACGGAGGCGCCCTGGCTGATGCCGAGGATGCCGGGGTCGGCGATCGGATTGCGGGTCATGCCCTGCAGGACGGTGCCGGCCAGCGCGAGCGCGGCGCCGACCAGGACGCCGAGCACGGTGCGCGGCACCCGCATCTCACGGACCACCTCGGCGGCGTCGCCGTGCCCGCCGTGCAGCAGGGCGTCGAGGACGGCGGAGGGCGCGATGGCGCGGGCGCCGACGGCGAGGCTGAGCAGGACGGCGAGCAACAGGGCCGCGACGGCCGCCGTCAGCACGGCCGCGCGCCGGACGGGCACACGCCGGACGGGCACACGCATCGACTGAGCTCGTTTCACGTGGAGAGCTCGTTTCACGGGGAGGGCAGGCACTCGGGGAGCATGACGTGGCTCGGTAAGGCGAGGCTAAGTCTAGGGGCGGGCCGGGGGCCCGCCGTCGGCAGAATGGGCTCATGAGCTCACACACGCTGACCGTCGGCTTCGACCTCGACATGACCCTGATCGACTCCCGGCCCGGTATCAAGGCCGCCTATCAGGCGCTTTCCGCGGAGACGGGGACGTACGTCGATGCCGACCTGGCGGTGACGCGGCTCGGCCCGCCCCTGGAGGAGGAACTGAGGAACTGGTTTCCGGAGGAGAAGATCCAGGAGACGGGCGACCTCTACCGTGAGATCTACACCACACACGCCATCGCGCCGACGCTCGCGATGGCCGGTGCCCGTGAGGCCGTCGCCGCGGTCCGCGCGCACGGCGGGCGCGCGATCGTGGTGACCGCCAAGCACGAGCCCAACGCGAAGCTCCACCTGTCGCACCTCGGCATCGAGGCCGACGCCGTGATCGGCTGGCTGTGGGCGGAGGCGAAGGCCGAGGCGCTGCGCGAGTACGGCGCGGCGGTGTACGTCGGGGACCACACCGGTGATGTACGCGGCGCGCGTACGGCGGGCGCGCTGTCCGTCGCGGTGGCGACCGGACCGTGCGACGCAGCGGAACTGCGCGCGGCGGGCGCGGACGTCGTCCTCGGCGGGCTCGCGGAGTTCCCCGCCTGGCTCGACGGGTACGTCGCGCGGGGCGCCGCTAGCTAGTGCCTGACCTGGCCCGGCGCCGCTGGAAGGCGATGCCGCGCAGCACGCCGGCGGCGGCGATGAGGAAGCCGACGCCCATCAGCATGCACACCGCGTAGGCGATGGACGGAAAGGGATCGGTGCCCAGGAAGAGCGGGGCCACCGTGACCAGTGTGGCCACGGCTCCGACGAAGAAGACGATTGCTCCGGTCCGGACCATTCCATCGCCCGGTCCGGCGGAATTCGCTTGGGTTTTGTCACGCACCCGACCAGGGTAGTTCCCAGCGCGAAGGAAGAATCCGGGGACGTCTTGTCACCGGGCCCCGGACCAATAGTCTTGGTGCCGGCGGGTCGGGCGACCCGCTGTAGTGCTATCCAGAGCCGTTTTCGACCCGTCGTACCGGACGGGCGGAGACGGCATAGACGAGTACGACGAGTACGAGGACGAGGACTTCACGTGCCTACCGGCAAGGTCAAGTGGTTCAACAGCGAGAAGGGCTTCGGCTTTCTCTCCCGCGACGACGGCGGCGACGTCTTCGTGCACTCCTCAGTACTGCCCGCCGGCGTCGACACACTCAAGCCCGGCCAGCGCGTGGAATTCGGCGTGGTCGCGGGACAACGCGGTGACCAGGCCCTTTCGGTGGCGATTCTCGACCCGACCCCGTCGGTGGCGGCCGCGCAGCGCCGCAAGCCCGACGAACTGGCCTCGATCGTCCAGGACTTGACGACACTGCTCGAGAACATCACACCCATGCTGGAGAAGGGCCGCTACCCCGACAAGGCGTCCGGCGCGAAGATCGCGGGGCTGCTGCGGGCGGTCGCGGACCAACTCGACGTATAGCGGGTCCGGTCCCCGGGGAGAGCCGCTCGAATTCCGCTAGGGGAACGCCAGGGCGTCCAGGGGAAATCTAGGGGAACGACAGCGCGTCCGGGCCGAGGGGCGGTACGAGTCCCTCGGCCGCGGCGCGGGTCAGCAGGCCGCGGACCGCCGCGTAGCCGTCCTCGCCGAGATCGGCCGTGAACTCGTTGACGTACAGGCCGATGTGCTGGTCCGCCACCGCCGGGTCCATCTCCTGGGCGTGCTCCAGGACGTACGGGCGGGAGGCCTCCGGGTCGTCCCACGCCATGCGGACCGAGGCGCGCGTGACGTCCGCGAGGGAGCGCAGCACCTCCGTGCCCAGTGACCGCTTCGCGATGATGGCGCCCAGCGGGATCGGCAGCCCGGTCGTGGCCTCCCAGTGCTCGCCCATGTCGGCGAGACGGTGCAGGCCGTAGTTCCGGTACGTGAAGCGGGCCTCGTGGATCACCAGGCCCGCGTCGACCTTGCCGTCGCGCACCGCGGGCATGATCTGGTCGAAGGGCAGCACCACGATCTCGCCGACGCCCCCGTCGGACAGCGTGTCCGCGGCCCACAGCCGGAAGAGCAGATACGCCGTCGACTTCTCGCTGGGCACCGCGACGGTCTTCCCGGTGAGGTCGACGCCCGGCTCCCGGGTCAGCACCAGTGGGCCGCAGCCCCGGCCGAGGGCGCCGCCGCAGGGCAGCAGCGCGTACTCGTCCAGGACGTACGGGAGGACCGCGTACGACACCTTCAGGACGTCGAGGTCCAGGTCCGTGGCGGGCGGGGCCGGGGGCGCCGGGGAGTGCCGGGCCGCGGCGTGTTCCGCGATGCCGTTCGTGATGTCGATGTCCGCGAACGTGACGTCGAGCCGGGGCGCGCCCGGCACCCGGCCGTGCGCCCAGGCGTCGAAGACGAACGTGTCGTTGGGGCACGGCGAGTACGCGATGCGCAGGGGGCGGTCCAGGGGGGCCGCTGGGGACTCAGTCTTGTGGGATGCCATGTGTGTTCCAACTCCTCAGTACCGGCGCGCACTTCCCGAACGCGTCGCCCAGCGCGGTCAGCGCCTCGCCGATCCGCCAGGCGGCGCGGTCGCGCGGGCCGACGGGATTGGAGACCGCGCGGATCTCCAGGACGGGCAGCCCGTGCAGGGCGGCCGCCTCGGCGACCCCGAAACCCTCCATCGCCTCGGCCAGGGCGCGCGGATGGCGCCGCAGCAGCTCGGCGGCGCGCTCGGCCGAGCCGGTCACGGTGGAGACGGTGAGGACGGTGCCGGTCGCGGCACCGCAGGCGTCGGCCGCTTCCCGTACGAGGGAACGCGGCGGACGGTGAGTGACGGCGCCGAAGCCCAGCTCGGTGACGGGCGCGAAGCCCCCGGGGGTCTCGGCGCCCAGGTCGGCGACGGTGATCTCGTCGGCGACGACGAGCGAGCCGACGGGGGCGTGGGGCGGGAAACCGCCGCCGATGCCGGCCGAGACGACCAGGCCGTAGGGGCGGTCCGCGGCGGCACGGGCGAGCGCGGTCGCCGTGCCCGCCGCGGCGGCGGCCGGACCCACACCGACGGCCAGGACGTCCGCGTCGAGTACGCCGGGGCCGAGGCCGGCCCCGGACAGCGCCCCGGCCACCGCGTCCCGTTCGGCGGGGACCGCGGTGGCCACGAGGACGCGCGGGGTCAGGAGTCCTTCTCGAACTTGAACGACCACAGACCCGTGGCCTTCGACGTGGAACCCTTGCCGCCCTCGAGGAGGCTGACGGTCGACTTGTCGCCGCCACCGCCGTACTGCTGGTTGAAGAAGACGCTGCCCGGGATGACGACGTACGTCTTCTTGCTGGCCTCGGTCAGCGGCTGACCGTTCATCAGCAGGGTCCAGCCCTTGTCGGCCACCTCCGGGTCGACGCCGAAGCGGACCTTCTCATCGGGGTCGACCTTGATGGACTTCACGTCCTTGTCCTGCAGGCAGGACTTGAGCTGCGACTGCTCCAGCTCCTTGCCGTCGTTGTAGCAGGAGGCTTCGCTGTTCACCGAGTCGCTGCCGACGGTCACGGTGGCCAGCGGCGTCGGCTTGTCACAGGCGGAGAGGACGAGGAGTCCGGCGGAGACGGCGCCAAGCGCGGCCACGGTGCGGCGGCGGCGTGCCGCGCGGTACACATTCGCGGCTCCGCCGCGGAGCAGGGAGGTCATGGGCGAAGGCTATCGGGCGCGCCGGGGGGTGCCGTTACGCGGGGGTCACGGGCGTGCCGTTGCGCGGGGTCGCGGGCGTGCCGTTGGACGGGGGCACGGGGTGCCGTGCCGCACTCGCCCCACACCCGCCGGTACCCGTCTCACACCACCCGGGCGCGCCGCGAGCCACCGCGCCGGGACGAGGCGAGGAGCCCGCGGACCGTCGAGAGCCAGCCCACCGCGACGATCCCGGCCGCCACCGACATGCCGAGCGTCCCCACCAGCGGCAGGGCGATACCGACACCGCCGCCGATCACCCAGGCCACCTGGAGCAGCGTCTCGGAACGGGCGAACGCGGACGTGCGGACCTGCTCAGGGACGTCCCGCTGAAGCAGCGCGTCCAGAGACAGCTTCGACAGCGCCTGCGCGAAGCCCGCACACGCGCCGAGACAGGCCACCCCCACCGCCCCGAAGAACAGCGTGGCCATGACCGCCACGCCAAGGACCACGGCGACGACCGTCACGATGATGAGCTCCGGCGCCCGCGACTTCAGCCAGGCGCCGACCGCCGTGCCCAGCGCGTTGCCCGCGCCCGCCGAGACGCCCACTATGCCGAGCGAGACGGCCGCGCTCTGCCCCGCGAGCGGGTGCTCGCGCAGCAGGAACGCGAGGAAGAAGATGAGGAAACCGGAGAGGCAGCGCAGCGCCGCGTTCGCCCCGAGGGCGTGGGTCACGGCCGGGCCGACCGTGCGCAGCCCCATGCGCTTGCCGCGAGTGGTGTCGTCCGCGGCCCGCGCGCGGGCGTGCAGGTGCAGATGCTCCTCGTCGGCGGCGAGCAGCGCCTTGCTCTCGCCCTTCGACGAGTCGACCTTCCGCGGCAGCGAGAAGGACAGGAACATCCCCGAGACGAAGATCACGAAGGCGCCGTACAGCGGCCAGCGCGGGCCGAGCGCCTGCAGCCCGGCCCCCGCGGGGGCCGCGACGGCCGTGGCGAGGAGACCGCCGAGAGTGACCCGCGAGTTCGCCTTGACGAGGGAGAACCCGGGCGGCAGGAGACGCGGTACGACGGCGCTTCTGACCACCCCGTACGCCTTGGACGCGACGAGTACGCCCAGCGCGGCCGGATAGAGCTCCACGCCGCCCGTCACGACCGCGCCCGACAGCACGAGGGCGAGCAGGGCGCGCGCCAGCATCGCCCCCGCCATCGCGGCCCGGCGGCCGTGCGGGAGGCGGTCCAGGAGCGGGCCGATGACCGGGGCGAGGAGCGTGAACGGGGCCATCGTGATGGCGAGGTAGAGCGCGACGCGGCCGCGGGCCTCGTCCGTCGGCACCGAGAAGAACACGGTGGACGCGAGGGCGACCGTGATCATCACGTCGCCCGCGCCGTTCACCGCGTGCAGTTCGATGAGTTTGCCGAGCCCCGACTCGCCCGCTCCGTGGGCGTGGGTGGCCTTGCGGATGCCGCGGGCGGTGCCGGTGAACGGGAGGTGCAGGGCGCGGCCCAGCGCACGCGCGGTCCGTCTCGCCGGGCCCGGCGAGACGGTTCCTACGGATATCGACCTGGTGGGGGCCACTCCGTCATAGTGCCCTCTTGGGGGGCGGCTAGTGCGAATACTGGCTGTGAGCCGTGCGGGCTTTCTCCGCCGCTCCGCGGCGGGGGGTCACCGGGGTGGGGTGCGTCGCCGCTTCGCGGCGGGGTGGGGCGGGGTGCTGAACCCCTGTGTGGTGGGGTGCTTCGCCGCTCCGCGGCGGGTTTCCCGCCCGCCCGCCCGTTTGCCCCGCGTCGTGGGGTGGGCGTAGGGGCCTTGCCGCTTCGCGGCGGGGTGGGGTAGGGCGGTGCTCTGCCCCCGCCGCGATGTTCTGGCACTCCGAGTGGCGGAGTGCCTCCCGCCCGCCCCCACCGGGGAAAAGGGCGGGTGGGTGGGGGAAACCCCGCGGAGCGGGGGCTCGGAGGGATGGCGTGCCGGGGGCGGAAATGCCGGGGGCGTGGGCGGGAGCGAAGTGCGGCTTGAGGGGCGGAGGTGCCGGGGCATGGGCGGGGGCGAAGGGAGGCTTGAGGGGGGCGTGACGGGGGCGGAGGCGCCGGGGAGAGGGCGGAGTGGAGTGAGGATCGGGGGGTGGCGTGTCGGGGGTGGAAATGTGGGGGAGGGGACGGGCCGAAGGGCGGCTCGGGGCGCCGTGGCGTACGTCGGTGTAGGCCCAGGGGCCAGGAGAAGGTAGCGTGCGTAGCGCGCCTGCGGCGGTTGTTCTTGGCCGCGCGCCTCTCGGTCATCCCGCAGAATGGGTGACGTAGGCGCGCCCCAGAACGTCGGGCGCGGACGTTGACGCGGCCCTCTGGTCCGCTCCGTCCGTACCCCCGCGTAAGGGTGGCGCACTCGTGAGACGGCGTAGGAGAGAAGCGATACTTGTGAGCGCAGCGACAACGCGAAGCCGTACCCCGCGCACCCCGCGTACCCCGCGTACCCCCGACCGCCTGTGCGCCGAGGCGGTCGGCCTGGCACGCGCCGCGGCGGAGGAGACCGCCGCGCCCGGTGTGGTCGGTGAGCACGTCGAGGTCCTGGTGGAAGGCGACCGGGTCGTCACCCACCTCTTCGAGTGCAAGGATTTCGGCTACCGCGGCTGGCGCTGGGCCGTGACGGTCGCCCGCGCCTCGCGGGCGAAGGTCGTCACGCTCGACGAGACCGTGCTGCTGCCCGGCCCCGACGCCCTGCTCGCCCCCGAGTGGGTGCCGTGGAACGAGCGGCTCCGCCCCGGTGACATGGGCCCGGGCGACCTGCTGCCGACCGACGCCGAGGACCTTCGCCTGGAGCCCGGCTACTCCGGCGAGGAGGAGCCGCCGCCGAACTCCGTCGTGTCTCAGGAGATGGCCGAGCTCGTCGAGGCAGAGGACGCCGAGGTCACGGCCGCCTCGCCCGCCGAACTGCCGGTCCAGCCGGCCCGCGGCTCGATCGCGGCGGTCGCCGACGAACTGGGCATGCGGCGCGCACGCGTCCTGTCGCGTTACGGCCTGCACGTCGCCGCCGACCGCTGGGACGAGGCGCACGGCGCGAAGACCGCGATGGCGCAGGCGGCGCCCGCGGCGTGTGTCAGCTGTGGCTTTCTCGTACGGATCGGCGGTTCGCTCGGGCAGGCGTTCGGTATCTGCGCCAATGAGTTCGGGCCCGCGGACGGGCAGGTCGTCTCCCTGTCGTACGGGTGCGGTGGGCACTCGGAGGCCGCGGTCATGCCGAAGCCGCCGCGGCCCGCGCCGCCCGTCCTGGACGAGACGCGGGTGGACGTGCTTCCGCTGCGGCCCGCGGCGGATTCGGGCTCGGTGAGCGTGGAGGGCCCGAGCGAGGACCTCGGCCACTCGTAGGTATCGGCGACGGGGGCGGGGTGCCTTGCGCGCCCGGCGTCCGGTACGCGACGCCCGGTACCCGGCGTCCGGTACGCGGCGCCCGGTACCCGGCGCCCCGCGCCCGCGGCACGGCAGGTCCGGGCTGCGCCCGGTGGGTCGCTTCGCGCCGTGTGGACCTGCGGGAGCGTTCCCCGGGCGACCCGCGCCGCATCCCCCACGCGTCGCCGCCCCACGGCGTTCTCCCCGCCCGCCCGCCGGTTTCTGCGCGGTACCGTTCGCCGCAGGGCACAAGCACGCCTCCCCGTAACGGGTGCCGACGCAGAGAAGAGAGACGACCGTGAGCAAGTCCGTGCGGCCGGCGGCCGAGGGCACCGACCCTTTCGGCACCGCCCGCCTCCGCCGCGGAGTCCTCGACGCGTGGGCCGCGGCCCCGGCCCGGTTCCGTGAGGACGCGAACGCCGAGGAGGACCTGGCCCTCGGCGGCTACCGCGACCGCCTCGTCGTGGAGCTGGCCCAGAACGCCTCGGACGCCGCCGCCCGCGCGGGCGTGCCCGGCCGGCTGGCGCTGACCCTGCGCGGCGGGGTCCTCGCCGCCGCGAACAGCGGCGCCCCCCTCGACGCCACCGGCGTCGAGTCCCTCTCCACCCTCCGGGCGTCCGCCAAGCGACAGCACGAGGAAGTTGCCGACGCGCGGACCGGCGCCCCGGGCAGCGTCGGCCGTTTCGGCGTCGGCTTCGCCGCCGTGCTCGCCGTGACCGACGAGCCGGCCGTCGTCGGGCGCACCGGCGGCATCCGCTGGTCGCTGTCCGAGGCGCGCGAACTGGCCGCGGAGACCGCCCGGTTCAGCCCGGGGCTCGGGGACGAGATCCGGCGCAGGGACGGGCACGTGCCGCTCCTGCGGCTGCCCTTCGCCGCCGAGGGCACCGCCCCCGACGGCTACGACACCGTCGTCATCCTGCCGCTGCGCGACGCCGCGGCCGAGGACCTGGTGGCCCGGCTGCTCGACGGTGTCGACGACGCGCTGCTCCTGGCCCTGCCCGGCCTGGCGGAAGTCCGCATCGAGACCCCGGACGGCGGGACGCGCACGCTGCGCCGCCGCGTCGAGGCCCCGTACACCGTGGTCGAGGACAGCCGTGACGGCACGACGCGCTGGCGCACCGCCGCCGCGCGCGGTCCGCTGGACGCCGCGCTTCTGAAGGACCGGCCCGTCGAGGAGCGGCTGCGGCCGCACTGGTCGGTGACCTGGGCCGTGCCCGTGGGGCCCGACGGCGCTCCGGAGCGGCTCCGCACGACCCCCGTGGTGCACGCGCCGACGCCGAGCGACGAGCCGTTGGGGGTACCGGCGCTGCTCATCGCGTCGTTCCCGCTCGACACCGCCCGGCGGCATGCCGCGCCGGGGCCGTTGACCGACTTCCTGGTGGAGCGGGCGGCGGACGCGTACGCCGAACTCCTCGACGGGTGGCGGCCGGTGACCGAGGGCATCATCGCTCTCGTGCCGGGGCCGTTGGGCAGGAGCGAGCTGGACGGCGCGCTGCGGCAGGGCATCCTGGCGCGGCTGCCCCGCACCGCTTTCCTGCCGCCCGCGCTGCCCCGCGCCGAGGGCGACGAGGACGAGTTGCCGGAAGCGCTGCGGCCGCGTGACGCGGAAGTCGTGGAGGGTGCCGGGGCCGATACGGTCCGGGTGCTCGCCGAGGTCCTGCCGAGCCTGCTGCCCGCGGGTCTGGAGCGCCGCGCCGAGCTGCGCACGCTCGGGGTGGCCCGGGTGCCGCTGACCGAGGCGATCGACCGGCTCGCGGGCATCGACCGGGCGCCGGAGTGGTGGCGGCGGCTCTACGACACCCTGGCCGGGGTGGACCCGGACCGACTCTCGGGGCTGCCGGTGCCGCTGGCCGGGGGAGCCCCTACGGGCTTCGGCGCAGGGAGCGGCCCGGTCGGCCCCGACGGCATGGACTCCGAAGGTGGCACGGACTCCGAAGGTGGCACGGACTTCGAAGGTGGCACGGACTTCGGGCCCGGGAGCGCCGCCGGTTTCGGCGCCCGGAGCGTGCGTACGACGATCGGGCCCCGGCAGGTGCTGCTCCCCGCCCCCGGTGGCGGGGACGCGGGCGGCCCCGACCCCGCCGTCCTTGCCCGCCTCGGACTGAAGATCGCCCACCCCGAAGCCGTCCACCCGCTCCTGGAGAAGCTCGGCGCGCTGCCCGCGACGCCGCGGGCCGTCCTCAGGACACCGCAGGTCCGGACGGCCGTGGCCGCGTCCCTCGACGACGACACGTGGGACGAGGAGGCGCTGGACGCCGAGGAGTTGGCGGACGTCGTGCTCGCGCTCGTGCGGGACGCGAACCTCGCGCCGGGCGACGAGCCGTGGCTGGCCGCGCTCGCGCTGCCCGACGAGGAGGGCGAGCTCGCCCCGGCCGGTGAGCTGGTGCTGCCGGGCAGCGCCTTCGCCCAGGTCATGCGGGAGGACGAGCTGGCCCTCGTCGACCAGGAGCTGGCGGAGCGCTGGGGCGAGCGGCCCCTCGCCGCCTGTGGTGTGCTCGCCACCTTCGCCCTCGTACGGGCCTCCGACGTCGTGCTCGACCCCGACGAACTGGAGCCGCGCGAGGGCGACTTCGCCGAGCCGGACGACGCGGGGCTCCTCGACGCGGTGGACGTGTGGTGCGAGGACGTGCTCGACCGGCTGCCCGACACCCCCGTGCCGCCGGTGGCGACGGAGATCGTCGCCGTACGGGATCTCGATCTGGTCGACGACGACTGCTGGCCGCAGGCCCTGGCGATGCTGTCGCGCCCGCCGTTGCGGGACGCGCTGACGCAGCCGCTGCGGGTGCTCCTTCCGGACGGTACGACGGAGACGGTCCGTTCGTACACGGCGTGGTGGCTGCGCGGGCATCCGGTCCTTGACGGCCGACGGCCCGCCGGGCTGCGGGCGGAGGGCGGCGATCCGCTGCTCGTGGGCCTGTACGACGCGGCGGACGCGACCGGCTTCGGGGACGAGCAGGTGCTGCGGGCGCTGGGCGTACGGACGTCCGTCGGCGCCCTCCTGGAGGAGCCGGGCGGCGCGGCCGAGCTGCTCGACCGGCTCGCGGACCCGGAGAGGACCGTTTCCCCAGCCCAACTGCACGCGCTGTACGGCGCGCTGGCCGACCTCGACCCGGACCGGGTGACGCTTCCGGACGAGCTGCGCGCGGTGGTGGACGGCGAGGTCGTGGTGGTCGACGCGGCGGACGCGGTGGTCGCCGACGCCCCCGACCTGCTCCCGCTGGCCGGTGGCGTGGCGCTGCTGCCCGTACAGCCCGGCAGGGCGGGCGATCTGGCCGAGCTCTTCCAGGTGCGGCGGCTCAGTGAGACGGCGGCCGTCGAGCCGTCGGGGGAGGGCGTCGAGCACGCGGTGCCCGAAGCGGTGCGGATCCTGCTGGGGCCGACGGCCCCGGAGACGTACATCGAGCACGACGAACTGATCGCGGGCGGCGTGGAACTGGACTGGCGCCGCACCCCGGACGGCGCGGTGCACGCGGCGACGCTGGAGGGCGTGGCGGCGGGTCTCGCCTGGGCGGCGGGCCAGTGGCCGCGCCGCTTCGAAGTGGCGGCGCTGCTGGAAGATCCCTCGCGGACGGCGGAGTTGGCGCGGGACCGCTGGTTCGACTGACCTGTTGGCCCGGGTGACCGCCGGCTCTCCGGGCCGGCGGTCACATTTTCTTCACCTGCCGTACAACCAGTCACACGTGTCACGAGTCTGATCTTGCGAGTCAACAGACTCCTAGATCACTGGGACCCCGCGTGACGGCGTGCGACGCACCGCGGGCCCCCCTTCTCCACTTGGGGAAACACATGCGCATCCGTGCCACCGTGGCCGCACTGTCCGGCACCCTGGCCCTTTCCGCACTCGCCGTCCCGGCCGCCCAGGCCGTCGACGGCCCGCCCATCCCGAAGTCGGCCTCCCTCGCCGCTGAGGCCCGGTCGAATGCCGACGTGGGCGACACCGTCATCACGGAGATCGCCGTCAACGGTGGCAAGGACATCGTGGTCGGCACCTCCGTCAAGAAGACGCTCAAGATCGCCGTCACCGCGACGGACCCGTCCGGCATCAAGGACGGCAAGGCGCTCCTGTGGCACGGCACGGCCTTCGACCGGAACCACATCGACGGTTCGATGGTCCCCAGCTCGGAGACCGGTGACTGCAAGGTCGTGAACGAGACCACGTCCACCTGCACCGTGACGGTCGTCGCCGACCCGAAGTCGAACATCTACGGCAACGTCCTGGCCGGCAAGTGGAAGGTCTGGGCGCTGGCACAGGGGAACGACGGCGACTACGTCTCCAAGGACGCATACCCGACCAGCGTTTCGGTGAAGCGCGCCGCCCGCCTCACCACCAACGCCTCCCCCGAGCCCGTCAAGAAGGGCAAGACCCTCACGGTCAGCGGCGCCCTCACCCGTGCCAACTGGGACACCAGCAAGTACGCCGGCTACACCAAGCAGAACGTGCAGCTCCAGTACAAGAAGAAGGGTGCCGGCAGCTACACCACCCTCAAGACGGTCAAGTCCGACACCAAGGGCAACCTGAAGACCACGGTGACGGCCTCCGCCGACGGCTACTTCCGGTACGTCTTCGCCGGTACCTCCACCACCCCGGCCGTGACGTCGGCCAGCGACTTCGTCGACGTCCGCTAGTTCCCCCGAGAACGGCCTACGCCGGGAAGCGGCGGCCCACCCAGCGGTAGACGGCCTCGACAGCCAGCGAGGCCACCGCCGCTATCGCGACCGCCGCCCACGGCATCGTCGTGCCCACCAGCTTCAGCTGGAAGAAGTCCTGGAGCCAGGGCACGGTCAGGACGAGCAGGAAGCCGAGACCCATCGCGCCGATCAGGCAGATCCGCCACCACGTGTAGGGGCGGGCGATGATGGCGAGCACCCACATGGCGATCAGGAACAGCGCCAGGGTCGCCGCGCTGGTCTCGGCTTCCCGCGCGCCCGCGCCCTCGTAGTGGTGGCGGGCGAGCAGATACGTCACGAAGGTGGCGACACCCGCGATCACGCCGCCCGGGATCGCGTACCGCATGACTCTGCGGACGAAGTGCGGCTTCGCGCGCTCCTTGTTGGGGGCGAGGGCGAGGAAGAAGGCCGGGATGCCGATGGTGAGGGTGGAGAGCAGCGTCAGGTGGCGCGGCAGGAAGAGGTACTCGACCTGTGAGCAGACCACGAGCAGCGCGATGATCACCGAGTAGACGGTCTTCACCAGGAACAGCGTGGCGACGCGCGTGATGTTGCCGATGACCCGGCGGCCCTCCGCGACCACCGAGGGCAGCGTCGCGAAGCTGTTGTTGAGGAGCACGATCTGGGCGACCGCCCGGGTGGCCTCCGAGCCCGAGCCCATCGAGACGCCGATGTCGGCGTCCTTGAGCGCCAGGACGTCGTTCACGCCGTCCCCGGTCATCGCGACCGTGTGGCCGTGCGACTGCAGGGCGCCCACCATGTCGCGCTTCTGCTGCGGGGTGACCCGGCCGAAGACGGTGTGCTCGTCCAGGGCCTGCGCCATCCCGTCCCGCTCGGTGGGCAGCTTGCGGGCGTCCACCGTGTTCTCGGCGCCGGACAGGCCGAGCTTGCCCGCGACCGCGCCGACCGAGACGGCGTTGTCGCCGGAGATGACCTTGGCGGCGACGTCCTGCTCCGCGAAGTAGCGCAGGGTGTCGGCGGCGTCGGGGCGTAGCCGCTGCTCCAGGACGACCAGGGCGCTCGCCTCCGCCCGCTCGGCCGCACCGGGGTCGTCGAGGTCGCTGCCGGCCGCGCGGGCGAGCAGCAGGACGCGCAGGCCCTGCCGGTTGAGCTCCTCGATCTCGGCGAGGGACGGGTCGCCGTCGGGCAGCAGCACGTCGGGGGCGCCGAGCAGCCAGGTCGACGTGGTGCCGTCGCCCTCGCTGAAGGAGGCGCCGCTGTACTTGCGGGCGGAGGAGAAGGGCAGGGACTCCGTGCAGCGCCACTCCTCGCTGTCCGGGTAGGCGTCGATGATCGCCTGGAGCGAGGCGTTGGGGCGCGGGTCGGATTCGCCGAGGGCGCCGAGGACCTTGCGTACGTACGTCTCGTCGCCGCCGTTCAGCGGGCGCAGCTCGGTGACGTCCATGCCGCCCTCGGTGAGGGTGCCGGTCTTGTCGAGGCAGACCGTGTCGACGCGGGCGAGGCCCTCGATGGCGGGGAGTTCCTGGACGAGGCACTGCTGGCGGCCGAGCCGGATCACGCCGATCGCGAAGGCCACGGAGGTGAGGAGGACCAGGCCCTCGGGGATCATCGGGACGATGCCGCCCACCGTGTACGCGATGGACTCCTTGAAGTTGTCGTCCTTGACGACGAGCTGGGAGATCACCAGGCCGATGGAGGTCGGGACCATCAGCCACGTCACGTACTTGAGGATCGTGGAGATGCCGGTGCGCAGCTCGGAGTGGACGAGCGTGAAGCGGCTCGCCTCCTCGGCGAGCTGGGCCGCGTACGCCTCGCGGCCGACCTTGGTGGCGGTGAACGCGCCGCCGCCCGCGACCACGAAGGAGCCCGACATCATCCTGTCGCCGGGCTTCTTGACGACCGGGTCGGCCTCGCCGGTCAGGAGCGACTCGTCGACCTCCAGGCTGTCGGTCTCGACGGCCTCGCCGTCCACCGGGATCTTGTCGCCGGGGCCGAGCTCCACCAGGTCGCCGAGGACGATCTCGGAGGCGGAGATCTCGGCGGCGCTGCCGTCGCGCCGGACGGTGGGCTTGGCCTCGCCGATGACGGCGAGGGAGTCCAGGGTCTTCTTGGCGCGCCACTCCTGGAGGATGCCGATGCCGGTGTTGGCGACGATCACGAAGCCGAAGAGGCTGTCCTGGATCGGTGCCACGAAGAGCATGATCACCCAGAGCACGCCGATGATCGCGTTGAACCGGGTGAAGACGTTGGCCCGGACGATCTCGCTCAGGGAGCGGGAGCTGCGTACGGGTACGTCGTTGATCTCGCCGCGGGCCACCCGCTCGGCGACCTCCGCTGCGGTCAGCCCCGTGGCGCGCCCCTCGGGGGGCGGCACCGGGTGGACCGGGTCGAGTTCGGCGCCCGCGTCGATATGCGTCATGCATTCGACGGTAAGCGTGGTTGTGGGGCTTCACCCCTTGAATGTCCCGAAGATCCGACCAGGGGAGGACGTGACCCGTCCCCTGGTTGTACGCGTCAGGGGCGGGTGGTTGTACGCGTCAGGGCCGGGGCTGTGCCGCCTCCGCGCGCTTGATCGCCGCGTCGCGTCCCCGCACGTACCAGATGCCGATGAGGCCGAGGCCCGCGCCGGCCAGGCAGGTCCACACCCACCACGTCGCGTCGCGGTCGTCGAACCAGCCGTAGAACGGCAGCTGGACCAGGAAGAGGACGAACCAGAGGATCGTGCCGCCCGTGATGGTGGCGACCACGGGGCCCTCAAGGGGCTCCGGCGCCTCGTGCTGTGGGGTCCACTTCGCCATGAGTACACCTTACGAGGAGGGGTGGGCGTCCCGTACACCCGTTGCCCCGCAAGGGTCTACGCGCGGAGATAGCGATTTCTGTCTCATGTATTCATACTGAAACGGCTCGTTAATGGCCGATTGCTTTCGTAAGAACACACAAGGCAATCAGGAATCGCCGCTTAACGATCTTTCCCTTCTCTGAGTTCACGAGGTCCCGCATGCCTTCCTCGGCCACTGCCCCGGTCGACGCCAGCAAGGAGCCGCCGAAGCCCCCGCAGAACGGGCTCGACAGCTTCTTCAAGATCTCCGAGCGCGGCTCGACCCTGGCCCGTGAGGTCCGCGGCGGCTTCGCCACCTTCTTCGCGATGGCCTACATCGTCGTGCTCAACCCGATCATCCTGGGCAGCGCGAAGGACATGTACGGGCATCAGCTCGACAACAAGCAGCTGGTCACCGCGACCGTGCTGACCGCCGCCTTCACCACGCTCCTCATGGGTGTCATCGGCAACGTCCCGATCGCGCTGGCCGCAGGCCTCGGCGTGAACACCGTCGTCGCCCTCCAGCTCGCGCCCCGCATGTCGTGGCCCGACGCCATGGGCATGGTCGTCCTCGCCGGCTTCGTCGTGATGCTGCTCGTCGCGACAGGGCTGCGGGAACGGGTCATGAGCGCCGTGCCGCTCGGCCTGCGCAAGGGCATCGCCATCGGCATCGGCCTCTTCATCATGCTGATCGGCCTCGTCGACTCCGGCTTCGTCTCGCGCATGCCGGACGCCGCGCACACCACCGTCCCGCTCCAGCTCGGCGGCGACGGACACCTCAACGGCTGGCCCGTCCTCGTCTTCGTGCTCGGCGTGCTGCTCACCCTGGCGCTCCTCGTGCGCAAGGTGCCGGGCGCCATCCTCATCAGCATCGTCGTCATGACGGCCGTCGCGATGATCATCAACGCCGCCGCGGACATCCCCTCCTGGGGCCTGACGACGCCGGAGTGGCCCGGCAACCCCGTCTCGGCGCCCGACTTCGGGCTCGTCGGCCAGATCAGCCTCTTCGGCGGCTTCGGCAAGGTCGGTGTCCTGACCGGCGTCCTCTTCGTCTTCACCGTGCTGCTCTCGTGCTTCTTCGACGCGATGGGCACGATCATGGGCATCGGCGACGAGGCCGGCCTGACCGACTCCAAGGGCAACATGCCCGGCATGAACAAGGTGCTCTTCGTCGACGGCATCGCGGTCGCCGCCGGCGGCGCCTCGTCCTCCTCCGCCACCACCTGCTTCGTGGAGTCCACGGCGGGCGTCGGCGAGGGGGCCCGTACGGGCTTCGCGAACGTCGTCACCGGCGGGCTCTTCGCCGTCGCGCTGTTCCTCACGCCGCTCGCCACGATGGTCCCGTCCCAGGCGGCCACGCCCGCGCTGCTCGCGGTCGGCTTCCTGATCCTGTCCGGATCCATCCGGCAGATCGACTGGGCGGACCACACGATCGCGATCCCGGCGTTCGTGACGATGCTGATGATGCCGTTCACGTACTCGATCACGAACGGCATCGGCATGGGCTTCATCACCTTCACCGTGCTGCGGCTCGCGGCCGGGCGCGCCCGGGAGGTGCCGGTCGCGATGTACGTGGTGTCGGCCGTGTTCGCCTTCTACTACCTGATGCCGGCGCTGAACCTGACGTAAGGCGCGAGCGCGAACCCTGCCCGAGGCACGCGGGGGCGGTTATGCCCGCCCGAGGCCCGCGGCGGCCGTTACGCCCGCCCGAGGCCCGCAGGGGCGGTTACGCCACCCCGTAGAACTTCTCCGTCTCCTCGACGGATGTCGCGAACCGTTCGTCGAAGTCGTCGCGAATGAGCGTCCGGACCACATAGTCCTGGACGCTCATTCCTCTTTTGGCCGCGTGCTGTCGGAGCCGGTCGAGCAGCTCACCGTCTATGCGCAGGCTGAGCACTGGCGATCCCATGCGTGACAGGGTCCCGGGCGCCCGGCGGCCGGTGCGTCGCTTTTCGGCGCCGCCTCACTCGTTCGGGTGACGAAAGGGTTCGCCGCCCGCAGTGCGGGAATCCGAGTGGTCTTTAGCTAGGGTAATGAGTTACGCTAACAACCATGCCGGACCTCTCCCATGGTGACGATGCCGTCGCCGTGAACGCCTTGCGCTCCGCTGTGATGCGCCTTTCCCGTCGACTCAAGCACCAGCGGGTCGACGAGTCGCTGAGCCCCACCGAAATGTCGGTGCTCGGCACCCTTGCCCGCTGCGGCTCCGCCACCCCGGGTGAACTCGCCCGCAAGGAGCACGTGCAGCCGCCGTCGATGACCCGCATCGTCGCCCTGCTCGAGGCGAAGGGCCTGGTCCGGCTGGAGCCGCACCCCGAGGACCGCCGCCAGAAGGTGGTGACCCAGACGGAGACCGCCGAGGCCATGCTCGAAGAGAGCCGCCGCAAGCGGAACGCCTGGCTGGCCTCGCTCACCGAGCACCTCGACGAGGACGAGTGGGCGCGGCTGCGCGCCGCCGCTCCCGTACTGGAGAAGCTCGCGCACCTTTAGGGCCCTTCTGACGCCAAGCCCCGCGGCGCCCCGCGGGCACTCCCGCCGACCCGCGGGAGCCGTACGTACGCCAAGGAGGCGAACGCACTTTGAGTACGGGATCCGGAGCAGACTCCGCCCCCGCACCAACCGCCCTCGACCCGACCGCCCGCCCCCACAAGACCTCGATGTTCAGCTCGCTGAAGATCCGTAACTACCGGCTCTTCGCGACCGGCGCGGTCGTCTCCAACACCGGCACCTGGATGGCCCGCATCACCCAGGACTGGCTGGTCCTGAGCCTGACCGGATCCTCCGCGGCCGTCGGTATCACCACGGCCATGCAGTTCCTGCCGATGCTGCTGCTCGGCCTGTACGGCGGCGTGATCGCCGACCGCTTCGCCAAGCGGAACCTGCTCTTCCTTACCCAGGGCGCGATGAGCCTCAGCGGGCTCTTCCTCGCGGCCCTCACCCTGACCGGCAACGTCCAGGTCTGGCACGTCTACGTCGCGGCCTTCTTCACCGGCCTCGTCACCGTCGTCGACAACCCGACGCGGCAGTCCTTCGTGTCCGAGATGGTGGGACCCGACCAGGTCCGCAACGCCGTCTCGCTGAACTCCGCCAACTTCCAGTCCGCCCGCCTCGTCGGCCCCGCCGTGGCGAGCGCGCTGACCGCCGCCGTCGGGCCCGGCTGGGCGTTCCTCGCCAACGGCCTGTCCTTCCTCGCGCCGCTCACCGGCCTGCTGCTGATGCGGACGAGCGAGCTGCACCGCACGCCGCGCACGCCGCGCGGCAAGGGCCAGCTGAGGGAGGGCCTGAACTATGTGTCGAAGAACCCCGAGCTGATCTGGCCGATCGTCCTCGTCGGCTTCATCGGCACCTTCGGCTTCAACTTCCCGATCTGGCTGAGCGCCTTCGCGGACGACATCTTCCACGGCGGCGTGGGGATGTACGGGCTGTTCAACACCCTGATGGCGATCGGTTCGCTGGCCGGCGCGCTGCTCGCGGCCCGCCGCGGCACCTCGCGCCTGCGGCTCCTCGCCGGGGCGGCCACCGCCTTCGGTGTGCTGCAGATCGTGGCCGCGTGCGCGCCCGAGCTGTGGATGTTCGTCGCGCTGATCGTGCCGATCGGCATCCTCGGCCTGACGGTGAACGTCACCGCCAACTCCTCGGTGCAGATGGCCACCGACCCCGAGATGCGGGGCCGCGTCATGTCGCTGTTCATGATGGTCTTCACCGGCGGCACGCCGCTGGGCGGCCCGCTCTTCGGCTGGCTCGCCGACGCCTACGGCGTCCGGATCAGCATGGCCGCCGGCGGACTCGTCTGCGCGCTCGCCGCGGTCGGCGTCGGCCTGATGCTGGCCCGCGCGGCGAACCTCCGGCTGAAGGTGGACCTGCGCCGGGGCCACCAGCACGTGCAGTTCGTCCCCAGGGAACGGGAGCTGGCGGCCGCGGCGTAGCGCCGTGCGGCGGGCAACGCGGGTCCACGGGCCCACGGGGCCGGTGCCTGCCGCTTGCTCGTCTCGCTCGTCCGCACGGTGCCGGGGCGGCGCTTGCGTCACGTGCTGTGCCTGCGTCGGCGCGGAGCCTCTGCTGACGCCGGTGCCGGTGCCGTGGGGCGGGGTCGCAGCGGTCAGACGCGGCGGGCCAGGACCTGCCCCGGCCAGGTGCCGTCCGGGCCCGTGAAGGGCTCGGTCGGCGTGAAGCCGTTGGACTCGTAGTACGCGACGAGCTTGCCGTCGTCGCCCGCGTAGCAGTCGACCCGGAGCAGGGACACTCCCTGTCTGCGGGTCTCCTCCACCGCGTGTGCGAGGAGGGCGCGGCCCACCCCGCGGCCGGCGTGGCGGGTGCGGTCGGCGGCGAGGATGTGGATGTAGCGCTCCGGCTCGTCGGCCTCGGGAATGTAGTCGCCGCCGGGCCCGTCGGTGAGCGTCAGCGTGCCCGCCACGGCGCCGTCGATCTCGGCGATCCACGGCTCGCCCGTCGTCACGTACTTCTCGACCATCGCGACGGCCCTGGGGTTGCCCGACCAGGGCTTCGTGCCCCACTGCCCGGTCCGGCCCTGCGCGGCCAGCCACTCCACCGCGCCGTCGAAGAGGGCGATGATCGCCGGTATGTCGTCGACCCCGCCCCGCCTGATCCTCATGGCCTCCGTGTCTGTCATGGAGGGAGGCTAGCGTCACCCTCATGAGACTCTTCGCCGCGGTCCTCCCGCCGGACTCCGCGACCCGCGAACTGGCCGCCGCCGCAAGCGCGTTGAAGCGGCTGCCCGGCGCCGACGAGCTGCGCTGGACGGCCCGTGACGGCTGGCACTTCACGCTCGCCTTCATGGCGGAGGCCGACGACGCGGTGGTGCCGGACCTGGCCGCCCGCCTGGCGCGGGCCGCGCACCGCACGCCGCCCTTCTCCCTCGCCCTGCGTGGCGGCGGGCACTTCGGCGACCGGGCGCTGTGGGCCGGTGTCACCGGAGACGTCGCCGCGCTGCGGCTGCTCGCCCGGCGTGCGGACGCGGCGGCGCGCAAGGCGGGCGTGACGATGGAGGAGCACCGGAACTACCGCCCGCACCTGACGCTGGCGCGCGGCCGGGGCGAGACGGCTCTGGGTCCGTACGCCGATGAGCTCGGCGCCTTCCGGGGCACCGCGTGGACCGTGGGGGAGCTGACGCTGGTCCGCAGCAATCTGCCGCGGAGCGGGGTGCCGGGGGAGCGGCCTCGCTACGAGGTGGTGGGACGCTGGTCACTGGGAGGCGGCGCGGGGGCGCCGGACGGCGCCGGTTAACCTCGACCACGTGGACCCGAAAACCAGAAACCGGATCATGGCCGGTGTGCTCGTGCTGATGTTCATCGTGGTGGCGGTGGCGGCCGCGGTCGGCGGTTAGGCCCCTGCTGACGGATCTCCGCGAGGTCGAGGCGGTCCGTCAGCAGGGCCCTGGCCGACGCGGGCCGCTACCCGTGTCTCCCCCGGATCACCAGGCGAAGGACTCCGGGGAAGGCCCGGGACCGGGGAAGATCTCGTCCAGCGCGTCGAGGACCTCCTCGGACAGCTCCAGCTCGACGGCGCGCAGCGCGGAGTCGAGCTGCTCGGCCGTGCGCGGGCCGACGATCGGCGCGGTGACACCGGGCCGGGTGAGCAGCCAGGCGAGGGCGGTCTCGCCGGGTTCGAGGCCGTGCTTGTCGAGCAGGTCCTCGTACGCCTGGACCCGCGCGCGCACCTCCGGCTTGGCGAGCTCGGCGGCGGCGCGTCCGCCGGTGCGGCGCGAGCCCTCGCCCTCCTTCTTCAGCACGCCGCCGAGCAGTCCGCCGTGCAGCGGCGACCACGGGATGACGCCGAGGCCGTACTCCTCGGATGCCGGTATGACCTCCATCTCGGCATCGCGGGCGGCGAGGTTGTAGAGGCACTGCTCGCTGACGAGGCCGTAACCGCCGAGCCGCCGTGCGGTCTCGTTGGCCTGGGCGATCTTGTAGCCGGGGAAGTTGGAGGACCCGGCGTAGAGGATCTTGCCCTGCCGTACGAGTACGTCGACGGCCTGCCAGATCTCCTCGAACGGCGTCTGCCGGTCGATGTGGTGGAACTGGTAGATGTCGATGTGGTCGGTCTGCAGCCGCTTGAGGCTGGCTTCGACGGCGCGGCGGATGCTGAGCGCGGAGAGCCGGTCGTGGTTGGGCCACGGGGTCTCCCCGTTCGGGGTCATGTTCCCGTACACCTTGGTGGCGAGGACGACCTTGTCGCGGCGGCCGCCTCCCTGGGTGAACCAGGTGCCGAGGATCTCCTCGGTGCGGCCCTTGCCCGCGCTCTGTCCGTAGACGTTGGCGGTGTCGAAGTAGTTGACGCCCGCGTCGAGCGCGGAGTCCATGAGCGTGTGGCTGTCGGGTTCGTTGGTGAGCGGCCCGAAGTTCATGGTGCCGAGCGTGAGCCGGCTGACCTTGAGCCCCGTGCGTCCCAGCTGCGTGTACCTCATGGTGATCCACCCAAAGGGGTGGAGTGGGCTCTAGGCAAGGGGTGGGTGGCAGGGGCGGTCAGTCGCGGGGGAAATCGCCGGTCTTGAGGATGAGGTCGGCCGGTGTGCAGGTCAGGTCGACTTCGTAGCCGAAGGAGAAGGGAAGTTCGCTGGTGTAGTCGATGCCGTTGTCGCTCTCCTTGGGCTGGGTGTAGAGGTGGCACCGCCCCTCGTACGGATCGACGATCAGGTAGGCAGGGATTCCGGCTGCCGCGTACGCGTACTTCTTGGCGTAGTAGTCGTTCTCGGCAGTTCCCTTGGAGATGACCTCGGCGACAAATTCGATGTCCTCGTAGCGCCAACCGCGCTCATGGGTCCACTCTGCGTCATCCCGCAGTTTCGCCACGTCCGGGCAGAAGCCGTTCTGGCCTCCGGGGAAATCGATGCGCACGTCGGAGAGCACCATCACATTCATGCCGAACCTGTCCTCCAGGGCTCGGACGATCCTGCGAATAATCTGCCAGTGCGTGTTCCGTTGCGGCGTCATGAAGACGGCTCCCCCGACGATCTCGATTCGGTAGCCTTCGAGGAAGTGG
Source organism: Streptomyces sp. NPDC058308 (assembly GCF_042880275.1). Lineage (NCBI taxonomy): Bacteria > Bacillati > Actinomycetota > Actinomycetes > Kitasatosporales > Streptomycetaceae > Streptomyces > Streptomyces sp. NPDC058308. The sequence goes on from NZ_JBHVZA010000005.1 coordinate 198,449, forward strand.
TCTCGCCCGAGCGCTTTGAACATCACGTCCAAGGCGTTCCTGTCGCCGTTCTCAGCCATCTCGATCCTGTCGGTCTCTACGACGGTCATCGTGGCGCTCCTCCCCGACTGCCCTCGGTCGAGTGCGGCCGCGCAGTACAACGATACGCACGGAGCCGAGGTCACGTCCGGTCACGAACCGCCGAGCCACCCGGCCGCGTCGAGCCGAGAGTGGTGGCCTGGGTGAGGAAGGTGGTCCAGGTGGCCGGGGATATCTGGAGGGTGGGGCCGGTGGGGTTCAGCTTTGAGTCGCGGATGTGGATGGTGGCGGGGGTGGCGGCGACTTCCAGGCACTCGCCGTCCCCGAGGCTGTAGCTGCTCTTGAACCAAGTCGTTTCGTTGCTCATAGTTCGCTTGCCACTTTCTCGATTAGCTGTGCGGAATCCTCAGGGGTGAGCGCATGAGTGCGGAGAGCCCCGTATTTACCTTGCAGGTTGCCCAAGTCGGGCTGTTGGCTGACGAAGTAGCCGCCGATGTGCCCCTCGATGTAGGCGAGCTGTCGTCGCTCAGCCGTCTCAAGCAGGATCATGGGCCTCATCGGGCCGGTGTGGATCTGCCTCTCGTGGGGCATGACTTGGATCTCGACGTTTCGAAGCTTCCCGAACTCGACCAAGCTGTGTAGTTGCTTCTTAAGCACAGGTTTGCCGCCCAACGGGCGAGTCAGGACACTCTGCTCCACGATGAAGTTGAGCACGGGCGCAGGCTTGCGTGTCAAGAGTTGTTGCCGCGCCTGTCGTTTGGCCACCCGTTTGTCGAGCTCGTCGTCGTCCAGGGGTGGGTGCACGCAGTTGAATACGGCTCGCGCGTAATCCCCGGTTTGCAGCAACCCTGGCATCACATGGTCCTGGTAGGAGTAGATGGACAGCGCCATCTTCTCGTGCTCCAGAAAGTCCTCTGTCCACTCTTGGAGCCCGCTCTGCTCGAATTCTTTCTCCGCGAGCACGAGTAGTGCCCCGTGTGCACCCACAACCTTGTCCGCGAGCTCTACCAGCTTCCCTTTCGGGGGCCGCTCCCCACGCTCCACCATCGCCACCTGCGACTTGGAGTAGCCGACGTGTGCGCCCAGCGCCTCTTGCGTCAAGTCGGCCTGCTCGCGGTAGAACCGCAACAGCGCCCCGAACGACCTCGACCCTCGTTCACCGAAGTGCACAACGCCCTCCCCAAGTGCACAGCGCAGCACGACGCCTGCGAATCCCTGGTCACAGTATGTGAGCGCCCGACAGCATCTGCTGCATGAACTCGGAAACCTCATCACTCAGGGTCCACGACTGGATTCCGGCGACGGGCCATGCCCTGCGGCACGCGGGCATTCACTTCGACGCGGTACGGATCGAGGGCGCGCTCGGCGAGCAAGTCGCGTACGACCTGATGCAGTTCACGGATTTCCGCGCGGGCCCGATCGTCCGCGAGGCGACGGGCGGGCGCTACCTCTACTTCCTGCTGCCCCCGCAGGCAGCGGAGTCGTACGCCTGGCCGGTCGGTGCGCGGGCGCTGGGCCGGAGCGCGGGGAGCCTCGCGTACGTGGGCGTGCCCGCGCTGGACGGCTACACGTGGCCGCTCGACTGGAGGTCACGCCCGACGAGTGAAGTCCCGTTCGTGGAGGGTGATTTGTTGCACGAGACGACTAAACGTGCGGTACGGTGACCGCATCGTCACGCTCTGTGTCCGGCCGGACATGGGGCGGTCCCCGGAGGTGCTAGCAACACCGCCCGAGGACCTTCACCACCGAATGGATCAGAGGTCCACCGGGATGCTTCGGCATGCTATCGCGCCCAACCGGCGCTACACGAAGGCTTCGCACGACGTCGTACGGCATCAGTGCCTGAACAGCGACGCGAAGATCCTGCTCCTGTACGTGCAGGGGCTCTCCGAGGCGGACGCCTCCGCCAGATCGCTCGGCGAACACGCGGCGCGGCTCGGCATCAAGGGCCGCGCCTACCAGCGGGCCAAGCAACTCCTTGAGGAATCCGGCTACTTGCACGCGTGGCGTTGGCAGGGAGAGCGGGGCCGCTGGGTCACGGAACAGCTCCTGGCGAACGTCACCCTGACGGGTGAGGAGGCGGGGCGGGCCCGGGTCGGAGACGGGCCGTCACCGACTGCGCAGGCACCGACGGTCGGCGGGCCGGGGACGCGGGAACCCGGCGGCTCTTACCCGGAAGAACAATGGGAGAAGAATCTTCCCCACCCCCCCGCCCGAAGACCCGGAGCCCGCGGCCGGCACGGAACTGGCCGAGGCCGAACGGGTGTTGCTGTCGCTCCGCCACGTGAACCGGGACCTGCTGCTGGGCGTACGGGAGGCGAGAGCCCTGGCAGGGACGGCGGCGGAGTGGCTGCGACGGGGCGTGTCGACGGGTGACCTCCGCAAGGCGCTGGCAGCCGGGCTGCCTCCGGGCGGGGTCCGGTCGGCGGTGGGATTCGTACGGCACCGGCTGGTGCAGAAGCTCCCGGCCCACGCGGGGGCGATGCCCTCTCCGGCGGTCACGGGCAGGCCCGGCCTCATGACCTGCGCGGGGCCGGGTGCCGAGCACGTCTTCCGGCCCCTGGGCGAGGAGACGCGATGCGGTCGGTGCCGGGCGGAAAGGGCCTCCTCCAGCACGGAGGAAGACCGCCGCACACAGCCGTTGCCCTGGCGTGACCGCCTGGCCGACGCGGGCGCCTGACGGCTCAGTCCGCTTCGCGCTCCGCTGCGCAGGCGGGGGTTCAAAGACAGGCGCGGGGGTTCAAAGACAGGCTCTGAGGGTGGCGCAGGGCCCGCCGATGTCCCACGCCTGGGACAGGGCCTCCGCGAACGCCGACGCCAGTTTGAGCTCGCCGGACGCGTTCGGATGCGTGCCGTCGTACGTGTCGACGTGGATGTCGTACGACGGCGGGGGTGAGACGAGGAGGAGGGGCGAGCGGGGGGTGTCCAGGTCCGCGGCCGTCTTCGCGAGGAGTTCGTTGAAGCGGGCCACCTCGGTGGCGAAGGGCGCGTCCGACTCGGCCCGGATGTTGGGGATGACGGGGAGCAGGACCATCCGGATGTGCGGGTTCGCCGAGCGGGCCGCCTCGACGAAGGCGCGGACGTTTCGCGCCGTCTGCTCCGCGTTCGTGTAGAAGCCCAGGTCGATCAGGCCGAGCGAGATGAGGAGGATGTCGGCGGGGTCGCGGGTCAGCGCGTCGGCGATCCGCGGGGCCAGGTGCTGCCAGCCCTCGCCCCAGCCCGCGAGGTGGTTGCGGGGGAAATCCGGGGGAGCGTCGGCGTAGTCGTGGGAGCGGGGTTCTCCCGCCGCCTTGTCGTAGAGGGCCGTGCGCGGGCCGACCACGGCGACGCCCTCGGGGCCCAGGGTGTCGCGCAGGTGCTGCCACATCCGGTAGCGCCAGGTGCGTTCCCCGGCGCTTCCGATGGTCATCGAGTCGCCGACGAACATGAACCTGAGCATCCGGACATCATCCCGGATCGCGCCCCGCCCCTGCGATGTGAGGCTGCGCACTCCGCACGGGAGCGCGGATGGCACGCTTGGGCGCATGCGTTCGCTTCGGGCTGTTCCGTCTGTCCTCGCTGCCGGTGCCGTGCTGGTCTTCGCCACGGCGGTGTCCGGCGTGTCCGCCGCACCCGCCGCGGCCGACGGCCACGACGGGTTCACGATCAAGGATCCACGGATCGTCGAGTCCAGCGGCCTGGCCGCCTCCCGCGCCCACCCCGGCATCTACTGGACCCACAACGACCAGGACAAGGGCGCCTTCCTGTACGCGGTCGACTCCAGGACGGGGGAGACGGTCGCCACCGTCACGATGACCGGCGTGGGCGCCCCGCGCGACGTCGAGGCGATCTCGGTCGGCAGCGACGGCAACATCTACGTCGGCGACATCGGCGACAACCTCAACGGCACCTGGAAGAACGTCTGGATCTACAAGCTCCCCGAGCCGAAGCAGCTCACGAACCAGACGGTCCGTGCCACCCAGTACGTCGTCAAGTACGCCGACGGGGCACGGGACGCCGAGGCGATGATGGTCCACCCGAAGACCGGGCGGATTTACATCGTGAGCAAGAACGAGGACGGCGGCGGCCTCTACGAGAGCCCGGAGCGGATGTCCGCCTCGGGCACGAACGTCTTCAGGCGGGTCTCCGACGTCGACCTGTGGGTGACCGACGGCGCCTTCTCGCCCAATGGCGAACAGCTCGCGCTGCGCGGGTACTTCGGCGGCGTCTGGTACGCATGGCAGGGCGACGGCAAGAAGCCGCAGCGCAAGGGCAGGCTGAGCGTGCCGTTGCAGCGGCAGGGCGAGTCCGTCACGTACACCCTGGACGGCACGACCCTGATGTACGGCAGCGAGGGCGCGCAGAGCGAGGTGGAGCCGGTCGAGGCGCCCGGCGGAGGCGGCAGCGGGGACGCCGACTCCTCTTCGGGGAATGGGGGTACGGCCCGTGAGGGTGACGACGATCCGTTCCTCAGCGGCAGCCTCAAGACGGGCGCCGTCGTCGTCGGGGCCGTGCTGCTCGCCGTGTTCGGCCTGAAGCGGCTGGGGCGGCGCGGCGGCAGGTGACCGGCGGGGCCCGGCGGCTCACCGCTCCCGGGCGCGCCGGGCCACCAGTACGTCCAGGCCGTCCAGGAGGCGTTGCAGGCCGAACTCGAAGTGGTCGAAGTCCGGGCCGAACGAGTCGTCGGAGAGGTGCGCGAGGGCCGGGTAGCGGCCGCTGCGCATGATCCGGTCGAGGGTCGGCGCCTGCGCCGCCCAGAACTCCTCGTCCGTCAGGCCGGTCCTCTTCGCCGCCTCCGCCTCGTGCACCTGGGTGCGGGCGACCCCGGTGACGTACCCCTCCGTCATGACGATCACGCCGACCAGTTCGGGGTCGGTCAGGCCCATCGACTTGATCCGGGACAGGGTGCGGTCGAGGCCGCCGACGGAGCCGGGGCCGAGCACCGGGCGGGCCTGGTTGGCGTGGAGCAGCCAGGGGTGGCGGCGGTAGAGGACGAGGGTCTCGCGGGCGTACGCCTCGACGCCCTCGCGCCAGCCGCCCGTCCAGGGCCCGTCCTCCTCGGGCGGCGTGTGCACGCGGTCCAGCATCAGGTCGACCAGATCGCCCTTGCCGGGGACGTAGCGGTACAGGGACATCGTGCCGGTGCCGAGCTCCGTGGCGAGGCGGCGCATGGAGACCGCCGCGAGCCCTTCGGCGTCCGCCAGGCGCACCGCCTCCGTGACGATCCGGTCCAGGGTGAGCCCCGGCTTGGGGCCCCGGGCCGGGCGTGCGCCCTCGCCCCAGAGCAGATCCAGGCTGCGGGTGATGTCGCTGCCGGTGCGCCGGTCGTCGCCGCCGTTGGTGCTCGTCATGGCGCTCAGCCTAATCGTGCGGACCGGAACTGGGTACGGTGTACCCGTAAAAACTGAGTACGGTGTACTCTCCATTGGGTACGGCGTACCCAGTGGGGTCGTTCGCGGCGGTTGGTTCGGGAAGGGGCAGCGATGAACGGGCACGAGAGCGGACACGGAGACGGCAACGGGCACGGTTATGCGGTGGTCGCCGAGGGGCTGGTGAAGCGGTACGGGGAGAAACACGCCCTGAACGGCTTCGACCTGCACGTCGAACGGGGCACGGTGCACGGGCTCCTCGGGCCCAACGGCGCGGGCAAGACCACCGCCGTACGCATCCTCGCCACCCTCGTCCGGCTCGACGGCGGCCGCGCCGAGGTGGCCGGCGCGGACGTGGCGCGCGAACCGGCACGGGTCCGCGGCCGCATCGGCCTCACCGGCCAGTACGCGGCGGTCGACGAGATCCTCACCGGACGGCAGAACCTGGAGATGTTCGGCCGCCTCTTCCACCTGGGCGCCAGGCGCGCGGCGGCGCGCGCCCAGGAACTCCTTGAGCAGTTCCACCTGCGGGACGCGGCGGAGAAGGGCGCGGGCCAGTACAGCGGCGGCATGCGGCGCAGGCTCGACCTGGCCGCCTCGATGATCCTCGCGCCCGCCGTCCTCTTCCTCGACGAGCCGACCACCGGACTCGACCCGCGCAGCCGCCAGGAGGTCTGGGAGACCGTGCGGGAACTCGTCGCGGGCGGCACGACCGTCCTGCTCACCACCCAGTACCTGGAGGAGGCCGACCGGCTCGCCTCCCGCATCACCGTCATCGACCGCGGCCGGGCCATCGCCGACGACACCCCCGACGGCCTGAAGAACACGGTGGGCGGCAGCCACCTCGACGTCGTCGTGCGCGAGGCCGCCGACCTGCCCGCCGCGGTGAAGACCGTCGCCCGCGTCTGCGACGGCGAACCCGTCACCTTCGAGCTGGAGCGCCGCGTGCAGGGCGCCGTGACCGACCGCGTCGCCGCCCTCACGGACGTGGCGCGGACCCTGCGCGACGAGGGCATCGCCGTCGAGGACATCGGACTGCGCAGGCCGAGCCTGGACGACGTGTTCCTGCGCCTGACCGGCGAGATCCACGCGACGGAGGCCGCCGCATGAGCGTCACCCTCACCACCGCCCCCTCGCGCGGACGCCTCTTCTGGGCCCTCGCCGACGGCTGGAACGTCACGCGCCGCTACCTCACCCACTTCCGGCGCCAGCCCGTCACCATCGCCTGGCAGCTGGGCTTCCCCATCATCAGCGTGTTGCTGTACGGCTTCGTGTTCGGCGAGGCGATGAAGGTGCCAGGCGGCGACGACGGCGACTACAAGCAGTTCCTGATGCCCGGCATGTTCGTGATGACCATGGCCTTCGGGTTCATGAACACCGCGATGGGGGTCGTGACGGACGCGACGAAGGGCGTCATCGACCGCTTCCGCTCGATGCCGATGGCGCCCTCCGCCGTGGCGTCGGGGCGCGGCCTCGCCGATCTCGTCGTGGCCTGCGCCGAGCTGACCATCCTCGCCCTGACCGCGCTCGCCATCGGCTGGCGCTCCAGCGCGGGCGTGCCCGACACCCTGCTCGCCTTCGGACTGCTGCTGTTCCTGCGGTTCAGCCTGATCTGGGTCGGCGTCTACCTCGGCCTTGTCGTGCCGAGCCCGGAGGCGGCGGGCGGCCTGTACGCGGTGGCCTTCCCGCTCACGATGATCTCCAGCGTCTTCGTGGCACCGTCCCTCATGCCGGACTGGCTGGCCCCGGTCGCCGCGTGGAACCCCGTCTCGTCGACGGGCACGGCAACCCGCGAGCTCTTCGGCAACCCCGGCGCGGGCGGCGACACCTGGGTCGAGCAGCACGCGGTCCTGATGGCGATGGTCTGGCCGGTGGCGATCTCGCTGGTGTTCCTGCCGCTGGCGGTACGGAGGTTCAGGGGCCTGAGCCGCTGAGCTCCGGGTGCGCCCCGTAAGGGGCGCGGGGAACTGCGCGACCAGTCACGACGAATCCGCGGCTGGTCGCGCGGTGAGTTGCTAGAGCTTCTCGATCACGTAGTCGATGCACTTGGTGAGCGCCTCGACATCCGCCGGGTCGATCGCCGGGAACATCGCGACCCGCAACTGGTTCCGGCCCAGCTTCCGGTACGGCTCCGTGTCGACAATCCCATTCGCCCGCAACGCCTTAGCGACAGCGCCCGCGTCGATCTCGTCCGCGAAGTCGATCGTCCCGATGACCTGCGACCGCTTCGCCGGGTCCGTGACGAACGGCGTCGCGTACTTGGACTCCTCGGCCCAGCCGTACAGCGTGCGCGAGGACGCGGCCGTGCGGCCGGTCGTGAACTCCAGGCCGCCCTGCGAGTTCATCCAGTCCAGCTGCTCGGCGAGCAGGAAGAGCGTGGCGAGCGCCGGGGTGTTGTACGTCTGGTTCTTGCGGGAGTTGTCGATCGCGGTCGGGAGCGAGAAGAACTCCGGGACGTGGCGGCCCGACGCGTGGATCCGCTCGGCGCGCTCGATCGCCGCCGGGGAGAACGCGGCCAGCCACAGGCCGCCGTCCGAGGCGAACGACTTCTGCGGGGCGAAGTAGTAGACGTCCGTCTCCGCGATGTCGACCGGCAGGCCGCCCGCGCCGGACGTGGCGTCCACGAGGACGAGGGAGCCCTCGTCGGCGCCCGCGACGCGCTTGACCGGCGCGGCGACGCCGGTGGAGGTCTCGTTGTGCGTGAAGGCGTAGACGTCGACGCCCGCCTCCGCCTTCGGGTCGGGGTGCGTGCCCGGCTCGCTCGCGATCACGGTCGGCTCGGCCAGCCACGGGGCGAGCTTCGACGCCTTCGCGAACTTGGAGGAGAACTCGCCGAAGTTGAGGTGCTGCGACTTGTTCTCGATCAGGCCGTGCGTCGCCACGTCCCAGAACGCGGTGGAGCCGCCGTTGCCGAGGATCACCTCGTACCCCTCGGGGAGGGAGAAGAGGTCCTTGATGCCCTCGCGCACGCGCCCGACCAGGTTCTTGACCGGGGCCTGGCGGTGGGAGGTGCCGAGGAGGGAGGTGCCGGTGGCGGCCAGGGCGTCCAGCGCCTCCGTACGCACCTTGGAGGGGCCCGCGCCGAAACGGCCGTCGGCGGGCTTCATGTCAGCGGGAATCTGGATCTCAGCCACGGGGGGAGCCTAGCGGCTCGGGGCGTGCCGTCTTGGTGGTGTCCGTCGGCTGAGATCCTTGGCCCACCCGGGGTGGACGACTCGGGGCTCTGCCCCGGACCCCGCTCCTCAAACGCCGGAGGGGCTGGAATGCCCGCCGGGGGGCGCTGGAATGCCCACCGAGGGGCGCTGGAATCAGCTGCGCAGCCGGACCGGCAGCTCGTACAAGTCGTTCTGCGTCACCACCGGCTTGTTGCGGAGGGCCTCGTGCGGGACCGCCAGGCGCAGGTTCGGGAAGCGGGCGTAGAGAGCCGGGAGGGCTACGCCCGCCTCCAGGCGGGAGAGGGCCGCGCCGGGGCAGACGTGGGGGCCGTGGCCGAAGGAGATGTGGCGGGTCGGCGACGTGCGGGTGATGTCGAAGTCGCCTGCCGTGGGGCCGTGCGCGGCCTCGTCGCGGCCTATCGCGCCGTACGAGACGATCAGCGCGTCACCCTGCCGGATCACCTTGTCCCCGACGGGGACGTCCTGCGCGGCGAAGCGGATCAGGACGTGCGAGGTGGGGGTCGCGTACCGCAGGGTCTCCTCGATCACCGCGTCCCAGCCGACCTCGCCCGCGAGGACCAGGGCGAGCTGGCCGGGGTGGGCGGCGAGGTTGACGACGGCGTTGACGATGAGGGAGATCGTCGTCTCGTGGCCCGCGGCGACCATCAGCTGGAGCGTGGAGACGATCTCCTCGTCGGTGAGGTGGTCGCCGTTCTCGGAGGCCTGGACCAGGGCGCTGGTCAGGTCGTCGCCGGGCTCCGTGCGGCGGGCCGCGACGACCTTGCCCATCATCGCGGCGAGCTCGCCGAGCGTCGCGACGACCTCCGCCGGGGGCGTCTGCGTGGAGAAGAACTTGTCGAACAGGACCTTCAGGCGCGGGTGGTCCGCCTCGTCGATGCCCATCAGGTCGCTGATGACGTACATGGGGAGGGGGTAGGCGAACTCCGCCTTCAGGTCGACGGGTCCGGGGCCCTCGGGGAGCCTGTCGAGGAGGGCCGCGGTCAGCTCGGCGATGCGGTCCCGCATGCGCTCCACCCGGCGCGGTGTCAGCGCCTGCGCCACCAGCGTGCGCATCCTGCGGTGCTCCTCGCCGTCCGCCGTCAGCATGGAGCGGCCGGGGTTGGCGAGGCCGATCAGCGGCCAGTCGGCGGGGATCTCGCCGCGCCGCCAGGCGCCCCAGACCTCGATGTCCTTCACCAGCCGCTTGTCGGTGAGCAGTTGGCGGGCCTCGGCGTGGTGCGTGACCGCCCACACCGGTACGCCGCCCGGCAGCTCCGCCTCGGCGAGCGGGCCCGCCGCGCGCAGCCGTGCGCTCTCCGCGTCGAGGTCGGTGACGAACGGGTCCAGGGCGATGCGCGTCATCTGAGATCTCCAAACACTGAGGTCGGGGTCGGCGTGAAGCTCACCGGCAGGTCTGTCAGGCCGCGCAGCCAGGGGGACGGGCGGCGGGTGAGGGCGTCGGCCCGCACCGCGAGGTCGAGGTCGGGCAGGCGGTCGAGGAGCACCTCGATGGCGGTCCGCGCGATGACCTCGGCGACCTCCTGGGCGGGGAACGGGCAGCGGTGTTCACCGTGGCCGAAGGAGAAGTGGGCGCTGTTGCCGCCGGTCAGCGCCGAGCCGTCGGTGCGGACCTGCGGGTCGGAGTTGGCGGCGGCGAGGCCGAGCAGCAGGAGGTCCCCGGAGTTGATGCGACGGCCGCCCAGCTGGGTGTCGCGCGAGGCCCAGCGGCCGGCGACGTTCTGCGTGGGGGTGTCCTCCCACAGGACCTCGTTCATGGCCTCGGCGACGCTGTGCCGGCCGCCGAACAGGGAGGCGGCGAACCGGTCGTCGGTGAGCATCAGGCGCAGCGAGTTGCCGATCCAGTCGGCGGTCGGCTGGTGGCCCGCGGCCATCATCACCATCAGGTCCTGCGCGATCTCCTCGTCGGAGAAGCCCAGTTCGCCGTCGGCCGCCTGCGTCCGCAGCATGTACGAGGCGACGTCGGCGCCCGGCTCCGCGTGCTTGTCGGCGATGAGCCGCATCATCGACCCGGCCAGGTGCTGCTGGCCCGCGAGGGCCCGCTCGCGGCCGTCGATCATGTCGTTCATGGCGGTGACGAGGCCGGGGCCCTGCTCGTCGGAGAAGCCGTAGATGCGGGCGAGGACGCGGACCGGGAGCAGCATCGCGTACTCGGCGACGATCTCCGTGGCACCCTTTCCGCAGAAGCGGTCGATCAGCTCGTCCGCGAACTGCTCGGCGTGCGCCTTGAGTTCGAAGGGGTCGACCTCTTCGAGGGCGTGCGCGATCATCGCGGCGCGCCGGGTGTGCCGCTCGCCGACGGTGTAGAGGATCGACGGCTGCCGGTGGCCGATCATCGGGAGCAGCGGCCAGTCGGCGGGGATGTTCGGCCACTGGTTCCACAGCTCGGAGTCGCGGCTGTACAGGACCGGGTCGCCGGTGACCTGGTGCAGTTCGCGGTAGCCGAGCACCAGCCAGGCCGGGATGTCGCCGTCCAGGAGGACAGGGGCGACGGGGCCGTGGTCGCGGCGCATCTCCCGGTACAGCTGGGTGGGTTCGGTGGCGAACCGTGGGCCGGAGAGCGGTACGGGCGCGCCGCCGGCGCCGGTAACGGGGCAGGTCACTGGGTGTTCTCCTGGGAGGCGTTGCGCTGGGCCGCGTACAGCGTCTGGAGGTGTTCCACGAGGGTGATCAGCACGTCCTTGCTGGACTGCCGGGAGCGGGCATCGCAGTCGACGAGCGGTACTCCGGGGTCGAGGTCGAGCGCTTCGCGCAGCTGCTCGGTGGTGTGCGGGGAGCCGCCGAAGTCGTTGCGGGCCACGATGAACGGCGTGCCGTGGTGCTCCAGGCGGTCGATCGCGTACCAGGAGTCCTCGATGCGCCGCGGGTCCACGAGGACGACCGCGCCGAGCGTGCCGGCGAAGAGGCGGTCCCACAGGAACCAGAAGCGTTCCTGCCCTGGGGCGCCGAACAGGTAGAGGATGTTGTGCGCGTCGAGCGTGATGCGGCCGAAGTCGAAGGCGACGGTCGTGGACGTCTTGCCGCGCAGCCCGTCGAGGCCGCCCGTCTCGTCGATGCCCTGCCCGGCCTGCGTCATCGTCTCCTCGGTGTTGAGGGGACGGATCTCGCTGACGGAGCGGACGAGCGTCGTCTTGCCGACGCCGAAGCCGCCGACCACGACGATCTTCAAGCCGTTGTCCGCGGTGGCGGTCAGTTCGGTTCGGGTGGCCCCGGTAGCGCTGCGTTCAGAGATTGCGGAGTCCAACGAGCACCTGCTCCAGGATGTCGGGGTCGGGAAGGCTGTGGTCGGCGGCCGCGCGCGGGTGGCGGGCGCTGATCCGGCCCGCGTCGAGCAGGTCGGACAGCAGGATGCGGGTGATGCTCACCGGAAGGCCGAGCTCGGCGGCGACCTCGACCATGGCCGTCGGCAGGTGGCACAGGCGCAGGATCGCGGCGTGCTCGGACTGCATGCCGGGGACCGGGCCGGACTCGGCGACGACGAGGGTCACCAGGTCGAAGGGGGTGTCGGGCGCCGACCGGCTGCGTCCTCCGGTGAGGGTGTACAGCCGGTCGGGGGAGTCGTCCCGGCCGGGGCGGCTCATGAGGCGGGCGCGGTGCGGGGGCCGTCGTCCGAGCGGGGCGCGGCGCGCAGGTGCTCGCCGAGCTGCTCGACCAGCTCGCTCATGGTGTGCCCGACGAGGCCCGCGTCGGCGTCCTCGGCGGCGATGACGGCGAGGTGCGCGCCTTCGCCCGCCTCGACGATGAAGAGGATGCCGCCGTAGAACTCGGCCATCGCGGAGCGGACCCCGCCGCTGCCGTCGCCGAACTCCGCGGACGCGCCGTGCGAGAGCGACTGGATGCCGGCGGCTATCGCGGCGAGCTGGTCGGCCTGGTCGACGGAGAGCTCCGGGGTGCGGCACAGCTTCAGGCCGTCCCGGGAGAGCACGAGGGCGTGGCGGGCGCCCGGGGTGCGCTCCAGGAGGCCCTGGAGGAGCCAGGTGAGCTTTTCGTCGGTGGTGGTGCCGGGGGTGGTGCCGGTGGTCATCGGGGGGTCTCGCCTTCCGGGTGCGGGGGAGTTGCGGTGGCGTCCGTGTCCTCGGCCGGACCGGAGGAGTCCGACGGAGAGGGGCGGACGGCCTGACGGAAGCTGCTGAAGCGGGCCGCGGTGCTCGCCGCGGTGGCGGCGCGCGGCCGGATCTGCGTCTCGCCGGTGTCGCTGTCGGCGCGGGCCCGCTCGGCGGCGGCGAGGGTGCGGCCGCGGGGGCGCTTGGGGAGGGGGGCGGCGGGGGCTTCGGGGGCGTCGGGGGTTTCGGGGGCTTCGGGGGTGGCTGAGGCCGGGCGCCCGGGGTTCGTCCGTGGGTGCGGGGCCGCGGGGGGATGTGCGTACTCGCCATCCCTGCGCCGCGTCGGAAGTTCCTGGACGTCGGCATCGGCTCGGTGCTCCGTGCGCACATCCCCCCGCGTCCCCTCCGGCGCGCTCGCGGGTGCCGGGAGGGCTGTCGCAGTCGGCAGGGATGCCGGGGCCGGGGTCGGGGTCGTCTCCGAGGGGCGGGAGAGCAGTTCCTGCGGTACCAGCAGGAGTACGCCCGTACCGCCGCGCGCCGACGGCCGGAACGACACCGTCAGGCCGTGCTTGCGGGCCAGCCTGCCGACGACCGCTAGTCCGAGCCGGGTGCCCGAAAGGCCGCCGAGGCCCTTGGTCTCGCCGGACACGGCGTGCTCGGCGCGGCGCAGCTGCACGGGGCCCATCACCAGGCCGCTGTCCTCCACGGAGATGATGACGCCGGCCGCCACCTCTTCGATGTAGACGTGCACTTCGGAGGTGGGCGGCGAGAAGTTCGTCGCGTTGTCCAGGAGTTCGGCCAGGGCGTGCATGACGCCCTCGGCCGCGTGGCCCGCGACCGCGACCTCGCTGGCCGAGTGGACGCGGACCCGCTGATAGCCGCCGATGCGGCCCATCGCGCCGCGCAGGATCGACTCCATGACGATGGGCCGGGCCCAGCGGCGGCCCGAGCGGGCGCCGGTGAGCACCGCGACGGAGTCGGCGATGCGGCCGGCCTGCGCGGTACGGTGGTCGAGGTGGAGGAGGTCGGTGAGGACGTCCTCGTCGGCGTGCCTGCCCTCCATGTCGCGCAGGTCGGCGAGCATGCCGGTGGCCAGGGCCTGCATGCGGCCCGCGGCGTTGGCGCAGGCGGCGAGGGCGGCGGCGCGTTCGGACTCGGCGCGGCGGGCGCGCACGGTCAGTTCGCTGCGCTCCCGGGCGAAATACTCGGTGAGCGCGGTCCGCTCACGGGCCGACTCCTCGGTGCGGGCGGCCTGTTCCCGTACGAGGCGTCCGGCGTACTCCTGGACGTCCTCGACGCGGCGGCGCAGCAGCGAGTTGGTGCGGACGGTGTGGAAGGCCAGGGTCACGGCGGCGGTCAGCGCGGCGGCCGCGGCGCCGGATCCCCAGGCCAGGGGGGTGCGTACGGAGGCGGGCGCGAGGGCCACGGCCGCTCCGGTGAGCGCCGCGGTGAGCACGGCGCAGGTCAGCAGGACGAAAGCGGTGGGACGCAGCGGAGGGTGCTCCGTCCCGGGGCGCGCTATGGGGGGTTGCGCGGTCATCAATCGGGGTCCTCGATCGGAAGCGACACACTCTGCTCAAGAGGGGATCACTATAGGAGAGTTGTCGACCGAGTTGGGAATCTTCCCGTCCGGATGGTGAAAAAACGGGTGGGGCGGGGTGGTCACGAGGGGCCTGCGCGTGGGCATGCTGGACGGTATGAGTGATCTCTACGGCGAACCCGGTGGCCCGGCGCGGGGCGGGGGTAGCGGTTCGGCGCCCGGGCGGGGCAGCGGTTCGGCGCCCGGGCGGGGTGGCGGTCCGGCGCCCGGTCGGGGCAGCGATTCGACGCCCAGCCGGAGAGGCGGCTCGACGAGTGGCCGGAGCTGCCAGGATCCGGTTCGTCAGGAGCCCGGGGACCGGGCGGCGGTGGATCGGGAGCCGGTGGAGCGGGCGCCCGTGGGCCGGGGGCCGACGGATCGGGCGGCGGTGGGCCGGGAGTCGGTGGGGCGGGAGTCGGTGGATCGCGACGGACTCGCGCGGGACCTGCGCACGGCCGTGCGCGGCGAGGTGGATCTCTCCGTCACCGCCCGCGCCCTGCACACCATGGACGCCTCCAACTACCGCCGCGTGCCCGCAGCGGTGGTCGCCCCGAGGGACGCCGACGACGTGGCGGCGGCGCTCGCGGTCTGCCGGGAGCACGGCGTGCCCCTCGTACCGCGCGGCGCGGGCACCTCGATCGCCGGACAGGCCACCGGAGCCGGCGTCGTCCTCGACTTCACCCGGCACATGCGCCGCATCGTCTCCCTCGACCCCGGCGAACGCAGTGCCGTGGTCCAGCCGGGCGTCGTCCTGGACGACCTGCGCTCGGCCGCGGCCCCGCACGGGCTCACCTTCGGCCCCGACCCCTCCACGCACAGCCGCTGCACCCTCGGCGGCATGATCGGCAACAACTCCTGCGGCTCGCACTCGGTGGCCTGGGGCACGACCGCCGACAACGTGCACGCCCTCCGCGTGGTCGACGGTTCGGGAGCGCGCCGCCGCCTCGCCCGCGGCTGGGACGGCGCCCCCGAAGGGCTGCGCCCCCTCGTGGACGGCGGCCTCGCGCTGCTGCGCACCGGCTTCCCCGAACTGCCGCGCCGCATCTCCGGCTACGCCCTGGACGCGCTGCTCCCTGAACGCGGCACGGATCTCGCGCGCGCCTTCTGCGGTTCGGAGGGCACGCTCGGGGTCCTCACCGAAGCCGTCGTACGTCTCGTCGATGCGCCCCGCGCGCGGGCGCTCGCCGTACTCGGCTACGCCGACGAGAGCGCGGCGGCCGAAGCGGCGGCCGCGCTCCTCCCGCACGGCCCGCTGACCGTCGAGGGCATGGCGTCCGACCTCGTGAGGGGCGCGAACGGCCTGCCCAAGGGCGGTGCCTGGCTCTTCGTGGAGACCGGCGGCGAGAGCCCGGCCGAGGCACGCGCGCGTGCCCGCACGATCGTGCGGGCCGCCGCGGGGGACACCGTGGACGCCCTGGTCGTCGACGACCCGGCGGGGCAGCGCGCGCTGTGGCGGGTGCGCGAGGACGCCAGCGGCACGGCGACCCGGATGCCGGACGGCTCCGAGGCCTGGCCCGGCTGGGAGGACTGCGCGGTGCCGCCCGCCCGACTGGGTGCCTACCTGCGCGACTTCAGGGCGCTGCTCACCGACCACGGGCTGCGCGGCACCCCGTACGGGCACTTCGGCGACGGCTGCATCCACGTCCGCATCGACTTCGACCTGCTCACCCCGGCGGGCATCGCAGGCTTCCGCCGCTTCTCCGAAGACCTCGCCGACGTCGTCGTCGCCCACGGCGGCTCGCTCTCCGGCGAACACGGCGACGGGCAGGCCCGCGCGGAACTCCTGCCGAAGATGTACGGCCCCGAACTCGTTGGCCTCTTCGAGCGCGTCAAGGACGTCTGGGACCCGGCGGGGCTCCTCAACCCGGGCATGCTGGTGCGGCCCGCGCCCCTCGACGCCGACCTGCGGTTCGCCCCGCTGCCGCGCGAGCCGGTCGACGTGGTCTTCGGCTATCCGCAGGACGGCGGCGACTTCTCGGCGGCGGTACGGCGGTGTGTCGGCGTGGCCAAGTGCCGTACGGCCACGCCCACTTCACCGACGGCCGTGATGTGTCCGTCCTTCCGCGTCACGGGCGAGGAGGAGCACTCCACGCGCGGGCGCGCCCACCTGCTGCACGAGATGCTCGCGGGCGAGGTGGTGACGGACGGCTGGCGCTCCACCGAGGTAAAGGACGCCCTCGACCTCTGCCTGTCCTGCAAGGGCTGCCGCTCGGACTGCCCGGTGGGCGTCGACATGGCCACGTACAAGGCGGAGTTCCTGCACCACCACTACGAGGGCCGCCGCAGGCCCGCCGCCCACTACTCGATGGGCCTGCTGCCGCGCTGGCTGCGGGCCGTCGCCGCGACGCGCACCGCCCGTGTCGTCAACGCCCTCGCGCGCGTCGGCCCGTTGGCGGCGCTCGGCAAGCGGCTCGGCGGGATCGCCCCGGAGCGGGCCGTGCCCGAGGTGGCGCCGCGTACGTTCCGGCGGTGGTGGCGCGGGCGGCGGCGGCCCGCGGGCGCCCCGCACGTCGTGCTCTGGCCCGACACCTTCACCGACCACCTCTCGCCCTCGGTGGGGCGGGCCGCGGTGGCGGTCCTGGAGGACGCGGGTCTCAGCGTCGCGGTGCCGCCGCGTGGCGTGTGTTGCGGCCTGACGTACGTCTCGACGGGCCAGCTCGACCGCGCCCGCGCCGTCATGCGCGCCATGCTTGACCGGATGGAGCCCCTGCTGGACGCCGGGGCGCCGGTCGTCGTCCTGGAGCCGAGCTGCGCCGCCGCCCTCAGGGCCGACCTCGCCGAACTGCTCGGGGACGACCCGCGCGCCCAACGGCTCGCCGCGGCCGTCCGTACGTTCGCGCAGGCCCTGGAGGAGCTGGCCCCCGAGTGGCAGCCGCCGCACATCGGCCGGAGCGCCGTCGGCCAGACCCACTGTCACCAGCACGCGGTCCTCGGCGACGCGGCGGAGCGGCGGCTGCGGGCGAAGGCGGGCCTCGCGGGCGACCTGAGCGGCGGCTGCTGCGGGCTCGCCGGGAACTTCGGCTTCGAGCGCGGCCATTACGACGTCTCGGTGGCCTGCGCCGAGGAGCAGCTGCTGCCGTCGGTGGCGGCGGCCGACGCGGACGCGGTGGTCCTGGCCGACGGCTTCTCCTGCCGGACCCAG
Source organism: Streptomyces sp. NPDC058308 (assembly GCF_042880275.1). NCBI lineage: Bacteria > Bacillati > Actinomycetota > Actinomycetes > Kitasatosporales > Streptomycetaceae > Streptomyces > Streptomyces sp. NPDC058308. The sequence continues at coordinate 215,752 of NZ_JBHVZA010000005.1, forward strand.
CTGGCGCAGTTGGCGGGGGTACGGGGGCGGCACCTGGCGGAGGTCCTGGCGGAGGGGATCGCGGACCGGGACGGCGAGAGGCGGGACCAAAGTCCCCGGCATTCGTGACTTTCGCGACTGGGGAGCGGTGTCCGGTTCCGGCAGGATCGAGATGGTTCATGATCATCTGCCGAGGCGTCAGCTGCCTTGCGTGCGCGAGAAGTCTGGTGTGTCGCCGTGCCGGAGAAGCCGAAGGAAGCAGTGGGGTCGGGGGAAGCGGTGAGGTCGGGGGAGGCTGCGGGGTCGGGAGAGGCTGCGGGGCTGAAGGAGGTTGCGGGGTCGGGGGAGGCTGCAGGGCCGGAGGGGGCTGCGGGGTGGGAGGGGCTCGCGGAGTCGCGGGGGTCTGGGGGGTTTGGGGGGCCTGGGGGGTCTGTGGTGCCGGAGGGGGCCGGTGGGCTGGAGGGGTCCGCAGAGGCGGAAGGACTCGCAGGGGCGGAAGGTCCCGCAGAGGCGGAAGGACCCGCAAGGGTGGAGGGTTCCGCTGCGTCGAACGGGCCCGCGGGCTCGACGGCGATGGGGCCCGCAGAGCTGAGTGTGACGGGACTCGCGAGGTCGGGTGCGACGGGACCCGCAGGGCCGGGTGCGATGGGACCCGCGGAGTCGGGCGTGACGGGTCTCTCGGAGTCGGGCGTGACGGGTCCCTCGGAGTCGGTCCCAGCGGGACCCGGCTCGGCGGCCCGCAAGTCGGCCTGGCCGCCTGGTGGTCGCGCCGCGCGCGGGCTCGTCGTGCGCAACCAGCACGACTCCATACCGATGGACCTGCTCTTCCGTGACGACACGGCCGAGCTTCCGAAGCCGCTGAAGTCCCCGGCGCCGGGGAGCCCGCCGGGCGCCGGGTGGCCGTCGGGCACCGGGAGCCCGCCGGGCGCCGGGCGGCCGCCCGGCCCCACACGCGCGGCGGCCGAGCCGCGGACCCAGACCCAGACCCAGACCCAGGCTCGCCCCCTCGCCCCGCCCCGCCCCGACCGCGACCTCGCGGAACGGCCCGGGCCCGCCTGCTCCGGCTGGTGGGCGCTGCTCGTGGCGGTGCTCGCCGTGGCCGGGGCGGGCGCGCTGCTCTGGTCCGGCGGGCTCCTTCCCGAGCCGCTCACCGAGGTGCTGCGGCTGCCCGCACGGCCCCGGCGCGGCCTCGACGCGGCGCGCTTGGCGGCGGTCGGCGGCTGCGGTGTCGTCGCCCTCCTCGCGCTCGGGGGACTCACCCGCGGGCGGGTCGGCACCGCGTGGACCCTGTCGCTCTTCGGGCGGTACCGGGGCACCGTGCGCCGCACCGGACTGGTGTGGATCAGCCCATTGACGCTGCGCAGGCGCGTGGACGTACGGCTGCGGCACTGGCGGAGCGAGCCGATGGCGGTCGTCGACGCGCGGGGCGTGGAACTGCGCGTGGCCGTCCTGGTGGTGTGGCAGATCAAGGACGCGGCGCGGGCGCTCCTCGCGGTCGACGACCACACCGCGTACCTGCGCGAGCAGGTGGAGGCGGTCACCGCACGCGTGGTGTCCCGGCTGCCCGCGGACTCGTACCGCGAGCCGGTCGACGACGCGCCGACCCTGCGGGACACCGAGGCCGTCGGCGACGCGCTCAGCAGGGCCCTGGCGGCGGAGTGCAGGGCCGTCGGCATCGAGGTGTTCTCGGCCCGGCCGCTGCGCGTGGAGTACGCGCCGGAGGTGGCCGCCGCGATGCGGCGCAGGCAGCTCGCCGCCCTCGACGCCGAGCACCGGGACAGCGTCCTGACGTCCGTGCTCGACGCCGTGGACGACACCGTACGCGGACTCACCGGAAGGGGGCTCGTCGCACTCGACGACTACGAACGGAAGGCCCTGGTCAAGGACTTGACAGTGGCCTTCTGCACGGCGCGGGGGAACGCCGTCGACACCAACTGAGCAGCCGAACGCGAGGACACGAGGAGAGGGCCGTAGTGCAGACACCCCGATTCACCGAAGAGACACCCGCCGACTGCGGGTGCGACCGGTGCGCGGCGACGGCGACGGCGACGGCCGCGGGCCCCGCCGGACAGCAGCGGTGCGGCAGCGTGCGCGGGGCCGTGGTGGCCGCCGTCGGCGCGGCCGTGCTCGTGGGCGCGGCGGCCGGCACTGCGTCGGCCGAACCCGCGCCGAGCCACGCGGGCTGGGACGGCTCCAGGTACTGGTACAAGGACGCCACCGGCTGGTGGCGGTGGACTTCCCACCATGACAAGTACCTGGCGCGGAGCGGTAAGGGGGCCGTGACCTCACCGGGGAAGGCCACGGCCCCGGCCCCGCGCCGGTCGTCCGGCGCCGAGCCCGTCTTCCGGGGCCGGCAGGGCTGGGACGCCACCGACCGCGTGTACTGGTACCAGAAGGCGGGTCACTGGTACTGGACCAGCCACAAGGACAAATACGAGCAGCGCGCGGGCCGTTCGGGCGGAGGCGGCAGCGGCAGCGGTGGCGGGACGGGCTCCGGCACGCCCCGCCGGTACGGGACGGAGGCCGCCGTCTCGTACGCCATGAGCCACCTCGGCGACCCCTACGTGTGGGGCGGCAACGGCCCGCACGGGTGGGACTGTTCGGGCCTGGTGATGGCCGCCTACCGGCAGGCGGGCATCGCGCTGCCGCGCGTGGCCGACGCCCAGTACCGCGCCGCCCGGCCCATCTCGCGGAGTCAGCTGCGCCGCGGTGACCTGGTGTTCTGGAGCAGCGACGGCAGCTCGTCGGGCATCCACCACGTGGCGATCTACCTGGGCGGCGGCCAGTACCTGGAGGCCCCCCGCCCCGGCAGGAACGTCCGCGTCTCGTCCTTCGCCTGGTACGAGCCGAACATGTACGGGCGGGTCCGCTAGGGCCCTTCTGAGAACCCGTCTCGATACCTCCGAATCGCAGTACTGAATCGCCTTCCCAGCAAAGCCGCGCGCCATGCTGAGGGCCAGCCTGCGGCGCTAGGTCCGGGTCCCGCGAGTTCCCTCTGCAACCACGAGATGGCGTGCCGAAGGGCTGCTAGCCGGGATGAGGAAGCCAGGAGAAAGGCAGGAGGACCCTTCCAGGAACACTGCTGTCGGCCGCAGTACGGAGACCCTCGGGAGCCGGGCCTGCCGAGTTCTGGAACGTCACGGCGCCACCGGAGAACACCGCTTCGTGGAAGTCGATGCTGCTGCCGGAGAACACCGCCAGATTGAAGAACACGGTGCTGCCGGAGAACACCGCGCGGTGGAAGGTCACCCTGCCGCCGGAGAACACTGCCCCGATGAAAACTACGTCGCCGCCGGAGAACACCGCCCCGGAGAAGATGGTGCTGCCGGAGAAGACCGCTTCGTGGAAGTCGATGAAGCCGCCGGAGAACACCGCCCTGCTGAAGCTCACGGTGCCGCCGGAGAACACCGCCCCGTGGAAGCTCACGCTACCGCCGGAGAACACCGCCCCGTGGAAGTCCATGTCGCCGTCGATGGTGACGCCGGTGAGGTCGAGGTCGCAGCCCTGCCAGGAGCGGGGAGTTCCCTTCGGGCGTCGGTAGTGGTCGCCGATGAGGCGCAGGATGGTGTGCCGGACCTTACGTAGGGCTAGGTAACTGTGGTGTTCCTCGTGGTGGGTGGGGTTGTCGCCGGGGTCGGGGAGGTAGGGGAGTTGGAGGTAGGCACACAAGATGTCGATGCAGGTCTGGCGCAGACTGTCGTCGGGGGCGTCGTCAGCGAGGCCGACCAGGGCGTGGACACCGCCGAGTCGGACGGCCGGAGAGTCTGAGCCGAGTTTGTCGACGGCCTGGGAGAAACGCTCGGTGTGGAGCCGGGTGGCCTCGCGGTGGGCGCCGGCCTCGTCGACGCGCTGGCGGCGGTAAGCGACGACCAGAGCGACCAGAGCGCCAGACCCGGCGACCACTCCGAAGGAGAGTTTTACCAGGTCGAAAAGTGTCTTCGAGTCGAGCTTCGCCGCGCGGTCGATCTCCTGGACGTCGAGCAGAGCTATCAGGCCGTAGAAGACGCCTCCCGCCACCAGCACTGCGGAGGCGAAGGTGACGGTCAAGGCTCGGCCGACCTTCCACAGTCGCAGCTCTCGATCACCCGAGCCTGAACACGGCCTCTGGTTGCCTGTCATGAGAATGGAGACTCAGCGCGCAGACCCGCCGGTTGCAGATAGAAGCCCATAGGGCCGTGACCAAGCAATGAGGGCGGCCCACTGGCGCGCGGCTCGGTACCTGCCGTGAACCCGACTCAGCGCCTTCAATTCGGAGGTATCGAGAAGGGTTCTGACGGAACCTAGGCCCTGCCCTCCGGGGCCCAGCCCTTAAGGGCTCTCATCGGCGATCTCGTGGGCCAGCGTCACCAGGTCGGCCACGGACGGGTGGCGCGAGGGGGTGTCCCGCCAGGCCAGGACGACCGGGAGTGGCGGGGCGTCGGTCAGGGGGCGGTAGGCGACCGCGGGGTGCGGGTGCATGTCGGGGGTGGCGGTGGCCGTGACGCCCACCGCCCGGTCCGCGGCGATCGCGGCCAGCCAGTCGTCGGTGTTGGCGACGGTGACCGTGGACGTGGGGCGCGCCTCGGCGGGCCACAGGCCGAGCGTGGTCGTGCCGGAGACCGGGTTGAGCGCGATCGTGTGGTGCGCCAGGTCCGCGAGGGTCAGGGCGGGGCGCTCCGCGAGGGGGCTGTCGGCGGGGACGGCGGCCACCCGGCGCTCCGTGTGGAGGAGCTCGGTGACCAGGCCGGGTACGTCGACCGGCCCCCGCAGCACCGCGACGTCGACCGCGCCGCGGGTCAGCCCCGCGGTGCGGTCGTCGATGCGGAGGAGCTCCAGGGGGACGTCGGGGTGCGCCGCGCGCCAGCGGCGCAGCAGGGACGTGGTGGCGAGGCCCGCCGCCGCCCACGCGTGCCCGAGCCGCAGCGGCCGCCGCACCGAGCGCCCCGCGTCGAGCGCGTCCTCGAACGCGGCGACGGCGACCGCCGCCCTGTCCCGGAAGGCTCGCCCCGCTGCGGTGAGCGTCAGGTGGTGCGTGGACCGGTCGACGAGCCGGGCGCCGAGCGCGTCCTCAAGGGCAGCGAGCGTGCGGGACGCGGCGGGCTGGGTGATGCGCAGGCGGGCGGCGGCGCGGGTGACGCTGCCCTCGTCGGCGACGGCGAGGAAGCAGCGCAGGTGGCGCAGTTCGACCCCGCCGGTGTGGGAGCCGGTACCGGTACCGGCCCGGCGGGTGCCGTCGTCGGGGCCGCGGTCGTTCATGCCGGTCGGTTCGGTCATGTCCGCGGGGCATAACGGGAGCGCAATCGGCATTTCACAAGCCGTGCCCGGCGCCGTAGCTTCGACATGTGGATAGGGGTTGCGTACAGCAGTGAAAGAACTCCACAATCCTGTCGTAGTGCACTGTCCTGGACGGTGGAGTCCAGGACCATGAACCGAGGGTGAACCCCGGGGAAGTGCGGCAACGCACCAGGAAAGGCTCGCCCGTGAACGTCTCCCGCAGCGATCAGGCAGCACCCCCGACACCCTCGGCGGCCCCGATACCCTCGGCGGCCTCAACACCCTCGGCGACCTCGGCCGGTACTCCGGTCGCGGCGGCGCGGCAGCCCGGCCTCCGCAGCCGCCTCGGCCCCGTCGGGCTCGTCCTCGCGGGCGGCATCTCCGTGCAGTTCGGCGGCGCGGTCGCGGTGAGCGTGATGCCACGGGTCGGCGCCGTCGGCATCGTCGCGCTGCGGCTCGTCTTCGCCGCGCTCGTGCTGCTCGTCGTGTGCCGGCCGAAGGTGCGCGGGCATTCGCGCGCCGACTGGGGCACCGTCGTCGCCTTCGGCGTCGCGATGGCCGGGATGAACGGGCTCTTCTACCAGGCCGTCGCGCGGATCCCGATGGGGCCCGCCGTCACGCTGGAGGTCCTCGGCCCGCTCGCGCTCTCCGTCCTCGCCTCGCGCCGCGCGATGAACCTGGTCTGGGCGGGGCTCGCCCTGGCCGGTGTCTTCCTGCTCGGCGGCGGGGGCGGCTTCGACGGCCTCGACCCCGTCGGTGTCGCCTACGCCCTCGGCGCTGGTGCGATGTGGGCGGTGTACATCCTCTTCAGCGCGCGCACCGGACGGCGCTTCCCGCAGGCCGACGGCCTGGCCCTGGCGATGGTGGTCGCCGCGGTGCTCTTCCTGCCCATCGGGATCGCCGGGGCCGGTTCGCGGCTTGTCAGGCCGGACGTGCTGGCGCTCGGCGCGGCCGTCGCGGTGATGTCGTCCGTGCTGCCGTACACCCTCGAACTCCTCGCGCTGCGGCGGCTGCCCGCGCACACCTTCGCCGTCCTGATGAGTCTGGAACCGGCCATCGCGTCCGTCGCCGGGTTCCTGGTCCTGAACCAGGCCCTGTCCGTCACCGAGGCGCTGGCCATCGCCCTGGTCATCGCGGCGAGCATGGGCGCGGTACGGACGCAGGTGGGGCGGCGCCAGGGGCGTGCGGGCGAGGATCCGGTGGCCGGTGCGGTGACCGGACCAGCGGCCAGTGCAGCGGCCGGACCAGCGGCCGGTGCGGCGGCCGGTGCAGTGGGGGACGCAGTGGCGGCCGCCACCGTGACGGCCACGGAATCGTGCACGAAGCAGTCAACGGAGCCGTCTACGGAATCTTCCACGAAGCCGTCCACGGAGCCGTCCGAAAAGTAATGCAAGCACGCTTGCTTGTTTCTCGAAGCGCTGCCATGCTCCCAGGCACTTCCCCATGCTCTCGACCTCGTTCGAGCAGGGGAGACCCGTGCCCCGAGGGGAGCGTTCCGTGTCCGATGCCCTGCCCGTGCTCGACGACCTGCGCAGCGAGAGCGAGGAACTCGACCGTCTCGTAGCGGAGTTGAGCCACGAGCGGTGGTCCCTGCCGACGCCCGCGCCCGGCTGGACCGTCGCCCACCAGATCGCCCACCTCGCCTGGACGGACCGGGCGGCCCTGCTCGCCGCCACCGACCCGGACGCCTTCGGCGCCGAGGCCGGGAAGGCCGCGGCGGCACCCGGCTCGTTCGTGGACGAGGGGGCCGCGGAGGGCGCCGTGCTCCCGCCCGCCGCACTGCTCGCCCGCTGGCGCACCGGCCGCGACGCGCTGTGGCAGGTCCTGAGCGAGGCCCCCGCCGGGACCCGCCTGCCCTGGTACGGGCCGCCGATGGCCGTCCCCTCCATGGCGAGCGCGCGGCTCATGGAGACCTGGGCGCACGGCCAGGACGTGGCGGACGCGCTCGGCGTCGCGCGGGCCGCGACCGACCGGCTGCGGCACGTGGCGCGGATCGGGGTGCGGGCACGTGACTTCGCCTTCGCCGTACGGGGCCTCGACGCCCCCGGCGAGGAGTTCCGGATCGAGCTGACCTCGCCGGGCACGGGTGAGACCTGGGCGTACGGGCCCGAGGACGCCGCCCAGCGTGTCACGGGGCCCGGCCTCGACTTCTGCCTCCTGGTCACTCAGCGCGCCCACCGCGCCGATCTCGCCCTGCGCGCGCAGGGCCCCGACGCGGACCGCTGGCTGGACATCGCGCAGGCGTTCGCGGGGCCGCCGGGCGCGGGCCGCCCGCCGAAGGGAGGCGCCGCGTGACCGCTCCCGTCCTGCGGATCGGCAACGCCTCCGGCTTCTACGGCGACCGGTTCGACGCGATGCGCGAGATGCTCACCGGTGGCCCCCTCGACGTCCTCACCGGCGACTACCTCGCCGAGCTCACCCTGCTCATCCTCGGCCGCGACCGCCTCAAGGACCCCTCGCGCGGCTACGCCAAGACCTTCCTGCGGCAGCTGGAGGAGTGCCTCGGGCTCGCCAGGGAGCGGGGCGTCCGCATCGTCGCCAACGCGGGCGGGCTCAATCCGGCCGGGCTCGCCGACGCCGTACGGGAGCTCGCCGGACGCCTCGGACTCGGCGGCCTCAGGGTCGCGCACGTCGAGGGCGACGACCTCGGCGGCCGCTTCCCCGGCGCCCTCACCGCCAACGCCTACCTCGGCGGCGCCGGCATCGCCGCCTGCCTGACCGCGGGCGCCGACGTCGTCGTCACCGGGCGCGTCACCGACGCCGCCCTGGTCACCGGGCCCGCCGCCGCGCACTTCGGGTGGGGCCCGACGGAGTACGACAAGCTCGCGGGCGCCGTCGTCGCCGGCCACGTCCTGGAGTGCGGCGCGCAGGCCACCGGCGGCAACTACGCCTTCTTCGCCGGGCACGGCAGGGATCCGGGAGCCCTGCGCCACCCCGGCTACCCGCTCGCCGAGATCCACGAGGACGGCTCGTCCGTCATCACCAAGCACGACGGCACCGGCGGCTTCGTCGACGTCGGCACCGTCACCGCTCAGCTCCTCTACGAGACGCAGGGCGCCCGGTACGCGGGCCCGGACGTCACCGCCCGCCTCGACACGGTCGCCCTCGCCGAGGAAGGCCCCGACCGCGTCCGCATCGACGGCGTGCGCGGCGAGGCACCGCCCCCGACCCTCAAGGCGGGCCTCAACCGCCTCGGCGGCTTCCGCAACGAGGTCGTCTTCGTCCTCACCGGCCTCGACATCGACGCCAAGGCGGCCCTGGTGCGCGCCCAGCTGGAGGACGCCCTCGAACGCGCCAAGTCCCGGCCCGCCGAGGTGCGTTGGGAGCTGGCCCGCACCGACCACGCCGACGCGCCCACCGAGGAGAGCGCCAGCGCCCTGCTGCGCCTCGTCGTGCGGGACGCCGACGCGGACACGGTGGGCCGCACGCTCAGCGGCGCCGCCATCGAGCTGGCCCTCGCCAGCTACCCCGGCTTCCACGTCACCGCGCCACCCGGCAGGGGCTCGCCCTACGGCGTCTTCGAGGCGGCGTACGTCGACCGGAACACCGTCGAGCACGTAGCGGTCCTGCCCGGCGGCGAGCGCACCCCCGTCGCCTCCGGCGCCGACACCCGCGTACTCGAAGACCCGCCCCGGCCCCCGCTGCCCGCCCCGCTCCCGCCCGGGCCCACCCGCCGCACGCCCCTCGGCCTCGTCGCCGGGGCCCGCAGCGGCGACAAGGGCGGCGACGCGAACGTCGGCGTGTGGGTGCGGACCGACGACGCCTGGCGGTGGCTGGCCCACGAGCTGACCGTCGAGCGACTGCGCGAACTCCTGCCGGAGACAGCCGAGTTGCGCGTCGTACGCCATGACCTGCCGAATCTGCGCGCCCTGAACTTCGTCGTCGAGGGACTGCTCGGTGAGGGTGTGGCAGCGCAGGCTCGCTTCGATCCGCAGGCCAAGGGGCTCGGAGAGTGGCTGCGCGCCCGCCACCTGGACATACCGGAGGTACTGCTGTGACCGTCCTCGCCTCCGCGCTCGACCCCGCGAGCGCCGAGTACGCCGAGCACCGCCGGGCCATGCTGGACCGGCTCGCCGAACTCGGCACCGAGCAGGCCAAGGCGCTCGAAGGCGGCGGCGAGAAGTACGTCGCCCGGCACCGGGGGCGCGGCAAGCTGCTCGCCCGCGAACGCATCGAGCTGCTCCTCGACCCCGACACGCCCTTCCTCGAACTGTCCCCGCTGGCCGCCTGGGGCAGCGACTATCCCGTCGGCGCCTCCATGGTCACCGGCATCGGCGTCGTCGAGGGCGTCGAGTGCCTGATCACCGCCAACGACCCGACGGTCAGGGGCGGTGCCTCCAACCCCTGGACGCTGAAGAAGGCGTTCCGCGCCCACGAGATCGGGCACGCCAACCGGCTGCCGTCGATCCACCTGGTGGAGTCGGGCGGCGCGGACCTCCCCTCCCAGAAGGAGATCTTCATCCCGGGCGGCGCCCTCTTCAAGCACCTCACGCAGTCCTCGGCGGCGGGGATCCCCACGGTCGCCGTCGTCTTCGGCAACTCCACCGCGGGCGGTGCCTACGTGCCCGGCATGAGCGACCACGTGATCATGGTCAAGGAGCGCGCGAAGGTCTTCCTCGGCGGCCCGCCCCTGGTGAAGATGGCGACCGGCGAGGAGAGCGACGACGAGTCGCTCGGCGGCGCGGAGATGCACGCCCGTACCTCGGGCCTCGCGGACTACCTCGCGCAGGACGAGCGCGACGCGCTCAGGCAGGCCAGGCGGGTCGTGAAGCGGCTCAACTGGCACAAGGCGTACGCCGATCCCGACCCGCTCGCCGTCGAGCCGCCCAAGTACGACGAGGACGAGCTCCTCGGCATCGTCCCCGGCGACCTGAAGAAGCCCTTCGACCCGCGCGAGGTCGTCGCCCGCATCGTCGACGGCTCCGACTTCGACGAGTTCAAGCCGCTGTACGGGAGTTCGCTCGTCACCGGGTGGGCCGCCCTGCACGGCTACCCGGTCGGCGTCCTCGCCAACGCCCAGGGCGTCCTGTTCAGCGAGGAGTCCCAGAAGGCCGCCCAGTTCATCCAGCTGGCCAACCAGCGCGACATCCCGCTGCTCTTCCTGCACAACACCACCGGATACATGGTCGGCAAGGAGTACGAGCAGGGCGGCATCATCAAACACGGCGCGATGATGATCAACGCCGTCTCCAATTCGCGGGTACCGCACCTCAGCGTCCTGATGGGCGCCTCGTACGGCGCCGGGCACTACGGCATGTGCGGGCGCGCCTACGACCCGCGCTTCCTCTTCGCCTGGCCGAGCGCCAAGTCCGCGGTCATGGGCCCGCAACAGCTCGCGGGCGTCCTGTCGATCGTCGCCCGCGCCTCCGCCACCGCCAAGGGCCAGCCCTACGACGACGATGCCGACGCCGCGCTGCGCGCCATGGTGGAGCAGCAGATCGAGTCCGAGTCGCTCCCGATGTTCCTGTCCGGGCGGCTCTACGACGACGGGGTCATCGATCCGCGCGACACCCGCACCGTCCTCGGTCTCTGCCTGTCCGCGATCCACACCGCCCCCTACGAGGGCGCGCGCGGCGGCTTCGGCGTCTTCCGGATGTGACCCCATGACCACTGTGGTGAGGAACTCCCCATGATTACTTCCCTGTTGGTGGCCAACCGGGGCGAGATCGCCTGTCGCGTCTTCCGCACCTGCCGCGAGCTCGGCATCGCCACCGTCGCCGTGCACTCCGACGCCGACGCGGACGCCCTGCACGTACGCGAGGCCGACACGGCGGTACGGCTGCCGGGCGCGGCGCCCTCGGACACGTACCTGCGCGGCGACCTCGTCGTGAAGGCCGCACAGGCCGCGGGCGCCGACGCGATCCACCCCGGCTACGGCTTCCTCTCCGAGAACGCCGCCTTCGCGCGGGCCGTCCTCGACGCGGGGCTCGGCTGGATCGGCCCGCCGCCCGAGGCGATCGAGGCGATGGCGTCCAAGACGCGCGCCAAGGAACTGCTGGGCATCATCCCTCTCGGCGACGTCACCGAGGACGACCTGCCGGTCCTCGTGAAGGCGGCGGCGGGCGGCGGCGGACGCGGCATGCGTGTCGTACGTGAACTGGCTCTGTTGGAGCAGGAGTTGGCGGCGGCCCGGGCGGAGGCGGTCAGTGCCTTCGGGGACGGGGAGGTGTTCGTCGAGCCGTACGTCGAGGGCGGCCGGCACGTCGAGGTGCAGATCATGGCCGACGCGCACGGCACCGTATGGCCGCTCGGCACCCGTGACTGCACCCTGCAGCGGCGCTACCAGAAGGTCATCGAGGAATCCCCGGCGCCCGGCCTCGCCCCCGGGCTCGTCGCCGAACTGCACGAGCGGGCCGTGCGCGCCGCCCGCGTCACCGACTACCGGGGCGCGGGCACCGTCGAGTTCCTGGTGGCCGAAGGGCGCGCGCACTTCCTGGAGATGAACACCCGCCTCCAGGTCGAACACCCCGTCACCGAGGCCGTGTTCGGGATCGACCTCGTGGCCCTGCAGATCCGGATCGCCGAGGGGCTCGCCCTGGAGAAGGACCCGCCCGCCGCGCGGGGACACGCCGTCGAGGCCCGCCTCTACGCGGAGGACCCGGCGGCCGACTGGGCCCCGCAGACCGGCACCCTGCACCGCCTCGACGTGCCCGGCGGGGTGCGCCTGGACACCGGCTACGCCGCGGGCGACACCATCGGCGTGCACTACGACGCGATGCTCGCCAAGGCGGTCGCCCACGCGCCGACCCGCGCCGAGGCCCTGCGCAAGCTGGCGGGCGCCCTGGAACGCGCCGCCGTGCACGGCCCGGTCACCAACCGCGACCTGCTCGTACGCTCCCTGCGGCACCCCGAGTTCACCGCCGCCCGCATGGACACCGGCTTCTACGACCGGCACGCCACCGCGCTCGCCGCCGCCGCGCCCGACCCGCACGCCCCACTGGCCGCCGCGCTCGCCGACGCGCACGGCCGCTCCCGCTTCGGCGGCTGGCGCAACCTCCGCTCCCAGGACCACCTCAAGCGCTACCGCACCGAGCCCGACGGCACCGAGCACGAGGTCCGCTACCACCACACCCGGCAGGGCCCGGCCGCCGACGGCGTGAGCGTGGTGAGCGTGTCGTCCTGGCGCGTCGTGCTCGAAGCCGACGGCGTGCGCCGCACGTACACGGTCGCGCGGTACGCCGACCGCGTGCACGTCACCACCCCCCGCGGCGACACCGCCCTCACCCCGCTCCCGCTGCTCCCCGAACCCGCCACCCGCCGCGCCCCCGGCTCGCTGCTCGCCCCCATGCCCGGCACCGTCGTCCGCGTCGCCGAAGGAGTCGCCGAGGGGGAGCCGGTCACGGCCGGGCAGCCCCTCGTCTGGCTGGAGGCCATGAAGATGGAGCACCGCATCTGCGCTCCCGCCTCCGGAACGCTCACCGCCCTGCACGCCGTACCCGGCCGCCAGGTCGAGGTCGGCGCACTGCTCGCCGTCGTGCAAGCCGTCGTCCAGGAGGAAGAAGCCTCATGAGCACCGCCCGCAGCACCGCCCGCAGCACCGTCCTCGAAACCGAGGAGCACCAGGCCCTGCGCACCGCCGTCGCCGCTCTCGGCCGCCGGTACGGACGCGACTACCTGGCCCGCGTCGCCGACCGCGGCGGCCACCCCGACGAGCTGTGGGCGGACGCCGCCAAGCTCGGCTACCTCGGCGTGAACCTGCCCGAGGAGTACGGGGGAGGGGGCGGCGGAATAGCGGAACTGTCCATCGTCCTGGAGGAGTTGGGCGCGGCGGGCTGCCCCCTGCTCATGATGGTCGTCTCACCCGCGATCTGCGGCACGGTCATCGCCCGCTTCGGCACCGAGGAACAGAAGCGGGCCTGGCTGCCCGGCCTCGCCGACGGCTCGCGCACCATGGCCTTCGGGATCACCGAGCCCGACGCGGGCTCCAACTCCCACCGCATCACCACCACGGCCCGCCGCGACCCGGACTCCGGCGACTGGCTCCTCACCGGCCGCAAGGTCTTCATCTCCGGCGTCGACATCGCCGACGCGACCCTCATCGTCGGCCGCACCTCGGACGCCCGCACCGGCAACCTCAAGCCCTGCCTGTTCATCGTCCCGCGCGACGCCCCCGGCTTCGAACGGCACCAGATCGACATGGAACTCCAGGCCGCGGAGAAGCAGTTCGAGCTCGCCCTCGACGACGTGCGACTGCCCGCCGACGCGCTCGTCGGCGACGAGGACGCGGGCCTTCTCCAGCTCTTCGCGGGCCTCAACCCCGAGCGCATCATGACGGCCGCGTTCGCACTCGGCATGGGCCGCTACGCGCTCTCCCGCGCCGTCGAGTACGCCAAGGAACGCAGCGTGTGGAAGTCCCCGATCGGCGCCCACCAGGCCATCGCCCACCCCCTGGCCCAGTCCCACGTCGAGATCGAACTGGCCCGCCTGATGATGCAGAAGGCCGCCAGGCTCTACGACGAAGGCGACGACATCGGCGCGGGCGAAGCCGCCAACATGGCCAAACTCGCCGCCGCCGACGCCTGCGTGAAGGCCGTCGACCAGTCCGTGCACACGCTGGGCGGCAACGGCCTGACGAAGGAGTTCGGCCTCGCCTCGCTGATCGTCGCGTCCCGCGTGGCGCGGATCGCCCCGGTGAGCCGGGAGATGATCCTCAACTACGTCTCGCACCAGACGCTCGGCCTGCCCAAGTCCTACTGAGGAGCGGTTCATGAGCCTCGTCGTCTCCCCACCGGAACGCGGCATCACCACCGTCACCCTGGACTTCCCCGACCGCCGCAACGCGCTCTCGGCGGAGCTGGTGGGCGCCCTCGCACAGGCCCTGCACAGCCTCGGCGAGGACAGCGCCGTGCGCGCCGTCCTGCTCACCCACACCGGGACGACGTTCTGCTCCGGGGCCGACCTGAAGGCGCCGCCCGACCCGCTCGACTTCGTACGGCTGCTGCGTCAGCTCGTCGAGCTCCCCAAGCCGGTTCTCGCGCGGGTGGACGGCCACGTGCGGGCGGGCGGCCTCGGGCTGCTCGGCGCCTGCGACCTGGCGGTCGCGGGCCCGGCCGCGTCCTTCGCGTTCACAGAAGTGCACATCGGCGTCGCCCCGGCCGTGATCTCCCTGCCCCTGCTGCCCCGCATCGACCCGGGCGCCGCGTCCCGCTGGTTCCTCACCGGGGAGCGCTTCGACGCGGCGGAGGCGGCCAGGATCGGCCTGGTCACGACGTACGCGACGGACGTCGACGCCGCCCTCGCCCCGATGCTCGACGGGCTCCGCGCGGCGGCGCCGCACGCCCTGGCCGAGACGAAGAAGCTGCTCACGGCTAGGGTGCTCGACGCATTCGACGACCAATCGGACGCCGTCACGGCCCTGTCCGCGCGACTCTTCGCCTCCGCGGAGGCGCGCGAGGGAATGACGGCGTTCCTCGAACGACGGGAGCGCCCATGGGTGCTGTGACCGCCGCGGACCGCTCGCCCAAGCAGGACCGCAGCCGCGCGACGCGCCAGAAACTCCTGGAGGCCGCGGTGTCCTGCCTCGCCGAGCACGGCTGGGCGGGCTCGACGGTCTCGGTGGTCGCCGAGCGGGCGGGCGTCTCGCGGGGCGCGGCCCAGCACCACTTCCCGACCCGGGAGGACCTGTTCACGGCGGCCGTGGAGTACGTCGCCGAACAGCGCTCCACGGCCCTGCGCGCCCTCCCGGCCCAGGACCGCGCCTCGGTGGTCGCGGCCCTGGTCGACCTCTACACGGGCCCGCTGTTCCGCGCGGCCCTCCACCTGTGGGTGGCCGCTTCCAACGAGCCCCAGCTCGGGGGGCGGGTCACGGAGCTGGAGGCCCGCGTCGGCCGCGAGACCCACCGGATCGCGGTGGAGCTGTTGGGCGCGGACGAGTCCGCGCCCGGCGTCCGGGAGACGATCCAGGGCCTCCTGGACATGGCCCGCGGCCTGGGCCTGGCGAACCTGCTGACGGATGACGGGGTGCGGCGGGGGCGGGTGGTGGCGCAGTGGACGGTGCTGGTGGAGTCGTCCCTGGGCTGACGGAGCCGTGGCTCGCTCTCCTGGGGCAGAGCCCCGAGACCCTGGCGCACGACGACGTCAGCGGGTGATCTCGTCGTACCCCTCGATCGCCCGCGGCTCCCGCGCGGAGGGACCCACATACCGGGCCGAGGGCCGGACCAACCGCCCCGTCCGCTTCTGCTCAAGAATGTGCGCCGACCACCCGGCCGTCCGCGCACACGTGAACATCGACGTGAACATGTGCGCCGGCACCTCCGCGAAGTCCAGGACGATCGCCGCCCAGAACTCCACGTTCGTGGCGAGCACCCGGTCGGGCCTGCGGGCGTGCAGCTCGTCGAGCGCCGCCTTCTCAAGCGCCTCCGCGACCTCGAAGCGCGGCGCCCCCAGCTCACGGGCGGTGCGCCGGAGCACTCGCGCGCGCGGGTCCTCGGCCCGGTACACGCGGTGCCCGAAGCCCATGAGCCGCTCGCCCTTGTCCAGGGCCTGCTTCACGTACGCGACCGCGTCGCCCGTCCGCTCGATCTCCTCGATCATGCCGAGGACCCGGGACGGGGCGCCGCCGTGCAGCGGTCCCGACATCGCGCCGACGGCCCCGCTCAGCGCCGCCGCGACGTCCGCGCCGGTGGAGGCGATGACGCGGGCGGTGAAGGTGGAGGCGTTCATGCCGTGCTCGGCGGCCGACGTCCAGTACGCGTCGACGGCCTGCACGTGCTTGGGGTCGGGCTCGCCGCGCCACCGCTTCATGAACCGTTCGACGACGGTGCCGGCCTTGTCGATCTCCCGCTGCGGCACCATCGGCAGGCCCTGCCCGCGGGCCGACTGGGCGACGTAGGAGAGCGCCATGACGGCGGCGCGCGCCAGGTCCTCGCGGGCCTGCTCCTCGCTGATGTCGAGCAGCGGCCGCAGTCCCCACACGGGGGCGAGCATCGCGAGCGCGGACTGCACGTCGACGCGAATGTCGCCGGAGTGCACCGGAATCGGGAAGGGCTCGGCGGGCGGCAGGCCCGGGTTGAAGGCGCCGTCGACGAGCAGGCCCCACACGTTCCCGAAGGAGACGTGGCCGACCAGGTCCTCGATGTCGACGCCGCGGTAGCGCAGCGCGCCACCTTCCTTGTCCGGTTCGGCGATCTCCGTCTCGAACGCGACGACTCCTTCAAGTCCGGGTACGAAGTCGGACATCAGGCGGCTCCTCGTGATGGGTTCGGCGTGATGGTTGTCGAGTGAGGCAAGGCGATCAGCTCATGACCATCGGTCAAAAAGGGGCGAACACGGCCCGGTTACGCGGTCCGATCCGCCCATCTGTGGCGAATTCGTCGACTCGCGGTCCGGAACGTTCACTCCGGTCATGCCCAGTGAGGCAGGTGGTCACCCAACCGGTTCGGCAGCAGGACGATATCCCCTGGTGCCACCTTTGGCGACGCGGTGCGGCACTCAGTGCCACACGTCACCTCTCGAGGATGCCCCGCCGGGACCGCCCGCATACGGCAGGATGACTGTGTGACCGACAGCGCAGTCTTTCCCGAACCCCTTCCCGAACCGGCCGACATGCGCGAGCAGTACGTCACCGCGGGCCTCGCCGAGGCGGATCTGCCGGAGGGGCCCATGGACCAGTTCGCGCTCTGGTTCAAGGAGGCGGCGGGCCCCGGGGCCGCCGTCCACGAGCCGAACGCCATGGTGGTCTCCACGGCCGACGCGGCGGGCCGCCCCAGCTCCCGCACGGTGCTCCTGAAGGGCTTCGACGAGCGCGGCTTCGTCTTCTTCACCAACTACGAGTCCCGCAAGTCCCGCGAGCTCACCGTCAACCCGTACGTCTCCCTGCTCTTCCCCTGGCACGCCGTGGCCCGCCAGGTGACCGTCACCGGCGTCGCGGAGCGCGTCGGCCGCGAGGAGACGGTCGCCTACTTCCGGACCCGCCCGCACGGCTCCCAGCTCGGCGCCTGGGCCAGCGCCCAGTCCTCCGTACTGGCCTCCCGCACGGAACTCGACCGCGCCTACGCCGACTTGGCGGCCCGCTACCCCGAGGGCGAACAGGTCCCGGTCCCCCCGCACTGGGGCGGCTTCCGCGTCCGCCCCCTGACGGTGGAATTCTGGCAGGGCAGAGCGGACCGCCTGCACGACCGCCTCCGGTACGTACGGCCGGAGTCCGGCGGCCCCTGGCAAGTCGAACGCCTGAGCCCCTGACGCGGGCTGCCGTCCGGCGGCGGTGGGGACATTTCAGGCCCGTCCCCGGTGGCGGTGGGGACATTTCGGCCCGTCCGGCGGGCGAGGGAACATCAAGAGCCTGTCCGGCGGTGGTAAGAACATCCCGCGCCCGTCCGGCGACAGGAAGAACATTCCACGCTCGTCCGGCAGCGGTAAGAACATTCCGCGCCCGTCCGGCGACGGTGGGGACATTTCAAGCCCGTCCGGCGATTGAGGACGAGTAGGCCGCAGGCCACGACAGGGCGGCGCCCACTACCCCGCCAGGACCCCGTCCAGAAACGGTTCGATCGCCGCCCGCCACGCCGCAGGCTGGTCATAGTGCACAAGATGCCCCGCGTCGGCCACCTCCGCATACTCCCCCCGCGGAAGCACCCGCACCATCTCCTGGGACTCGGCCCGCCCCAGCTCACCGTCCTGGCCGCGCACCACGAGCGTGGGGCAGCGGACCTGGATCAGCTCCTCCCAGTGCGCGTCGTGCACCCACGTCTCGCGGGACTCCAGCATCTGCGCCCGGTCGAAGACGGGACGCCAGCCGTCCGTGCCCTCCGCCATGATCTCGGCGAAGAACTCACCTCGCGCGGGGTTGGGCCGCTCCACCCAGGGGTCGTCCTCGCCGAACCACTTGCGTACGTCGGCGAGCGTCGCGAACGGCACCGGCCAGGACTTGAACCAGTCCTCCCACTCGCGCTGCGAGGCCGCCCCGAGCGCGGAGGCCCGCATGTCGCAGATGATCAGGCCCCGGACGAGGTCGGGGCGGCGGGCGGCGAGCTGCCAGGCGGTGAGGGCGCCCATGGAGTGGCCGATGAGGACGGCGGGCGCGAGGTCGAGCTGGACGAGGGCGGCTTCGGCGTCGTCCACGTAGGCATCGCGGGTGTAGGGGCCGTCGGCGGGCTTCTCGCTCCTGCCGTGGCCGCGCTGGTCGAGGGCGACCGCGCGGTGCCGCTCGGCGAGCCAGCGGGCCGTACCGGTCCAGTGGGATGCGCGGCCCATCAGGCCGTGCAGTAACAGCACCCCGCCCGGCGCCCCCTCGGCCTCCCGCAGCTTGGGAGGGTCGGCGTACTCCCAGGCGGCGAGGCGTACGCCACCCGCGCCCGTCACGTCGATGCGCCGCACCATGATTCCTGGCACCCCCCTAGGTTCCGCTCGGGTTCCACGCCTGGCCCTGCTCACGCCCCCGCACGCTATCGAACTCTCTTTCGAAATCGGCCGATTCGCCGATAACACCCCTCGTTCGGGTGACCATGCTCAGGATTGACCGGCGTGGCCGAGGGGAGATTTTCCACGGGGGGCGGACCGCTCGGGGAAACCGGTCCGAGGGGAATGACCCTGAGAGCTCGGGGCTCTGGGTCAGTACAGGGGAGGACAGGCCCCGGCGCTCAAGGGCGTCGGGGCCCTCACTTCTTCCCCGCCGGCCTGGGCCGGGCGGACGTTCGCGCTTACCAGACGGGCACATCCTCCAGCCCCCTCTCCGGCCGTGCGGCCAGACCTGGTGCCGACACGGTCAAGAGCCCTCAGGTCATATGCCTCTCGCGACAGCCTCGCACGCAAAACGCTCGCGCGCTGCGATTCCGCACACTGAATCTTGGATTCCGCAAGATCTGGCGGAGATCGTGGATCCTTGTCAACTGCCCCTCCAGTCATGGGAGTTGACCTCAGTGCTCCGTCGGCGCTCCGACAGTGCTCCGGGAGTGGTCCGGGAGGACCCGGGTACGCCGACGGACGGCCGGACGGCGACACCGGCACGCCGGTGCCGACCACCGACGACGGCCGTCAAGGACGGCCGCCGAAGGCGCGCGGCTCAGCGCTTGGCGACGAAGACGTGCGACGCGACCTCCGCGGTGAGCTCCGCGGCCTCGCCGCTGCTCCCCACGAGCACGCCGCCCGCCGACTCCGTCACGCTCACCACGGAGCCCGGCTGAACGCCGGCCCGCCGCAGCGTGTACATCAGCTGGGCGTCCGTCTGGATCGGCTCGCCGATGCGGCGCACGACGACCGTCTTGCCCTCGGAGCCCGGGTCGAGCTCCGACAGGGAGACCATGCCCTCGTCCAGGAACGGGTCCGCGCCGTCCTTCTCGCCCAGCTCCTCGAGGCCCGGGATCGGATTGCCGTACGGCGACTCGGTGGGGTGGCGCAGGAGCTCGAGGACGCGGCGCTCCACCGCCTCGCTCATCACGTGCTCCCAGCGGCAGGCCTCGGCGTGCACCTGCTCCCACTCAAGACCGATCACGTCGACGAGCAGGCACTCCGCCAGGCGGTGCTTGCGCATCACGCGGGTGGCCAGGCGGCGGCCCTCCTCGGTGAGCTCCAGGTGCCGGTCGCTGGCGACCGCCACCAGGCCGTCGCGCTCCATGCGCGCCACGGTCTGGCTCACCGTCGGTCCGCTCTGGTCGAGCCGCTCGGCGATCCGGGCGCGCATGGGGACCACACCTTCCTCCTCGAGTTCGAGGATGGTGCGCAAATACATCTCAGTGGTGTCAATCAGCCCCGACATGGGTGCCCCTCAGAATTCGCTCGTGCGCTGGCCCTGCCCTCAATTCTGACGCATACCACTGACAACCGTGCCGCGCCGGTGGAATTCCCGCCCGGGACCGGCCCGCGACGGTGTTGACACGGCACTGGTCCAGACCGCAACGTGATGCGAATGAGCTCGAAGAGCGAGAGCAAGCTTGCAGGTCAGTATTTCGACGCCGCCATCGGTCTGCTGCAGCGGGTCCGCGACGAGGAGTCCGGGAACGTCGCCGACGCGGGCACCCTGCTCGCCGACGCGGTGGAGTCCGGCAACCGCCTCTTCGCCTTCGGCGCCGGACACTCCTCGCTCGCCGCGCAGGACGTCGTCTACCGCGCGGGCGGCCTCGCCCTCATCAACCTCCTCGCCGTCCCCGGCGTGGTCGGCGTCGACGTCATGCCCGCCACGCTGGGCTCCGCCCTGGAGCGGGTCGACGGCCTCGCGGGCGCCGTCCTCGACTCCTCGCCGGCCCGCCCCGGCGACGTACTCGTGATCATCTCGCTCTCCGGGCGGAACTCGCTGCCCGTGGAGATGGCCATGAACGCCCGCGCCCTCGGCCTGAAGGTCATCGGCGTGACCTCGGTGGCGTACGCGTCGCAGACCAGGTCGCGGCACGTCTCCGGCACCTTCCTCAAGGACCACTGCGACGTGGTGGTCGACTCCAAGATCGGGGTAGGCGACGCCGAACTGAGCCTCGACGGGGTCGATGCTCCGTTCGGGCCCGCCTCCAGCGTGGTCACCAACGCGCTGGTGCAGGCCATGACCGCCGCCGCCATCGAGCAGCTCGCCGCGCGCGGCGGCCAGCCGCCCGTCCTGAGGTCGGGGAACGTGGACGGCGGCCACGACTGGAACGGCCGCATCTTCCAGGAGTACAGCGACCGCATCTTCTACCGGCACTGAGCCGCGTCCGTCCGGGCCGGACCTCTCACCCCCTCGGCACCCGCGTCCGTCCGGGCCGGACCTCCTCAAGCCCCGGCACCCGCACCCGTACGAGAGCCCTTGGACCCCGCACCCGTACGAGAGCCCTCGGCCCCCGCGAACCGCACCCGTACGGTGAGCCCGCCGCCCGCCCCGTTCGCCTCCGCCAGGACCTCCGCGTCGTGCGCCCGCGCGATGGCCGCCACGATGGACAGGCCGAGCCCGGCGCCCTCCCCGCGCGCATGGGTGCGCTCCGCCAGCCGCCGGAAGGGTTCGAAGAGGTGCGGGACGGTGTCCGGCGGCACCTGCGGCCCCGTATTGGCGACCTCCAGCGTGCCGTCGCCGCTGACGACGACGCTCACCCGGCCCTGCGGAGCGTTGTAGCGCACCGCGTTCGCCACGAGGTTGTGGACCAGCCGGTCGAGCAGGACGCCGTCGCCCTCCACCGTCAGCGGATCCGCACGTACCGCCACGGTGACCGCACGCCGGGCGGCCTCTTCGGAGAGACCGTCCGCGACGGCGTGCGCGAGGACGTCCACCGCGACCGGCTCGCGCCGCTCCAGGCCCTGCTCCGACGCGGCGAGCAGCAGCAGCCCCTCGATGAGGTGCTCGCTGTCGTCGGCGACGGAGATCAGCTTCGTACGGATCCTCGCCACCCGCTCCGCGTCGGGAGCGCCGGCGAGCCCGATCTCCGCCGCCGCCCGCTGCACCGCCAGCGGAGTGCGCAGCTCGTGCGCCGCGTTGGCCGCGAACCGCTGCTGCGCGCCGACGAGCCGCTCTATCCGGTCGAGCATCGCGTCGAAGGTGTCGGCGAGCTGCTTCAGCTCGCCGGGCGGCGCGTCCAGCGCGATCCGCTCGTGCAGATTGGCCCCCGACAGACGGCGGGCGGTCCCGGTGATCACGGCCACCGGGCGGAGCACCCGGCCCGCCATCCACCAGGCGAGGGCGATCGACAGGACGGCGTACGCGGTGAAGACGATCACGGACACGGTGAGGAGGCGGCTGAGCGCGGCCTCGCCCGCCAGATCGCTGATCCTCGTCACCGCGAGACCTTTCCCGACGTCCGCCGGCACGCCGTCGAGGCGCTGGGCGGGCACCGCGGAGCTCACCGGCATCGGCACGTTCCAGGGCGGGACGGGTCCCCGCGGCACGGCCGTGGTCACCGCCGTGCTGATCGACGTGTACAGGCCCTGCTGCACGAGCAGGTACACGAGCCCGGTCAGCAGCGCCCCGGCCAGCACGAGCAGCCCTCCGTACAGAGCGGTCAGGCGGGACCGCTCGCCGCTCATCCGCACCCCCACCGGCGCACGGACGGGCCGCCGCGTCACAGCGACCGCCCCGCGATCCGGTACCCGGCGCCCGGCACCGTCTCCACCACCGGCGGCTCGCCCAGCTTCGCGCGGAGCTTGGAGAGGGTGACCCGGACCGCGTTGGTGCGGTAACTGGTGTCCTCCTCCCAGACCTGCTCGATCAGGTCCTCGCCGCTGACCACCGCGCCGTCCGCCCGCAGCAGCGCCTCAAGGACCGCGAACTCCTTCCGGGACAGCGACAGATGCCGCCCCTCCCGGCTGGCCTGGCGGCGCGCGGTGTCCAGGACCAGGCCCGCCCGCTCGATCACCGGCGGCAGCGCGGGGCGCGCGCGGCGGCCGAGGGCCAGGACGCGGGCGAGCAGCTCGTCGTACGCGAACGGCTTGGTGAGGTAGTCGTCCGCGCCGAGCCCCAGACCCGCCACCCGGTCACGCACCGTGCCCGACGCCGTCAGCATCAGGACCCGGGTCAGCAGGCGCTGCTCGACGACGCGGCGGCACACCTCGTCGCCGTGCACGCCCGGCAGGTCGCGGTCGAGGACGAGCACGTCGTACTCGCCGAGCTGGAGTTTGCGCAGCGCGGTCAGGCCGTCGGCCGCGACGTCGACGGCGAGCGCGTCGCGGCGCAGCCCCTCGGCGATCATCTCGGCCAGGAATTCCTCGTCCTCCACCAGCAGTACGCGCATGGGGCCCTGTGTACCTGAGAGTGACCTTTCGCCGGTGTAAGCGTCCCCGTTGAGAGAAACGAAACCCGGCTTCCCGCGAGCCTGTGCGCGTCCGTCACGCCAGCTGTCCAGATGTAAGGGGAAGCCACATGAGGACCGCCCGTACGACCCGAAGCCGCTTGGTGGCCGTCGCGTCAGCCTTCGCCGCACTCGCCCTGTTCGCCGGGGCCTGCTCGAACGACTCCGGCTCGGACTCAGGCTCGGACTCCGGGTCCGGCTCGGGTTCCGGCTCGTCGGACAGCGCCGACGGCGGCAAGGGCGCCGACGCCGACAAGGCGTTCAAGGAGCGCGAGTGCCTGCGCAAGCACGGCCTGAAGGTGGCCGAGCCGAAGTCCGGCCAGGACGCCCGCGGCATCACCATCGGCGGTGACATGAGCA
Organism: Streptomyces sp. NPDC058308; assembly: GCF_042880275.1. Classification (NCBI taxonomy): domain Bacteria; kingdom Bacillati; phylum Actinomycetota; class Actinomycetes; order Kitasatosporales; family Streptomycetaceae; genus Streptomyces; species Streptomyces sp. NPDC058308. The sequence goes on from NZ_JBHVZA010000005.1 coordinate 239,019, forward strand.
AGGAGAAGATGCAGGCCGCCATGAAGGACTGCGGCATGGGAGGCGGCTCCAAGGGCGGCGGCACCTCGCAGGCCGACAAGGACAAGATGCTCAAGTACGCCCAGTGCATGCGCAAGAACGGCTACAACATGCCCGACCCCAAGTTCGACGGTGGCGCGATGCAGGCCCAGCCCATGCCCAAGGGCGCCGAGGCCAAGAAGATGGAGAAGGCCGCCGAGGCGTGCAAGGGCATCGTCGGATGAGGCGCCGCACCGCGGTCGTCTCCACCGTCGTCGCCCTGCTCGCCGTCACCGGCGGCGGGATAGCCGTCACCGCGCTCGCCGACGCGGGCGGCAAGGAGGAGTCCAGCCACCGGGCAGCGGGCCTGCCGCCCGCCACCGCCGATGTCGAGCGCGGCGACCTCAGCAGCGGCACCCAGGTCGACGGCACCCTCGGCTACGCCAAGGAACGCAAGGTCAACGCGGGTACCACCGGCACCCTGACGTGGTGCGCCGAGACCGGCTCCACCGTCCGGCGCGACGGGCGGCTCTACGAGGTGAACGGTGCCCCCGTCCGCCTCATGTACGGCACCGAGCCCATGTACCGCACGCTGAAGCCCGGCGACAAGGGCAACGACGTGCGCCAGCTCGAAGAGAACCTGGTGGCGCTCGGGTACGGGGCCGGGCTCGCCGTCGACGACACCTACACCGACGGCACGGCGGCTGCCGTCAAGCTCTGGCAGAAGGCCCACGACCGCAAGCGGACCGGGCGCGTCGGACCGGAGCAGATCTCCTTCCAGCCGTCCGCGGTCCGCGTGAAGTCCGCCGGGGCGAGCGCGGGCGATCAGCTCGCGCCGGGCAGACCCGTGCTCTCGACGACCGGCTCCGAACGGGTCGTACGCGTCGAACTCGACGTGGCGGAAGGCGGCTCGGCGAAGAAGGGCACGAAGGTCACCGTCACGCTCCCGGACGGCACCACGGTCGACGGCGAGGTCGCGTCCGTCGGCAGGACCGCCAAGCCCGGCGACGACCCGAACGACAAGACCCCCAAGGTCCCCGTCACCGTCACCTTCGACGACCCCGGCAAGGTCGACGGCTTCGACCAGTCCCCGGTCACCGTCAACCTCACCGGCGAGACCCGCAAGGACGTCCTGTCCGTACCGGTCAACGCGCTTCTCGCGCTGCCCGGCGGCGGGTTCGGCGTCCAGGTCGTCGAGGGCGGCCGCACCCGCGACGTCAAGGTCCGGCTCGGCATGTTCGGGCAGGGCCGGGTCGAGGTCAGCGGCGACGGGCTACGGGAGGGCGCGAAGGTCGGGGTGCCGAAGGTATGAACGACATCGAAGTCCCGTCCGGTTCCGAGGCCCCGCCTGGTTCCGCCGCCCCGAACAGCAACAGCCCCGACGTGCCGAACAGCCGCGAAGTCCGGAGCAGCCCCGAAGTCCGGAGCAGCCCCGAAGTCCCGTACCCCGTCGTCGATTTGCGGGGCGTGACCAAGGAGTACCCGGGCGGTGTCGCCGCCCTCCGCGGTGTCGACCTCACCGTCGCCGCCGGCGAACTCCTCGCCATCGTCGGCCCGTCCGGCTCCGGCAAGTCCACCCTCCTGCACATCGTCGGCACCCTCGACCGGCCGACCGCGGGCTCCGTCGCCATCGCCGGGCACGACGTCGCCGCGCTCACCGACCGCAGCCTCTCCGCGCTCCGTGCCCGGCACATCGGCTTCGTCTTCCAGGCGTTCCACCTCGTCCCCGGCATCAGCGCCCGCGACAACGTCGCCGAGGGACTGCTCTACTCCGGCCTCTCGCGGGCCGAACGGCGCCGCAGGGCCGCGTACGCACTGGAGCGCGTCGGCCTCGCCGACCGCATGGGGCACCGCCCGCACGAACTGTCCGGCGGTCAGAAACAGCGCGTCGCCATCGCCCGCGCGGTCGTCGGCGAACCCGACCTGCTGCTCGCCGACGAACCCACCGGCGCGCTCGACTCCGAATCCGGCGAGACCGTCATGGCCCTGCTGCACGACCTCAACGCGGAGGGCGCGACCATCGCCGTCATCACCCACGACACGGAGATCGCCGAACGGCTGCCCCGGCAGGTACGGATCCGGGACGGACAGGTCGTCGCGGACACGCGGGGCGCGGGGGTGGCGGCGTGACGGCCCGTAGGCGCACGAAGGCGGGGCGCGCTCTGAAGGCGGCGCGGCTGAGCCCCCGCGACGTCCTGCACGTCGGCTCGGCCGGTCTGCGCAGCCGTCCCGTACGGGTCGTCCTGTCCGCGCTCGGCATCGCCATCGGCATCGCGACCATGGTCGCAGTAGTCGGCATCTCATCCTCCAGCAAGGCCCAACTCATGAACGAACTGGACGAGTTGGGCACCAACATGCTCATCGCCTCGCCGGGCGAGGCGATGTTCTCCGGCGAGAAGGTGTCTCTCCCCGAGGACGCCGCGGGCCGGGCCGGGCGCGTCGAGGGGGTCGAGGACGTCGGCGCCACCGGTGACCTCGAACGCTCCGTACGGCGCAGCGAGAAGATCCCCGAGGACGAGACAGGCGGCATCGCGGTGCGGGCCGCCACGGAGGGGCTGCTGAAGGTACTGCGCGGCGGGACGGCGCACGGCACCTGGTTCAACGCGGCGAACAGCCGCTATCCGTCGGTGGTCCTCGGCCACGTCGCGGCGGAGCGCCTCGGCATCACCTCACCCGGACAGCAGGTCTGGATCGACGACCGGTACTTCACCGTCATCGGCATCCTCGACCCGCTGCCCCTCGCGCCCGACATCGAACGGTCGGCGCTGACCGGCTGGGACGCGTCGAAGAAGCTGCTCGGCTTCGACGGCCACCCGACGTCGGTGTACGAACGCTCCACCGACGCCTCCGTGGGCGACGTACGCAAGCTCCTCGCCCCGTCCATCGACCCGGAGAACCCGCGCAACGTCCAGGTCACCGACCCGTCGTCGGCGCTCCGCGCGAAGGCGGCGACGGAGGGGGCGTTCTCCACGCTGCTGCTCGGGCTCGGCGGCATCGCGCTGCTCGTGGGCGGGGTCGGCGTAGCCAACACCATGATCATCTCGGTTCTGGAGCGCCGCTACGAGATCGGCCTGCGCCGCTCGCTGGGCGCGACCCGCGGCCAGATCCGCATCCAGTTCGTGACGGAGTCCCTGATGCTGTCGGGCCTCGGCGGCATGGCGGGCGTGGCGCTCGGCGCGGCGGCGACGGCGGCGTACGCGGTCTCCGGCGACCTGCCGTGGGTGGTCCCGCCCTGGGCCATGGCGGGCGGCTTCGGAGCGACTCTGGCGATCGGCACGGTGGCGGGGCTGTACCCCGCGGTACGAGCGGCAAGGCTGTCACCCACACTGGCGCTGCACGCGGTGTGAGGACCCGGCCCCCTCAACCCCCGCAACCCGCTTCGGAATCCCCCACGGCCGACCGCCGCGTCTCACCCCAACCTCCGCCCACCCGCCGACCGTCGCGGCTCGCCCCAACCTCCGCCCACCCGCCGAGGGCCGATCCCCACCCACCCGCCCTTTCCCCGTCACCCGCTGCGAGGCGATCCCCGCCCTCCCTGCCCTGGCTTCCGGCCGTTGAGGTCCGATCCCCACCCACCCGCCCTTTCTCCGTCACCCGGTGCGAGGGGATCCCTGCCCACCCCGCCCCTGCTTCCGGGCGCCGAGGGCCGATCCCCACCCAGCCGCCCGCCCTCGTCCCTGCTGCCCACACTCCCGCCGCCCGCCGCCCGCCAAGGAGCGATCCCACCCACCCCGCCCCTACTCCCGCCATACGTCGCGGGGCAAACGGGTGGGTGGGTGGGATGACTCCGCCGCGAAGCGGCGGTCCTGTCCGCACCCGCAGGGGCAAGCGGAGGACAAGACGAGACACCCAGACACCCCCCGCGGAGCGGAAAGTCACCGGCCCCCGGGCCCCAGACCCCCACACACCTCCCGCGGAGCGGAAAGCCACCGGCCCCCCCGGACCCCCACGCACCCCCCGCGGAGCGGAAAGTCACCGGCCCCCCCGGCCCCCCACGCACCCCCCGCGGAGCGGAAACTCACCGCCCCCCAAGAGATTCCGCCAAGTCCAGCGACACAGCGACCCGCGCCGCCACACTCTCCGCATAAGCCGCGTCCACCCCGTCGAACTGCCCCCGCCCCGCCCCCCGCAGAAACGTCACCACACCCAGCGTCCGAGCCCGGCTGCGCAGCACGACGCAGAGGGCGTGGACGGAGTCCTCGGGCCACTGGCGGGCCGCCGCCCACTCCCGTACCCGCTCCGGCGTGGCCGCCGTGCCCGCGCTGGCCCGCACCGACCCGGTGCGTTCCACGGACTGGGGCGCGGGGTGCCCCTCGGGGTAGCGCACGGGGATGCCCGCCATGGCGACGGGCAGGCAGGGCCCCGGCGGCCCCGCGGGCGTCGCGGCGACCCGTACCAGCCGTACCGGCGTCTCAGCGGCCAGCAGGTCCACCAGCGCGTGGTCGGCGAACCCGGCGAGGGCGAAGTCCAGGTGGACGGTGGCCGCCTCCGTCGGGTCCTCGCACTCGGCGGCGGCCCGCGCGGCCCGGTGCAGCTGCTGGGAGCGGAACCGCAGCTGCGAGGCCACCTGCTCGCTCTGCTTGGCCTCCGTCACGTCGAGGAAGAGCCAGCCGACGCCCAGCGGTACGGGCTCCTCGGCGAGCGGCGACGCCAGGCGCAGGAACCCGCTGCGCCAGCAGCGCCGTTCGGCCCCGTCGTCCCGGCCCGCCCCGGCCGCCCGTACCGACACCCACAGCTCGGCGGGGGCGGGCGGCGCCCCCTCGGCCAGCACGTGGGTCAGCGCGCTCTCCAGCTCTTCGACGCCCTGCCCGAGCAGGTCGGCCAGCGGGCGCCCGAGGACGGCGGTGCGCCCGACGCCGAAGGCGCGGGCGGCGTATTCGTTCACGACGGCGGGCCGGAGGTCCGCGTCGACGAGGACGACACCCCACGTGGCGTTCTCGAAGAGCGCCTCGCTCAGGGCGATGGACCGTTCCAGGTCGATCTGGGCGTGCACCTCGCTGAAGGCGCAGTACATCCCCGCGGCCTTGCCGTCGCCGCCCCGCACGGACGCCGACTGCATCCGCACGAGCACCCGGCCGCCGTCCTTGGTGACCAGCGCGAACTCGTGCACCTGCCGGCCCGCCGCGTCCATCGCCGCGAGCAGCCGCTCCTCGATGTCACCGGCATCCGCCGCCCGTACCGCCCAGCCGGTGAAGCCCCGCCGCCCGACGGCCTCCGCCGCCGACCAGCCGAGGATCCGCTCGGCCTCGCGGTTCCAGTGCGTCACGACACCGTCGGCGTCGAACGCGCACAACGCCGCGTCCATCCCGTCGAGCAGCGCCGCGAGCAACTCGGCACTGCCCGGCTCCGGTTCTTCAGGACCCAGTTCGTCGGTAGTTCCGCTCTGTCGCGAAGCACTCACCTGGAACCCCCTGCAGGCCGTGTCCTCGTCCTCATGAGCTGCCTGTACTGCATGAGCTGCGCTGTCCGCCTGTACCGCACGTCAGATCATTCAACTGGAACGTGACGCACCCCACAGGTAGTTCCCGGAAAGTGACAGAGAAATCGTTGCGCGGACCTGTCGCCCCGGGCGGTTCGGATTCACCCGAAGATACGGCCAGGAGGAGCCCCCAGTATTCGTAGGTTCTGCCAGTACGGCGTGCGGCGGGGGTGAGGGAAGACTGCGCCGGGATCACTTACGCGAACCACGGGGAAGGTCTGACGGCGATGAGCGTGCAGCAGTACGACGGTATCGGCGAGGCATTCGAGGGCTTCAAGGCCCTGCCGCTGATCCGGCACGGCGAGGTGCCGAGCTTCTTGGGCATGGTCGGGGACGTGCGGGGCAGGACGATCCTCGATCTGGCCTGCGGAACGGGCTTCTACAGCAGGGAGTTCAAGCGGCGCGGCGCCGCGGACGTCCTGGGGGTCGACATCTCCTCGGAGATGATCGCCGTCGCCCGGGAGATGGAGCGCCAGGAACCGCTGGGGCTGCGCTACGAGGTCGGCGACGTGGCCGCACTGCGGGCTCCGGAACGGCCCTTCGACATCGCGCTCGGCGTGCAGTGCCTCAACTACGCCGAGGATGTCGCGGCCCTTGAGCGCATGTGCCGCAACATCCACCGGAGCCTGGCGCCGGGCGGCGAGTTCTTCGTGTTCGCCCAGAACCCCGACTACCGCTTCGACTGCCCGTCCCTGGACAGGTACGGCTTCCGCTGCGAGCCGACCGGGGAGGAACTGGAGGCGGGGCCGCGGGTGCGGGTCACGGCCCTCCTCGACCCGGAGCCGATCAGCATCCTCGGCGTGGTCCCGCGCCGCGACGTCTACGAGAAGTGCCTGCGGGCGGCCGGGTTCACCGAGCTGACCTGGGTGCCCGTGGAGGTGTCCGAGGCCGGGATCGAGGAGTACGGCGCGGACTTCTGGGCCGACGCTCTCGCCCACCCGCCGCTGGAGATGCTGCGCTGCCGGGCCTGACGCGCGCACGTCCGGGACGCACGCCACGTACGTGCCGGGATCCGCGGCGCGCACGTGCCGGGATCCGCGTTCCCGAAAAACCGGTTGAGCGGCTCCGCGCCTCTTCCTAGGGTGTTGAGCACTCGAAGAAAGGAGGTGATCCGGCAGTGATTTCATTGCGGACGCGAGAGGTGGCTGCGGGCTAGCGGCCTGCCACCACACCCAGTGCGGTGCCGGACCAGCGCGTGAGACGAGCGTGCAGCCGGCCCAAACCCAAGCAGTCACCCGACCCGCGAGCCGCCGGTACGTCCGGCCGGCTTCCTCCGCCCGGTCCGCCCGGCGCGGCAGGAACCACGGCTCGCGGGTCGCCTGCGTTCCAGGAGCGGGAGCGGGAGCGGGAGCGGGAGCGCAGGACAGCGGGCTCCTCAGCCCCTGCTCACCGCCGTGAGGATCTCCGGCAGGCGCCGCGCCAGGCGTGGGGCCGCGAGACGGAGACCCAGCTCCGTGACCACCGCGCCGTACGCCGTGCCCAGGGGGAGCAGCAGCCAGGTCCAGGAGGCCGCGCCCGAGGCGTGCAGCCAGATCGTGACGGCCAGGACCGGGGCGCACAGCAGGGCCGCGGCGACCATCCCGCCGAAGATCGAGATCCAGGCGAGCCCCGCCTGACCGGGGGCCACGTTCTTGTAGCCCTCCTGCGGGATCGAGTACGGGAAGCGGGTCGAGGACCACGCGCCGGTGGCCAGCATCGCGCCGAGCAGCGCGAAGGAGAGGCCGAGGACCTCCGCCACGGCGGGCCAGTCATCGAGCATCGCCGTCGTCAGGACGGTGACCAGCGTGGCGTACGGGAGGGTGATGAGCAGCAGCGCGAGGGCCCGGCCGCGCAGCTCCACGTACGCGTCGCGCGGCGAGGAGATCGTCATCGCCACCATCCAGAAGGCCGACGTGTCCTGGCCGAACTGGTTGTACATCAGGACCCCGAGCATCCCCGCCGCGAAGCACGCGAAGTAGACGGACCCGGTGCCCTGCAGCGCGTTGAAGACCGGCACGATCAGGCCGATGGCCAGGGAGGTCACCCAGGCCGCCTTGGTCTTCGGGTCGCGCCAGACGTACCGCAGGCTGCGCTCCATGACCGTGCCGGTGCGCCCGGCGGGCAGCACGCCGGCGAGGGCGCCCGAAGTGCGGGAGGTGCCCTTGTCCGGTGCGGCTGCCGCGAGCGTCGAACCGTCCGGCGACGTCATCAGACGGGTCAGGCTGTGCTGCCAGAGCGTGAGGAGGGCGGCAAGGGCCCCGGCGCAGAGCACGAGTTGGGCCGCGCCCCGGGCGTACGCGCCGTCGCTCACCGAGTCCACCGCGCCCAGCGCCGCGGCGGGCGGGATCCAGCGGACGACGTCCGCCGCCGGGTCGAGCGTGCCGAGCCCGGCCGAACCGAGCCGCTGCGCGCCGAAGTTGACGACCTGCGCGCCGATGGCGATGACGAGGCCGCTCAGGACCGCGAGGTCGCGCCCCTTGCGGCTGGTGAGGAGGCGGATGTTGGCGGCGGCGACCGCACGGGCCAGCGCCACGCAGACCAGCAGGGTGAGGGCGGCGGCGAGGACGCCGGTGACGGCCGCCGCCGCGCCGTGGGCCAGGGCGACCGCGGCGCCGGCCGCGAGGCTGAGCGTGAACAGCGGTCCGATGCCCACGAGGGAGGCGACGAGCAGCGCCCGGACGAGAGGGCGGGGGCGCAGCGGCAGCATCACCAGGCGCGTCGCGTCGAGGGTCTCGTCGCCGCTGGGGAAGAAGAGCGGCATGACGGCCCAGCCGAGGGCGAGCACCGCGGTGAGCAGGACGCAGACGGTGGCGGCGTGGGTGCTGCCGCGCAGCGCGATGAGGCCGAGGAGCTGGAGCGCGGCGAAGAGGAGCGAGAGGACGACGGAGGCGATGTATGCGGCGCGGCGGCCCGCGGACTGGCGCAGGCCGTTGCGCAGGAGGGACAGCTTCAGGCGTACGAAGACCCGGGTGACGCCCGCCGGAGGAGGAGAGGGAGAAGCCGGCGGGGCGGGGGCGTGGGGCGGGGTGCCCGGCAGCGGCAGGGGCGCGGTCATCGGGCGCCGCCGCCCAGCCAGTCGAGGTCGGAGCCCGTGTCGCGGCGCCCGGCCCCGACGAGTTCGAGGAACGCCTGCTGCAGGGAGGGCGCCGCACCCCGTACCTCCGCGAGCGTGCCGTGCGCGCGGATGCGGCCGGCGGCCATGACGGCGACCCAGTCGCAGAGCGACTCGACGAGCTCCATGACGTGGGAGGAGAAGACGACGGTGGCGCCGGACGCGGTGTAGCGCTCCAGGACGCCGCGGATGGTCTGGGCGGAGACGGGGTCCACCCCTTCGAACGGCTCGTCCAGGAAGAGGACTTCGGGGTTGTGGAGGAGCGCTGCGGCGAGGCCGGTCTTCTTGCGCATGCCGGTCGAGTAGTCGACGACGAGTTTGTGCTGGGCGCCCGCGAGGCCGAGTACGTCGAGGAGCTGGGTGGCGCGCTTGTCGACCTCGGCGCCCGGCAGACCGCGCAGCCTGCCGGTGTACGCGAGGAGTTCGCGGCCGGAGAGCCGCTCGAAGAGGCGCAGGCCCTCGGGGAGCACGCCGATGCGGGCTTTGACCTCGACGGGGTCGCGCCACACGTCGTGACCGACGACCTCGACGGTGCCCTGATCGGGCCTGAGCAGGCCGGTGACCATGGAGAGCGTGGTGGTCTTGCCGGCGCCGTTGGGGCCGACCAGGCCGATGAACTTGCCCGCGGGGAGGCTGAGATCGATCCCGGCCACCGCGACCTGTTCGCCGAACCGCTTCCAGAGCCCCTGGACCCGTACCGCCGCCTCGGTCACCGCTTCGCCCTCCGCCGCTCTCGTCGTGTCCGCACGATACGACGGCGGTGGCCCCGGCGGGACTCAGCGGCGCGCTTCCCTGCCGCACGCGTAGGCCAGCGGCGAGATGATCTCCTCGACGTCCGGCAGCCAGCGGTTGGCGGCGGTGGGGCGGCAGGCCCACTGGACAGCGCCGATGGCGCCGTAGCGGGTCGGGGGAGCGGCGACGTAGGTGCCCTCGCCGAAGGAGATCAGGTCGATGGCGGCCGGGGGCCAGCCCAGCCTGCGGACGAGGTCGGGGACCTTGGCGGCGGCGCCGGGCAGCACGAAGAACTGCATGCGCCGGTCGGGGGTGCAGGTCACCGGGCCGAGCGTGAGCTCCATCCGCTCCATGCGGGCGAGCGCGAGGAACCCGGCGGTCTCGGGCACGTCGATCGCGTCGAAGGTGCGCCCGGTGGGGAGCAGGATCGAGGCGTTGCCCTGCTTCTGCCAGAGCCGTCGGGCCACGGTCGCGCTGCCGGTGGCCTGGGTCGCCCAGTCCTCGCGGGCGGGGTGCGCGCCGGGCGCCTCGCACGCGCTCTCCCCGCACGAGCACCGCTCGACGCCGTCGACGGACTCGAGCCAGGTCCCGGGGACCACGTCCCAGTGCCGCTCCTCCGCATATCGCACGGCCGTGTCCAGCAAGGCCTCTCCGCGCTGCTTCGGGATCTGCGCGGCTGACGTGACTCCGATGGTCTCTTCCACGGAGTTCTCAACTCTCCGTGCCACCTCGGGTTACGGGCGCACGCGAGGGCGGGGGAGGAGCATCGATCCTGCGAGTGGGGCGCATGGGTGCACGGGTGGGGGCGCGCGTGGGGATTGGCTTCCGGGGGCGGGTAGCCAGGTCAAGGGCAATCAGAGGACGCCTCGGAGGAAGCCCGCGGGCCGGCAGGTCCGTACAGAGATCCGTACGGATTCGCACTTGTCGTTCTTAATGGCTTCTTTTGCTTCTTTTGTGGCGCATCTTCGCCTTGCCCCAAGGGCATTGATCATCGTGAGGCGGTCCACGGCGGCCGCCCGTTCCGATGGTCCACGGTGCACACAGGGGGTACGCCATGGCCGCAAGGCCGCTCGTCGCGCGACAGCCCAACGAAAGGCTGCAGGCGCTCATCCAGGAGGCCGGCTGCTCCAACGCCGGACTCGCCCGCCGGGTCAACATGTGCGGCGCGGAGCACGGTCTCGACCTGCGCTACGACAAGACGTCCGTGGCCCGCTGGCTGCGCGGTCAGCAGCCGCGTGGGCGGGCGCCCGGCATCATCGCGGAGGCGCTCGGCCGCAAGCTGGGCCGCACCGTCACCATCGACGAGATCGGCATGGCGAACGGCAAGAACCTCGCCTCCGGCGTGGGACTGCAGTTCTCGCCGACCGTTCTCGGCGCCATCGAGCAGGTCTGCGAGCTGTGGCGCAGCGACGTGGGCCGGCGGGACTTCCTCTCCGGCTCCTCCGTGGCCGCCTCCGCGCTCGTCGAGCCCAGCCGCGACTGGCTGATCTCCTCGCCGGACTCGCAGGTCGGGCGGTCCGCCGGGCCGCGCGTCGGCATGGCGGACGTGGCCGCGGTCAAGGCGATGACGGAGGCGCTGACGCAGCTGGACCACCAGTTCGGCAGCGGCCATGTGCGGCCGGTCGTCGTGCACTACCTCAACTCCGTGGTCTCCGGGCTCCTCGCGGGCTCCTACCGGGAAGCGGTCGGGCGCGAGCTCTTCGCCGCGGTGGCGCGGCTGACCGAACTCGCCGGATACATGGCGGTCGACACGGGGCAGCCGGGCCTCGCCCAGCGCTACTACATCCAGGCGCTCCGGCTCGCCCAGGCAGCGGGCGACCGCGGGTACGGCGGATACGTGCTCGCCGCGTCCATGAGCCACCTCGCCGCCCAGCTCGGGAACCCGCGCGAGATCGCACAGTTGGCGCGGGCCGCCCAGGAAGGGACGCGCGGCCGGGTCACGCCCCGCGCGCAGGCGATGTTCTACGCGGCGGAGGCGCGCGGGCACGCGCTGCTCGGTGACGCGCGCGCCACGCAGGTGGTGGCGGGCCGTGCGGTCGAGGCGATGGACCGGGCATCCGGCGAGGCATCGTCGGGCGACGACCCGGTGTGGATCCGGCACTTCGACCACGCATATCTGGCCGATGAAATGGCGCATTGTCACCGGGACTTGGGGCAGGCCGACGCGGCGGCGCGCAGCGCCCAGGAGTCCCTCGACGGCCACCCCGAGACACGGGCGCGGCGGCGGGCCATCGGCCTCGTCCTGCTGGCCACGGCGCAGGTGCAGCGGCGCGAGGTGGAGCAGGCCTGCCATACGGGCCTGAAAGCCGTCGAACTGCTCGGCACGCTGCGGTCGAACCGCGGCGCGGAGTACCTGGAGGACTTCCAGGACCGGCTGGAGCCCTACCGGGAGGAGCCGGTGGTAAGGGAGTTCGGGGCGCGCCTCGACGTACAGGCGGCGTGACGAACTCGCGGATCCACCCCTGAACAGCGTCTGGGCAGGCGGTTCCGTTACTGCCGCCGCCCGGCGCGGGGCGGCGTTCTGAGCTGCGTGGCAGAGGGATGTGGGGACCCGGTAGCGTGACCCGACGGTTCCGTAGGTCCCCCATGTGTAGGAGTCCCGGTGACGCAGCAGAGCGGTCAGGGCGCTGCTTCCTCCGATCCGCAGCAACCTGCGGACCGGCCCGCCCACGAGGGCGTCGTGCTGCCCGCTGACGGCAGCGAGCCGCTGTTCCCCGGCACCGCGGGCCGGCACAGTGCCCCGGCGGGCGGCAGCCCGTGGGGCGAACCCTGGGGGCCCGAGACGGCCGGACCGCCGCCCGGCCAGGGCCAGGAGTGGGGCGCGCCGCCCCAGCAGACCCCCGCCCAGCCGCTTCCCGCGGAGGGCACGGCCCCCGACCCTGCCCAGGCCCAAGCCCAGGCCCAGCAGTACGGCGGTCCTGGCTACGGCCCGCAGGCGTACGGCGGCCAGGGCTACGGGCAGCAGGGCTACGGGGACCAGGGCTACGGCGGTCAGGGGCATGGCGGCCAGAGTTACGGCGGCCAGGCGTACGGCGCGGGGCAGCAGCCCGACTACGCCGCCGGTCAGCAGGGCCAGCAGGGTCAGCAGGGTCAGCCGATGCAGCCGGGACAGGGCCAGCAGGGCTACCCGGGCCAGCCGGGACACCCCGGCCCGCAGGCTCACCCGGGTCAGCCGGGACACCCCGGCCCGCAGGCTCACCCGGGTCAGCCGGGACACTCCGGCCCGCAGGCTCAGCCCGGCCACGGCGCGCACCGCGCGCACGCCGCCCAGGACCGGCCCGCTCAGGACCGGCCCGCCCACGGCGACCCGTCCTACGGCGGCCAGGGCGCGCACGGGGCGCAGGCGGCGCACGGCTCCCACGCTGCGCCGCAGCAGGCGTACGGCGCCCATGCCGCGCCGCCTTCGAGACCGGGCGCGCACGCCGCGCCCCAGACCGGGCAGCCCCTGCCGCCCGCCGCGCCGAGGCAGGCACAGGAGCTGCCCGCCGCCGTGACCACCCCGCCGAGCATGCCGCTGCCGCCCGTCGCCGCGCCGGGCGCGCCGTCCGACAGCGAGGCCACGCAGTACATACCCCCGGTGCCCGCCGCCCCGTCCGCGGCGGACGAGGGGGCCACCCAGTACATACCTCCGGTGACCCCCGGCGCGCTGCCGCCCGAGGCTCCCGCCGCCGACGCCACGCAGTTCCTGGGCCGTACCGGTACGCCGATGCCCGGCGCCATGCCCGGCGCCATGTCCGGCGCCGCGTCGGACAGCGACCCCACCCAGTTCATCACCCCCATACCGGGTGGAAACGCCCCCACGAACCCCGCAGGCCACGCCCCCGCAGGCCATGCCCCGGGCCACGGCGCCCCGCCCGAGCCCGCCGCGGCCCCCTACGGCATCCGCCCCGGCGCCCCCGGCGACCGGCAGCCGCCCGCCGAGTTCGACAGCCTCTTCCGCACCGAGCCGGAGGCCGAAGGCCCCGCCTCCACCCAGCAGATGCCCCGCGTTCAGGCCCAGGGCCCCGCCCCCGCGCCCCTGCCCGAGCCGGGCGGGAGCGGTCACGGCGGCGGTGGCCGGCGCGGCGGCCGCACCGGTTCGAAGGTGCCGCTGATCGCCGCCGTCGGCGTCGGCATCGCCGTGGTCGGCATCGGGGCGGGCGCCCTCCTCAGCTCCGGTGGCGGTGACGACGACAAGGAAGACGCCGGTCAGTCCGTCTCCGCGTCCTCCGGGCCCGACGAGCGGCCCTCGCCGACCGCCGACCCCGTCAAGGACCAGGCCGTCGCCCTGGACAAGCTCCTGGCCGACAGCAACAACAGCCGTGACATGGTGATCGCCGCCGTACGCAACGTCGGGAAGTGCCAGAACCTCGGCAAGTCGGCCAAGGACCTGCGCGACGCGGCCAGGCAGCGCAACGGCCTCGTCACCCGGCTCGCCGCCCTCAAGGTCGACAAACTCCCCGCCAACGACCAGCTGACCGCCTCCCTCAACAAGGCCTGGAAGGCCTCGGCCGCGGCCGACAACCACTACGCGGCCTGGGCGGACCAGGTGGGCGGCAAGAAGGGCTGCCACAAGGGCCGCGCCCGCAACACCGCGCAGGCCGCCGCGGGCAACCAGCAGAGCGGCGCGGCGACGACCGCCAAGGAGCAGGCCGCGAACCACTGGAACGCGATCGCCCGCAAGTACGGCCTGACCGAGCGCAACAGGACCCAGCTCTGACCCTGGACGACAGGCCCTGGGGCGGACCTTGGGGCAGCCCCTGAGGCAGGCCCTGAGGCAGGCCTCGGGGCCCGCCCTGATGTCTGTCCTAAGCCGTCCTAAGCCGTCTGTTCCAGCGTCTTCTCCACGTTCACGAATCCCGTGCGGGCCGGGACGAGCCGCCCGTCCCGCACCACCTGGAACGTGACGCCCGAGTTGATCAGGCGCGGGAACTCGCTGGCCGCGAGAAGGTCCTCGAAGCGCCAGCTCAGCGGCGGGGTGAGGCCGCCCGTCTCGACCCGCAGACCGCCGTCGAGGGCGCGGCGCAGCGTGCGGGACGACACGTCGCCGCCGTCGAGCGACTCGACGACCTGCTTCAGGACGGTGTACGCGATCCACGTCGTCTGCACGCCCGCGTCCGCCGGGTCGACCCGGTTGTCGCCGAAGGCCTGCTCGCGGATGACCTCCCGCATCTGGGACCACCGGGGGTCGCCCGTCGCGGGGTACCAGCCGGTGACGTACGCCCCTTCGTAGGGGCCGCTCGCGCCGCCGGTGCGGTCGATGAGGGACTGGTCGACGCTGCCGAGCACCGAGGAGATCCGGACCGGCGGATAGTCGTCCTTGGTGCGGCGGAACGAGTCGTAGAAGGTGTCCGTGCGCGCCCCGAGCGCCGCCGTCACACAGCCGTCGTGGGCGCCCGCGGACTTCAGGGCCTGCTCGGCCTGCGGGGTGAGGTCGGTGCCGTCCTCGGGGGCCCGGATGTCCGCGACGGGCCTGTGGTGGCCGTCGGCGAGCCCCTGGTTGAGGAGCTTGGGCAGCTCGTCGCCCGCGAGGGTGTCGGGGCGTACGAGGGAGACGCGGGCGCAGCGGCCGGCGAGCTGTCGGCCGTTGCCGGCGAGCAGGGCCGGTTCGCCGCCGTTGACCGGGTAGGAGAGCGGGCTGCTGAACTCGTCGTCGGTGATGCCGTAGCCGCCGATGTAGGGGATCCCGGCGCCCTCCAGCGGGGCGAGGAAGGAGCTGCCGTGCTGGCTGTAGGCGCCGACGACCGCGGCCACGTCGTTGTCGACCGCCTCGCGCGCGCAGTCGGCGGCGCCCACCGTGTCGTTGTGGTCGTTGCAGGTGAGGACCTTGAGCTCGTGGCCGTCGAGGCCGCCGTGCGCGTTGACCCAGCGCGCGTAGGCCTGCGCCATGGCGGGGACGCCCGGCTTGTTGGTCGCCTTGGTCTTCTCGGGTGCCCAGGTCATGACGGTGATCGGGGCATCCCTGGAACCCCCCGTGGTGCCAGGGATGACCCCGCAACCGGATATCAGGGACGTACTCGCCGCCACGGCTGCCGCGGAGAGCAGAGCGGTTCGGGTGGGGCGGGGGAGGAAGGTGCGTCGCCGGCCGGTCATGTCCCTGCACGATTCCGTTGCGCGGCCAACCGTGGAGTGACACGTTCTCAACGGACAGTGACATGACGGTGAACGGGCGGGGTCCGGTTCGCGTGCGCGGGGTGGGAACGTACGATCCATGACCGTGCAAGGTTCGGAGAAGTCTTCCCGTCGCGGCCGTCGCTCCAGCACCATGGGCGGTATGCCGACCAACGACATGCCGTGGTGGCGCTGGCGCAGCAACGTGCGCTCGGCGCTGCACATGCTCTCCGACCCCGAATTCCAGCGGGAGTGCTGGCTCGCGGGGCGCGAGGAGTACGGGGACGTGACCGACGCCGTGTACCGCCTCGTCGAGGACACCTGGCTCGACAACTGGTCCGCCGAGAAGTACGTCGGCACGATCTTCCGCGACCCGCAGGAGGCGGCCCTCGTGGACACGGCCGTGCTGCGGGTCCTGCGGATCATGCACGAGGTCGGGCCCGACGCGATGGTCTCCGCCTATCTGCAGCACCCCGGGTGGCCCGAGGCGGTCCACGCGGCGCGCGACGCGCACGTACGCCTGGCGGCGGGCGACGGGGAGGACCCGGACGAGGCGCCGAGAACCCTCGAAGTGCTGCGGATCCTGACGCGCTCCGCGTGACACAGGTTCTGACGGCGCACCTGGGGTCCGACCGGCGGGACGATTGCCCACGGCGGTGTCCGCTGTGGGAACCTTGGCCGCATGAACGAGCAGTCCACCGCCCCCGCCGCCCCCGCTGAGCAGTACGTCCTCACCCTCTCCTGCCCCGACAAGCAGGGCATCGTGCACGCCGTGTCGAGCTACCTCTTCATGACCGGCTGCAACATCGAGGACAGCCAGCAGTTCGGCGACCACGACACCGGACTGTTCTTCATGCGCGTGCACTTCTCGGCCGAGGCGCCGGTGACCGTCGACAAGCTGCGGGCGAGCTTCGCCGCGATCGGCGACTCCTTCCACATGGACTGGCAGATCCACCGCGCCGAGGACAAGATGCGGGTCGTCCTGCTCGTGTCGAAGTTCGGGCACTGCCTGAACGACCTGCTGTTCCGCTCCCGGACCGGCGCGCTGCCGGTGGAGATCGCCGCGGTCGTCTCCAACCACAAGGACTTCGCCGAGCTCGTCGCCTCGTACGGCATCCCCTTCCACCACATCCCGGTGACGAAGGAGAACAAGCCGGAGGCCGAGGCGCAGCTCCTCGAACTCGTGCGCTCGCTGGACGTGGAGCTGGTCGTCCTCGCCCGGTACATGCAGGTCCTCTCGGACGACCTGTGCAAGGAGCTCAGCGGGCGGATCATCAACATCCACCACTCGTTCCTGCCGAGCTTCAAGGGCGCGAAGCCGTACCACCAGGCGCACGCGCGCGGTGTGAAGCTGATCGGCGCCACCGCGCACTACGTGACCGCCGACCTCGACGAGGGCCCGATCATCGAGCAGGAGGTCGAGCGGGTCGGCCACGGCGTCACCCCCGACCAGCTGGTCGCGATCGGCCGCGACGTGGAGTGCCAGGCGCTCGCGCGGGCCGTGAAGTGGCACGCGGAGCGCCGGATCCTGCTGAACGGCCGCCGGACGGTCGTCTTCGCGTAGGCCGTGTCCGCGGGGCTACATCCGGCTCAGTGAGGCCGCCGCGAACAGCACGTCGCGGATGGCCTCGCGGTCGCCGTCCTGACCCGCGGCCGCCTCCTTGGGAGAGACGTGGCCCGCGGCCAGGCGGCAGAACTCGACGCCGTCAAGCGCCACATGGGCGACCTCGTGCTCGCGCGAGGCGACCGCGGCGGGGGAGTCGAGCGGGATGAGCCACTCGCCGCCGCCGAGCCCCTCGATCTCCAGGCGCAGGCTGCGGCCGGGTGCCCCCGCCGCGACCAGCCGACGGGCGGGCGAGGCGAGCCCGGAGCGGCGGCGTCCGGCGAGCGTGCCGGGGAGCAGCCGCGCGGCGAGGTCGATCATGTGGTGGAGGTGCCGGGGCGCGGGCGGTACGTACGGGTAGTCCACGGCGTGGGCGATGTCGCCCGCGTGGATCCAGCACTCGAAGGCGCGGTCCACCATCGCGTCCCGCAGCGGGAGCTCGACCGTCTCGCGCGCCTCGGGATCCGTGCCGCCGCCCGGCACGGCCACCGTGCCGTACGGCACCGGGAGCCGCCCCGAACCGTCGCCGGCGAACGACACCGTGCGGACCAGCTCGTGCGTCTGCTCGCGCCAGGGGGTGCGCACCGCGCGCGTGGGCGGGAAGTGCGAGGCGCGCCAGTACGCCTCGGTGCGGTGGTCCGGATCGTGCTTCACCCGGACGTCGGTGCCGAGCGGGTCGTCGAGGCCGAGGGCGAGCCCGACCATGCCGTCGACCGCGAGCAGATGCGCGATGACGCCGGCCACGGTGGTCTTCCTGCTGACAGGACCGTCCTCGTCGAACCAGCGAAGGCGCACCGGGGCGTGCCACTCCGCGTCGCCGATGTCCTGCAGCAGGGCGTCCAGTCGGGCGGTCTCCGCGTCGTAGGGAACAGCCCACTCGGGCACCGGGATACGCGGCGGGCGCCGCCCCAGGCAGCTCTCCAGGACGCGGGTGCGCAGGCCCGGGTCGAGGTCGAGGTTCTCCTCGGGGTGCAACAGGCCGACGGCGTCGCGCAGCCGCAGGGCCTCGTCCGCGCAGGGGCCGCAGTCGCCCAGGTGCTCCTCGACGGCGGTGGCTTCCTCGGCGGAGCACGCGGAGAGCGCCCAGGCGCCGAGGAGGGACTTCAGGACGCGGTGCTCAAGGACGAGCGGCGCCGGGGGCGGGTCGGGCACGGGCCGGCCGGTGTCCTCCACGGAGGAACGCGGCATCGGTATGCGCGGGGTGGCCTCGGTTCCTGGCCCCTCGCCCTCGGTGCCTTCCTGGCGGCCCTGGCCGTCCGGCCCTTCGTACGGCTCGGGGCGGTCGGAGCCGGTCACAGCGCGGTCCCGGAGCCGCGGGCGGCGCCGGCGGACGGGTCGCCGGTGTCGTTGGCCGTGGACAGGAGCTGCAGGCCGAGGCGGAGCCTGCGGCGGGCCTCGTCGTCGGTGACACCGAGGTCGGCGGCGGTCTGGCGGTAGTCGCGCCGATGGAGGTAGGCGAGTTCGAGGGCGGCCCGCAGCGGGGTGGGCATGGCGGTGACGATGTAGTCCGCGCGGGCCGCCGCGGAGGCGCGGCGGACCTTGCGCTCCAGCTCCTCCGGGGTGCCCTCGCCGCTCCGGGCGAGGGCGGCGGACTCGGTCTGGCGGAGCCTGCGGACGGCGTGCCGGTGGGTGAGCGTGGCGATCCAGGAGCGCAGCGGGCCCTGCCGGGGGTCGTACGCGTCGGGGTTCTCCCAGACGTGGGTGAAGACTTCGCGGGTGATGCGGTCGGCGGCGAGCTCGTCGTCGAGGACGCGGTGGGCGAGGCTGTGCACGAGCGAGGCGAAGCGGTCGTAGAGCTCGCCGAGTGCGGCGGCCTCTCCGTGCGCGAGCCTTTGCTGCATCCGGCGGTCCCAGCGCCGCGGCGCGTCCTTCGGCATGCGGCCCCCTCGTGCGCTTGCCCTGTTCTGCCTGCCTACTCCGACGGTACTTCCCGTTTGTCGTTTCGCGTCTGTGGCTCCCCTTCGAATGTAGTCGGCTCCGCTGGAGGAACTCTCTTGTTTGCGGCAAAGCGGGCCCTCTGCGGGAGGCCGGATGATATTGACGAGGGTTTGCTGGTGTTTCATAAGGGGAGTGGAGGGGCAGCCGAAGCAGAACGAAACGTAGGGACTGCTTCCGGTTAGCTCCGGAACGAGTGACAGGCAGGGCAGGGCGAGCGAGAGGCGTGACGCGTGACGCTCAAGGTGACGATGGGCGAGCAGGACGGCTGGGCCGTGCTGTGCGTCTGCGGCGAGATGGACCTGCTGACCTCACCCGTGGTGCGCCAGCGCGTGCACGACGCCGTGGCCGACGGCCGCCGCCGTATCGTGCTCGACCTCTCCGAAGTGCTCTTCTGCGACTCCAGCGGCGTCGGCGTGCTGATCGCCACGCGCCGCCTGATCCGTTCCTTCCAGGGCCACCTGCGGCTGATACTGCCCGCGCAGGGCGCCGAGGACGGCTCGCACGTCAACCGCGTCCTCGCGGCTCTCGGCGTGCGCAGGCTCTTCGAGGTGTTCCCCGACGTACCGGCGGCGCTCGAAGACGGGGCGACCCCGCTCTCCGCCTGAGTCGTTCCCGGGACAGCGGACAGCGGACAGCGGACAGCGGACAGCGGACAGCGGACAGTGCACCACATCACACCTGTGCCACACCCTTGTCCCGGAATTCCGGCGGTCTTGGCACAAGCATCGCTTTCCCGTCTCCGGGCACCCGTCACGTCGTACGCTCAGCTCCCGGGAACATCCCCGGAGCATGCACCCAACCGCGGAAGTGAGGCGGCCCGAAGACCATGGACAGTGCCGAGTACGAGCGTAGGATCGCGGCCCGGTTCGCCACCTTCGACCAGGACGGCAACGGTTACATCTCCCGTGAGGACTTCAGCACGGCGGCAGCCGCCCTGTGCACGGAGTTCGGCGCGACGGCGCGGTCCGAGCAGGGGCAGGCCCTCTACATCGGGGCCGAGGCGTTCTGGCAGGGCATGGCCGGGATCGCGGACCGCGACGGGGACCAGCGGATCACCCGGGACGAGTTCGTGGGCGGCGCCGTGAAGCGGCTGCGGGACAACCCCGACCGGTTCGCCGAGATCGCCCGGCCGTTCCTGCACGCGGTGATCGGTGTCGCCGACGGCGGCGCGGACGGCGCGATGACCCCCGAGGCGGCCGGCCGTGCGCTCAAGGCGCTCGGTGTGCCCGAGGACATCGCCGCGGCGTCGGCCGCCGCACTGGACGCGGACGGCGACGGCCGGGTCACCGAGCAGGAGATCGTGCAGGCCTTCGCGCAGTACTTCACGGTCCCCGAGTAGGGCGTACAACAACCAGCGCGCGTCAGTGTGAGAAGCGTTCGCGCAGCTTGTACTTGAGGACCTTGCGCAGCGTCTCGTTGCGGGGGAGCGCCTCGACCAGCTCCAGCTGTTCCGGCAGCTTGTAGGTGGCGAGGCCTTCCCCGCGCAGGTACGAGGTGACGGCCGCCAGCGTCAACGCCTCCGTGCCCGCCCGCTGTTCGACCACCGCGCAGACCCGCTCCCCGCGCTCGGGGTCGGGCAGGCCGACGACCGCGGCCTCGCCCACGCCGGGGTGCTGGTGGAGCAGGTCCTCGATCTCCTTGGCGGAGATGTTCTCGCCCTTGCGGATGATGATGTCCTTGGCCCGCCCGGTCAGCACCAGATGGCCGCTCTTCTTGAGGTGGCCGAGGTCCCCGGTGATCAGGAACCCGTCGGCGTCGAAGACGTCCGCGCTCTGCGCCGGGTCCAGGTAGCCCCGGCAGACCGCCTCCCCGCGCAGCCGGACCTCGCCGTCCGTTCCGGGCGGTAGTGGCGTGCCGTCCGCGTCGGTGATGCGGATCTCCATGCCCTCCGGAGGCAGCCCCTCGGTCGTCGCGAGGTTCTCGGCGGTGTCGTCGGGGGCGCCCATGGTGATCATCGGCACCTCGGTCATGCCGTACCCGTGCGTGAGTTGGCAGCCCATCTCGCGCACCACCGCGTGGTAGACCTCCGGCGGCTTGGGCGCGCCGCCGCCCGCGAGCAGGCGCAGGGTCGGGATGACGCGCTCGCCCTGCGGCAGTCGGCGCTGCTCGGCGAGGAACATCGAGTAGAACGCCGTCGAGCCGCCCGCCACGCTCACGCCGTGCCGCCGGTAGCCGTCGAGCGCGTCCGGCAGCGCGAAGGTCTCGAACATCACCGCGGGGAAGCCGTACAGGAGCAGCATCACCGTGTAGTCGGGGCCCGCGATGTGCGCGAAGGGGAACGCCATCGAGCCGACGTCCGACTCCGTCAGGTGCAGGGCGTGGGCCAGGCACGAGCCGCCCGCGAGCAGCGAACGGTCCGTGTGCAGCACGCCCTTGGGGTCGGACGTGGTGCCCGAGGTCCAGTAGATCCAGCGCACCGCGGTCCCGTCGGAGGGCGGCGGGGGCAGTACGGACGGGTCGCCGTCGGGCAGCGAGTCGTACGCCTCGAAGACCTCGAACTCCACACCCGCGCCGAGGCGGTGGGCCATCGCCGTGTGGTCGAAGCCGCGCCAGACGCCGGGCACGGCGAAGAACTCCGCCTTCGACTCCCGCAGCGCGAAGCCGACTTCGCGGTCGCGGTGGAAGGGGATGAGCGGCGACTGGACGGCGCCGATGCGGGCGAGCGCGAAGGAGAGCAGGGCGGTCTCGATGCGGGTGGGCAGCTGCCAGGCGACGACCGTGCCGGGCCGCACCCCCATGGCGTGGAGACCGGCGGCGACGCGCTCGGCGCGGTCGTGCAGCGCGCCGAAGGTGAGCGTGCGGTCGTCGCGGGGGTCGGCGGCGGCCTGGAGGAGCACGGGCCGCTCGGGGGTGAGGGCCGCGCGGCGCGCGATCAGTTCCCAGAGCGTGCGGGACTCGGCCAGTTCGTACGCGGTCTCGTTGCGCACGGTCCTCATGCGGTCCCCTCCCGGTCCGACGCGGCTCTCACACGGGCCTGGCGACCGGAACTGACGGCCAGTCAGGTTGCGCCGCGAGCGTAAGCCCCGGCGCCTTGTCGGTCCAGAGGGCCCGGGCTAGCCTGCCTCCTGACGGTTCGTCAGATCGTGCGCTGGACGCCACCCGGGACCCGTAGGAGCCGCATGGACCTCACGTACACCGAAGAGGAGGAGGCCTTCCGGGCCGGGTTGCGCGAGTGGCTCTCGCTCGTGCTGCCGAAGCTCCCCGCCAAGCCCTCGCCCCAGGACTGGCCGGGCCGCCGCGCCTACGACACCGCGTGGCAGCGCCTGCTGTACGACGCGGGCTACGCAGAGGTGCACTGGGACGCCTCCCCGACGCAGCGGCTCATCTTCCTGGAGGAGACGGAGAACGCGGGCGCACCCTACGTCGGCGCCAACTTCGTGGGCCTGCTGCACGCGGGCCCGACCATCGCCTCCGAAGGCACGCCCGCACAGCGCGAACGGTGGCTTCCGCCCGTCCTGCGCGGCGACGAGGTGTGGTGCCAGGGGTTCAGCGAGCCCGACGCCGGATCCGACCTCGCCTCGCTGCGCACGCGCGCGTGGCGCGACGGCGACCACTACGTGGTGAGCGGGTCCAAGATCTGGACCTCGCACGCCGAGGTCGCCGACTGGTGCGAGCTCCTGGTGCGTACGACGCCGGTGAGCGAGGCGGTGCCCAAGCACCGGGGCATCACGTGGCTCGCCATGCCGATGGACGCCCCGGGGATCACGGTGCGGCCGCTGCGCACCCTCGCCGGGTCCACGGAGTTCGCGGAGATGTTCCTCGACGAGGTGCGGGTGCCGGTCGCCAATCGCGTGGGGGACGAGAACGACGGCTGGCGCGTGACGATGGTGACCCTGTCGTACGAGCGGGGCACCGCCTTCGCGGGGGAGGTGGTGGCCTGCCGGCGCGTCCTCGGCGAGCTGGCCCGGGAGGCCCGCGGGAGCGGCCGCTGGGACGACTCGGCGCTGCGGCGCAGGCTGGGCAGGCTGAACGCCGAGTTCTCGGCGCTCTGGCGGCTCACGCAGTGGAACGTGAGCGAGGCGCAGCGCACCGGCGGGGTGCCGGGGGCGGGCGGCTCGGTCTTCAAGCTGCGGTACTCGCACGCGCGCCAGGAGCTCTACGACGCGGCGGCCGAGGTGCTCGGCGCGGGCGCCCTCGACCTCGGGCAGGAGTGGACCCTCGACCGCCTCTCCGCACTCTCGTACACGATCGCCGCGGGGACCTCGCAGATCCAGCAGAACATCGTGGCCGAGCGCATCCTCGGCCTCCCGAAGGGGCGGTGAGGGGCGTATGGACTTCCAACTGAGCGCAGACCAAAGCGCGTTGCGGGACGGGATGCGGCAGCTCCTTGCGGGCCGGTTCGCCCTGCGGGACGCCACGGACCGGATCGACCGGGCGCTCTGGCGCACGCTCGGTGACGCGGGGTTCTTCTCGCTCGCGCTGCCCGAGGAGGAGGGCGGGGTCGGACTGGGGCTCCCGGAGGCGGTGTTGGCCTTCGAGGAGGCGGGGCGGGTGCTGCTGCCCGGGCCCGCCGTGGCGTCGTTCCTGGCGGCGGGCGTCGTCCCGGGGGCCGCCTCCGGGGACGTGGTGGTGACCTCGGTCGACGGCTCGCTGGTGCCGTGGCTGGACGACGCGGACGTGGTGCGGGGCGACGCGACCGGCGCCGTGCCGCTGCGGTCCGTCGATCCGCTGACGCCGCTGCACCGGGTGCCCGACCGCGGCCACCTGGACCGGGGCGTCCTCCTGTACGCGGCGGAACAGCTGGGCAGCGCCGCCCGCACCTGCGAGAGAGCCGTCCAACACGCCCGCAGCCGAGAGCAGTTCGGACAGCCGATCGGCGCGTTCCAGGCCGTCAAGCACCTGTGCGCGCAGATGCTGGTGCGGGCCGAGCTCGCCCGCAGCGCGGTCTACGCGGCGGCGGTGACCGGGGACGCGCTGGACGCCTCGGCCGCGAAGCTGCTGGCCGACGACGCGGCCGTACGCAACGCACGGGACTGCCTCCAGGTGCACGGAGGGATGGGGTTCACCTGGGAGTCCGACGTGCATCTGCACCTCAAGCGGGCTTGGGTGCGGGCCGAGCTGGGGCGGACGGCGCGCGACGCCGAGGAGGATCTTGCCGCGGCGCTCTGAGGGGCGCGGGGAGCTTTGGAGGATGCTCCGAGGGGCCGAAAGGGGTGCCGACAGGGGCGTCGACCGGAGCGTCAACCGGGGCATCGGCCGGGGCAGGATCCGCCGGATGCCGAAAATTGGTCTGTCCGATATCGTGCGCTTTGTCGGCTGTTTCGTGGGTCGAAGCCCGTCCGGTGAAGGCTACGGAGCGTCGATATCGGGTTGTGTCCTACGCGTGACTCGTCACGGCATGGAGTCGGTGTCCGGCTCGGGTACCTTGTGTGGGATGCGAGTGGTTCAGAGGTCGAGCCATGCCGGTGTTGCCCATGTGGCGGCGCCGGGCCCGGCGATGCGCGCCGCTCGCACTGCGGGGCGGGTTTTCACCCCGGCCTGTTCGACCCCCTGCGATGTGCGTCGCACAGTATGCAGCACGCGTACTCCTTCGCGCTGGAATATGCCCGAAGCGCTTGTTGGGGTGACTGAACGTCAATCATGCTGTCTCCCAAGGGGATCACGTTCCGTGACCCTGTGGAGTCGCGAGGCGATGTGTCCGCCGGTTCGGATGGTGTGAGCGGTGCAGGTGCTTCAAGTTCAACTGGAGGTCGGGGCTGACCCCGCAGAAGTGGGGCGGGCCAGGCGTTGGGCCCGTTCGCGGCTCGCGGGCTCCGGGATAGAGGCCGACGAGCCCGTCGCCGAGACGCTGATCCTGTTGATCTCCGAACTCGTGACCAACGCCGTGGTGCACACCGGCTGTCCGGCCGTCCTGCGCATGCTGCTCCCCGGCGTCCCCGCCGACGTGCCGGGGACGGTCCGGGTCGAGGTGGCCGACACCAGCGCCCGCCCGCCCGCGCAGCGGCACGCCGACGGCGACGACACCAACGGCCGCGGCCTGGAGCTCGTCGACGGTCTCGCCGACCGCTGGGGCTGGCAGCCCGAGGGCGCGGGCAAGAGCATCTGGTGCGAGGTGGACCGGTGCGATTCCGGCGTCCCGGCGGTGACGTTCGAGGGGACGACCCACGACGGGTCGACCTGCGGCGTCGTGGTCCACGAGGCGGCGCCGCGGGTCTACGAGTCGACCCCGCGCGGCATGACGGCCTGCGACGGCGCTGCCTACGGAGGGGCGGCCTACAACAGGGCGGCCTACGGGGACGCGGACGTCGCTTACGAAGCGGTGTGATCCCGGCGCCTTGCCGGTGCCCGGCCATGCCCAGCCGTGCCCAGCCGTGCCCGTCCGGCGCCCTGAGCCCGTGTGCGCCGTCATGTGCCACGGTGCGCGCGTGCGTGCGCGGGTGGGGCAGACCGGGGCGTAGGTCACCAATCCCCGGCGGGGAGTTGACGTAGCGTGTTCGATTGATCACGCTTGTGGGCAGCGATTCGCCGCGAGGGGACGTCGAGGGCGCCCGGTGACGGGAGGTCCTCGGCGAGGTGTGGGTCGCGATGCGGCGCCAGCCCCCTCGTGGTCGCACGGGACCGGGCCGAGCGCCGGAGCCGGATGGCGGCGTGCGCGGCGGCGCGCTCGGGGCGACAGCCGACGCGCCGCCGTCCGCAGCGCCGCCGTCCGCGGCCGGGGTGCGGCGGCGACCTGGGTGAGGGGTGCGGCGGCGACCCGGGTGAGAGGTGCGGTGGCGACCTGGGTGAGGTTCAGAGAATGGCCACCGGGGCCACCGGGGTGCCCGTCCCGCCGACGAAGGGCTCCGGCATCGCGGACAGCAGGAACGCGTGACGGGAAACTTCTGCACAGGCTGTGGACAAGTTTTCCAGATTCCAGTTCTGGCCCTGCAGCATCCCCATCTCGACCAGGTGGAGCGCGTGCACGGGCAGCCACAGGTTCTCGATCTCCGGCGGGAAGATCTCGAAGGTCAGGGTGTCGTTCGCGACGGCCGCCACGTCCCGGGCGTGGAACCACTCGGGCGTGCGCACGGAGAGCCCGGGCGACGGGTAGCCGTACGCGTGCTTGTCGCCCGCGAGGAAGACCCGCAGCTGCCCCGTGCGGACGAGCACGATGTCGCCCGCGCGGACCGTGGCGCCGCCGAACTCCTCGGCCTCGTCGAGGTCTTCGGGGGTGACCGCGTGGTCGCCGGGCAGCCGGTCGAGCCCTTTGGCCCGCGCCACGTCCAGGAGTACGCCGCGCGAGACGACGTGCCGCGCCTTGTCGATACCGCAGAACCGGGCACCGGTGTGGGCCGTGATGGTGTCCGCCGGGCGGCCGTTGTAGATTTTCCCGGAGTGCGACACGTGCGTGAGCGCGTCCCAGTGGGTGGCCGTCTGCAGCCCCATCGTCACCGCGTCGTCGCTGGTGGCGACCGTGCCGGGGCCGAAGAGTTCCTGGTTGATCTGCACCATGGTGTGCAGCGGGTTCACGCGGCCGCGGATCAGGCCCGTCTGGACGCCGTCCTCCTCCAGCGGGAGCGCCAGCGGGACGCGGCGCCCGGTCCTGACCTCGCGGGCGGCCGCGCGTACCACCTCGTCGGTGACGAGGTTGAGCGTGCCGATCTCGTCGTCGGCCCCCCAACGCCCCCAGTTGTTCACGCGCTTGGCGATGTCGTGGAACTCCGCAGGCAGAGAGTCCGGACGTGACATGAGTCCTCCGCGGGGCTTGTCTTTCGGTATCTGACGGGTCATAGAATCTAACGGTCCGTCAGAAACCGCGGGAAGGGGCCGGGCGTGGGGAACTTCTTGGCAGGCAAGGTGGTGGCCGTGACCGGCGCCGGGCGCGGCATCGGCAGGGCCGTCGCGCTCGCCGCGGCGGCCGAGGGGGCGAAGGTCGTCGTCAACGACTACGGCGTCTCCATGGCGGGCGGCGAACCGACCAGCGAGATAGCCGACGCCGTCGTCAAGGAGATCCGGGCGGCGGGCGGCGAGGCCGTCGCCGTCGCCGACGACGTCTCGACCATGGTGGGCGGGCAGCGGATCGTCGACGTCGCGCTCGCCGAGTACGGGCGCGTCGACGGAGTGGTCTGCGTCGCCGGGATCCTGCGGGAACGGATGTTGTTCAACATGTCCGAGGAGGAATGGGACCCGGTCGTCGCCACACACCTGAAGGGGACGTTCACCGTCTTCAGGGCCGCCTCCGCGGTGATGCGCAAGCAGGGCTCGGGCACGCTGATCGGCTTCACCAGCGGCAACCACCAGGGCTCCGTGGCGCAGGCCAACTACAGCGCCGCGAAGGGCGGCGTCATCTCGCTGGTGCGGAGCGCGGCCCTTGGCCTGCACAAGTACGGGGTGACCGCCAACGCCGTGGCTCCCGTGGCCCGTACGCGGATGTCCGCCAACGTGCCGATGGAGCTCAAGGAGATCGGCGAGCCGGAGGACGTCGCCGCGCTCGTCGTCTACCTGCTGAGCGAGCGCGCCCGCGAGGAGGAGATCACCGGGCAGGTCTACACGATCGCCGGGCCCAAGATCGCGGTGTGGGCGCAGCCGCGGGAACTGCGCGCGGGGTACGCGGCGGACGGCCCCTGGACACCGGAGAAAATCGCCGACTTCCTGCCGGGGACGGTGGGCACCGACCCGATGCCGCTGCTGGCGCGTCTTGAGGCCATGGCGAGGGCGGCGGCCGGCCGCGAACGGCCGAACGAGTAGGCGGGGGAGGACCGGTGGAGTTCGGCTTCGGACCCGAGGACCCCGAGGACGAGGCGTTCCGCGCCGAGGCGCGGGCCTGGCTCGCCGCACACCTCACCGGCGCCTTCGCGTCCGCGGTGGGGCGGGGCGGGCCCGGCAGCGAGCACGAGGGGGGCGAGGTACGGCGGGCCTGGGAACGGGAGTTGGGGCGGGACGGGTGGATCGGGCTCGGGTGGGGGGTGGGTGAGGGGGCGGCTTCCGGCGCGGGCGCGGGTACGGGTACGGGTACGGGTACGGGTACGGGTGCTGGGCCGTACGGGAATCGGTGTGCCACCCTGACCCAGCAGGTCGTCTGGGCCGAGGAGTACGCGCGGGCCGGGGCGCCCGGACGCTACGGGCACATCGGGGAGAACCTGCTCGCGCCGACGCTCCTCGCGTACGGCAGCCAGGAGCAGCGGGACGAGTTCCTGCCGCCGATCGCGCGCGGCGAGGCGCTGTGGTGCCAGGGGTACAGCGAGCCGGGTGCCGGTTCCGACCTCGCGGGGGTGCGGACGCGGGCCGTGCGGGACGGGGTGGACTTCCGCGTCACCGGGCAGAAGATCTGGACCTCGCTGGCGCGGGAGGCGGACTGGTGCTTCGTGCTGGCGCGCACGGGGGCCGGGGAGGGCGCCGAGGCGGGCGGGGAGGGCGCCGAGGCGGGCGGGCGTGGACACGAAGGGCTGTCCCTGCTCCTCGTGCCGATGGATCAGCCCGGGTGCGTCGACGTACGGCCCATCCAGCAGCTGACCGGGACGTCCGAGTTCAACGAGGTCTTCTTCGACGGCGCACGCGCGCGTGGCGCCCACGTGGTCGGCGGGGTCGGCAACGGGTGGCGGGTCGCCATGGGGCTGCTCGGGTTCGAGCGGGGCGTCTCCACCCTGGTGCAGCAGATCGGCTTCGCGGAGGAACTGGCGGGCGTCCTGCGGGAAGCGGCCGCCTCCGGCGCGGTGGAGGACCCCGTGGTGCGGGAGCGGCTGGTGCGGCAGTGGGCGGAGCTGCGGGTCATGCGGTGGAACGCGCTGCGGACGTTGGGGAGTTCGGGGGCCGGGGGCGGGGTTGGGGGCGGAGTTGGGGGCGGTGCCAAGTCGGGTTCCAGGTCGGGATCTGGGACCGGGGCCGGGGGTGGGGCCCGGTCTGGGTCTGGGTCGGGGGCCGGGGATGGGACCGGGTCTGGGATCGGGGCCGGGGGTGTCGGGGCGCCCAGTGTCGCCAAGTTGTTGTGGGGGCGGTGGCATCAGCGGCTCGGGGAGCTCGCCATGGCCGTGCGGGGCACGGCCGCCGCCGTGGGGCCCGAGGACTGGAGCGCCGAGGCACCCTACGAACTCGACGCCCTGCAAAGGCTCTTCCTCTTCAGCCGCGCCGACACCATCTACGGCGGCTCCGACGAGGTGCAGCGGAACATCATCGCCGAGCGGGTGCTCGGTCTGCCGAGAGAGGCCAGAGGGCCTCGGTGAGGGGCGTGCGTGATGAGGGGCGTTGTCTTCGACGGAACGCGGGCCGAGGTGGTCGACGACCTGGAGATACGGGACCCGGGGCCGGGGGAGGTGCTCGTCGCGGTGGCCGCGGCGGGGCTGTGCCACAGCGACCTCTCGGTGATCGACGGGACCATTCCGTTCCCGCCGCCCGTGGTACTCGGGCACGAGGGGGCGGGGGTCGTCGAGGCGGTGGGCGCCGGGGTCGGGCATGTGGTGCCAGGGGACCACGTGGCGCTCTCCACGATCGCCGGCTGCGGGGCCTGCCCGGACTGCGACCGGGGCAGGCCGACCATGTGCCGGAAGGCCATCGGCACGCCGGACCAGCCGTTCTCGCGGGGCGGCAGGCCCGTGTACCAGTTCGCGGCCAGCTCCGCCTTCGCGGAACGCACGATCGTCAAGGCGGTGCAGGCCGTGAAGATCCCGGACGACATTCCGTTCACGTCGGCGGCGCTGATCGGGTGCGCCGTCGTGACCGGGGTCGGCGCCGTGCTGAACCGGGCCGAGGTCGGGCTCGGCGACTCCGTCGTGGTCATCGGCACGGGCGGCATCGGGCTCAACGTGCTGCAGGGCGCGCGGATCGCCGGGGCCTCGCCGATCGTCGCGGTCGACGCGAACCCGGCGAAGGAGGCGGTGGCGCGGCAGTTCGGGGCCACGCACTTCTTCGCGTCGACGGACGGGGTCAGGGAGGTGCTGCCCCACGGGGCCGACCACGCCTTCGAGTGCGTGGGCCGGGTCGAGCTGGTCCGGGAAGCGGTCG
Source organism: Streptomyces sp. NPDC058308 (assembly GCF_042880275.1). Lineage (NCBI taxonomy): Bacteria > Bacillati > Actinomycetota > Actinomycetes > Kitasatosporales > Streptomycetaceae > Streptomyces > Streptomyces sp. NPDC058308. The sequence goes on from NZ_JBHVZA010000005.1 coordinate 268,866, forward strand.
ACCTCCTCGACCGGCACGGACAGGCGGTGCTGCTCGGGATGCCGGGGCCCGGGGCGGAGGCGTCGTTCGTCGTCGCGTCCATGTTCCTGGACAAGTCGATCCTGGGCTGCCGGTACGGGAGTTCACAGCCGCAGCGGGATTTCGCACTGTACGCGGAGCTGTACCGCAGCGGGCGGCTCCTGCTGGACGAACTGGTGACGACCACGTACGCGGTGGAGGACTTCGCCAAGGCGGCGGAGGACGCGGGGGCGGGGAGGGTGGCGAGGGGGGTGCTGACGTTCTGACGTTCTGCGTGGGTGTGTTCTGAGAGTGCTCGACTGACTCGTAGTGCTTGAAGTGCTTGAAGACGGGGTGTCCGGTTCCGGGGCTTCACGGTCGGCCGGGTACGCGGTCATGCTCCGCCGCCTCACCCGCACCGCCACCCCGACCTGGCGCGACCCGCCCGCCCGGCACCCTCCACCCCGGTCCGACGCAAGCACGGAGGAAGCGCCTACGGCGAGGGCGCCGCAGGCGCCGACGACGGCCGCCCCCCAACTCCCCTTCGCGGAGAACCCGGACGGCGGCCAGGTGGACGGACGGATATGCCGGTGCGTACGGCAGAGCGAGCGCACCGGCACAGTGTCGACGTCCCGAATCAGCCGTTGGTGCCTGTCGTCTCGTGGATCCAGCCCGCGTGGGCGGGCACGCTGGTGTAGAGCCCCGGACCTTCGCTGCAGCGCACGCCCGGGGCGCCGGGGCCCGAGGTGACGCCGATGAGTTCCCAGCGCCCCTTCCGGTCCCGCTGGAGCTGGGGGCCGCCCGAGTCGCCGTTGCATGCCATGGCCTTGGGCACCTGGCTGATCGTGCACAGGCGGGTGCTGTCCGCGTAACCAGGCGCGCACTCGGAGACCGCGCCCCTGCGCGTGTCGAGTTCCTGGAGCCGGTTGGGGAAGACCCACCGGGTGGGGTCGAGTGCGTCATCGATGGTGCCGAAGCCCAGGAGCCGGGTCGGGGTGCCGGGCCGCCCCGGCCTGTCGGCGATGCGGATGGGCTTCTCGGCGACCGGGCGGTTGAGGCGGATCAGAGCGATGTCGTTGCGGTTGGGGGCGCCGTTTTGGTAGCCCGGGTGGGACACCGTCTTGGCGACGGAGCGGAGCGTGCCACCGGAGTTCTTCCGCTCACTGCCGATCCTGACGGTGCCGTCCAGGGTGACGAGCGTCGGGTCCACGCAGTGGGCGGCCGTGAGCACCCACTTCGAGTCGATCAACGATCCCCCGCAGACACCCTTGAAAGTAGGGTCGTCCACACCCTTTACCGGGATCGACACCATGGACGGATAACGCTGCGTGGAATCCTTCCCGTTGACGATGGCTTCGGCGCTGCCGGTCATCATGGCGGCGCACGCCGCTCCCGCCAGGACCACCGCGGCGGTGCGTGCCACCGTGCGGCGCGAGGACTTCGGACTGAACACTGGTTCTCCGATCGGACGAGCATGTGCGACGTGCCCAGCCTCCGTGATCAAGAGGAACTGATCCATCCGGTCAGCGGGCCTGTCCGAGGTCCGGCCAGCGACCCCCTGCGGGGTGGGGAGAACCCCCGGGCGCCATGTTCCCCATGCGGCACCCCTTCGGACGGCCCAAGGATCACCGCCGCGCGAACCAGTGGGAACTCCTGCATTGAAGCGTTGAAGCGTTGAAGCGTTGAAGTACTGGAAGTACTGAGAGAACGGCGAGTGGGGCTCTGGCGCTCTGAGCGTCTGTGGTGCTGTGGTGGGGCGGCCCCCTAAAACGGGACGACGTCGAAGGCGCGGCCAACTAGCGTCCCCGTATGAGTTATCGCGAGGTCGTGTCCGGGGCCGTGGTGCGGTGGGCCGCCGTGGCCGTGGGGGCGAGGATGCCCGTGGCGGCCGCCCCCCTCGCCCTCGTCTTCCTCGTCAGGGACCGCCCCGGCGGCTACACCCTGGGAGCGGTGCTCGCCGCGGCGTACGTCGCCGGAGAGATCGCCGGCGCCCCTCTGCTCGGCATGCGGCTGCGGCCCGAACGCGCCCGCCCGCACCTGGCCGCGGGCCTGGCCGTGGGCGCCCTCGCGTTCGCCGCGCTCGGCACGCTGCCGGACGCGCACCCCTTGGCGCTCGGCTGCTTCGCCTTCCTCGCGGGGGCCGCGCCCGCCGCGTCCCCGGGCGGCCTGCGCGCGCTGCTGACCGGTCTCGTGCCGGATCAGGCCGTCGCCCAGGCCCTGGCCGTCGAGTCGATGCTGACCTTCGCCGTGTGGGCGGTCGCTCCCGCGGCGGTGACGGGGCTCGCGCTGGGGGTGTCCGCCGCGCTGCCGCTGCTGCTTGCGGGCGTGCTCATGGCGTCCTCCGCGGCGGGGCTGTGGCTGCTGCCCGCGGGGTGGGAATCGGACGCGGGTGACCGGGGCGGCGAGTCGATGGCGCGGATCCTCGTACGGGCCTGGCCGGTCTTCGTGACGGGCGCGGCCAGCCTGTCGATGCTCGCCCTCGCCGAACTGGTGCTGCCCGCGCTTCTTGAGCAGCGGGGCATCGAGGTGGGCTGGGCGGGGCCCTTGCTCGCGGGGCTCGCGCTGGGGTCGGCCGTGGGGTCGTTCGTCTACGGGCTGCGGCGCTGGCCCGGACGGCTGCGGACGCAGAGCATGGTGCTGATGTTCTCGGTCTCCGGGTGCCTGGCGCTGGTGGCTGTGCTGCCCGGTGTCCGGTGGCTCCTGGCGGTCCTGGTCGTCGCCGGGGTCCTCCAGGCGGGGGCCATGCTCACGCGCAACCTCTCGCTGCGCGAGGTGCTCCCGCCCAGCGCCCTCGCGGCGGGCTACTCGGTGATGTACGCCTCCGTGGGCGCCGGTTACGCGGCCAGCGGCTCGCTGGCGGGCGGGCTGCTGAGCGTCGTCTCGCCGTCCACCGCGATTCTGGCGGGGGTGGGGCTCGGGGTGGTGCTGACCGTGATCGGGGTGCTGGGGGAGGTGAAGCCCGCGGGCGCGGAGGCTGTGCGGGGGGAGGGTGCGGTCGTGGTCGTCGAGGCCGGGGAATCAGCCCGCGGCGACGTCCCGGAAGGTTCGGCGGTACGTGGTGGGGGTGACCCCGACCACCGCCTGTAGGTGCTGCCGCATCGACTGGGCCGTGCCGAACCCCGCGTCCCGCGCCACCTGGTCGACGGAGAGCTCGGTCGACTCCAGCAGGTGGCGTGCCCGTTCCACCCGCTGCCGCGTCAGCCACTGGCCGGGGCTGACGCCCACCTCCTCGCGGAACCGCCGGGTGAACGTGCGGACCGACATCGCCTCCTGCTCCGCCATGTCGCGCAGTTGCAGCGGCTGGTCGAGGCGGCCGAGCGCCCAGGCCCGCGCGGTCCGCGTGGTCGCCAACTGCGGTTCGGGCAGCGGACGGTGGATGTACTGGGCCTGGCCGCCGTCGCGGTGCGGCGGTACGACGGTGCGGCGGGCCACCTCGTTGGCGACCGCGGTGCCGTGGTCGCGGCGTACGACATGAAGGCAGAGGTCGATGCCGGCGGCCACGCCCGCCGACGTCAGCACGTCGCCGTCGTCGATGAACAGCACGTCCGGGTCCACCTCGACCTGCGGGAAGAGCTGCTGGAAGTGGTCGGCCGATGACCAGTGGGTGGTCGCTGGGCGGCCGTCCAGGAAACCCGCGGCGGCAAGAACGTACCCGCCCGTGCAGATGGCGACCAGCCGCGTGCCGGGCCTGATGTGGGCGAGGGCGGTGGCCAGTTCGGGGGCGAGGCGGCCTTCCTCGTACACCGGGCCGAGCTCGTACGACGCCGGGATCACGACCGTGTCGGCGGTGGCCAGCGCCTCGGGGCCGTGCTCGACGAGGATCGCGAAGTCGGCGTCTGTGCGGACGGGGCCCGGCGGGCGGACCGAGCAGGTCACGACGGAGTAGAGGGGGTGCTGTTCGGGGGTGCGCGCTCCCTTGAAGATGCGCTGGGGGATGCCCAGTTCGAAGGGGATCACGCCGTCCAGGGCGAGGACGACGACGCGGTGCCTGTCCGGTCCGGACGGTTCGGCTGCTCCGGCTGTTCCAGTTGCTCTGGCTGCTCCGGTGGGCGGCTCTTCGGTGGGCTCTGCGGTGGCGACAGGGAGGGCCATGGCCCGATCCTAGCGAAGGCTGGCCCTCGGGCCACTCGTTCGGGACGGACCACCTCCCGATGCTGTATGACGTGACCCAGACAACCGAGACGCCCGCGCGGATCTCCTCCCCGCCCGACGCGCCCCAGCGCCGTACTCCCCGTATCCATCGCGCGTGGTTCGTCGCTGCCGTCACCTTCGTGACGATCATCGGCGCCGCCGCGTTCCGCTCGCTGCCCGGTCTGCTCTTCGACCCGCTGAACGAGGACTTCGGCTGGTCGCGCGGCACCGTCGGGCTCGCGGTCTCCGTCAATCTCGCGCTGTACGGGCTGACCGCGCCGTTCGCCGCCGCGCTCATGGACCGCTTCGGCATCCGCAGGGTCGTCGCCGTCGCGCTGGTCGTGATCGCGTGCGGGTCCGGCCTGACCGTGTGGATGAACTCCGCGTGGCAGCTGCTGCTGTGCTGGGGGCTGCTCGTCGGGCTCGGGTCGGGGTCGATGGCGCTCGCCTTCGCGGCCACCGTAACCAACCGGTGGTTCACGGAGCGGCGCGGTCTGGTCAGCGGAATCCTCACCGCGGCGTCCGCGTCAGGTCAGTTGATCTTCCTGCCGCTGCTCTCCTGGATCGTCGAAACGTACGAGTGGCGGCCCGCCGCCGTGACCGTCGCGCTCACCGCCCTGGCGGTCGTCCCCTTCGTCTGGCTGCTACTGCGGGACCACCCGGCCGACGTGGGCCTGAAGCCCTACGGGGCGACGGAGTTCGTCGAGAAGCCCCCGCCCGTCCCCGGCGCGGCCCGGCGCGCGGTCACGGCGCTCTTCAAGGCCGCCCGCACCGGCCCCTTCTGGCTGCTGGCCGGCAGCTTCGCGATCTGCGGCGCCTCGACGAACGGGCTCATCCAGACCCACTTCGTGCCCGCCGCCCACGACCACGGCATGGGCGTCAGGGCCGCCGCCTCCCTGCTGGCCGTCATCGGGATCTTCGACATCATCGGGACCGTCGCGTCGGGCTGGTTCACCGACCGCTTCGACTCCCGGCGCCTGCTCGCTGTGTACTACGCGCTGCGCGGTGTCTCGCTCCTCTTCCTGCCGGTCCTGCTCGCACCGAACGTCCACCCGCCGATGATCTTCTTCATCGTCTTCTACGGCCTCGACTGGGTCGCCACCGTCCCGCCGACCCTGGCCCTGTGCCGTGAGCAGTACGGCGACGACAGCGCGATCGTCTTCGGCTGGGTCCTGGCCTCGCACCAGGTGGGCGCAGCCCTGGTCGCGTTCCTCGGTGGCGTGGCGCGGGACGTCTTCGGCTCGTACAACGTGGTCTGGTACGCCTCCGGGGCGCTGTGCGCGGCGGCGGCGCTGATGGTGCTCGTGATCCGGCGGCGGGTCCCGGGGGAGGCGGACGCTGTGGCGGTCGCGGTGTGAGGTGGTGCGGGGCAGCGTGAGGTGCTGCGGGGTGGCCTGAGGTGGTGCCGGGCGGTGTGGGGCCCTGGAGACGCGGCGGCCTCAGCGGGTGAAGCGGCCGAATCTTCCGCGGTGGAAGAGCAGCGGGTCCGCGTCGCCGTCGGCCGTCCCCAGGGCGTCCACCCGGCCCACCACGATGAGGTGGTCGCCGCCGGTGTGCACGGCCTGGATCGTGCAGTCGATCCATGCGGGCGCGCCGGCCAGCCGCGGCGAACCGGAGACCGGCGCCGCGTCGAAGACCACCCCGGCGAACTTGTCGGCACCGCTCACCGCGAAGCCGCGGCAGAGCTCGCCCTGGTCGGCGCCGAGGACGTTCACGCAGAAGACGCCCGCGCGCGCGATGCGCGGCCACGTCGTCGACGTACGCGCCACCATGAAGGAGACCAGCGGTGGGTCCAGGGAGAGCGAGGCGAAGGACTGGCAGGCGAAGCCGGCGGGGCCCGCTCCCGGGCCCGGCTCCGGCCCCGGCCCCGGCCCCGGGCCTGGTCCCGTTGCCGCTCCTGCTGTCTCGGCGGGCGGTGCCGTGATCACGGTGACGCCCGTCGCGAAGTTCCCCAGCACCCTGCGGAACTCGTCCCGGTCGAGCGGCGCCCGCTCGTCGTCGCCGACCGCGCGCAGCTGAGGGCGCGGAAGGACCTCGACGGGGGCCGTCGTGGTGCGGGCCCCGACCGACCTGAGGTATCGAACGGCGGTGGCCGCCATCCCTGCGTGTCCCATCACACCGACCATTGAAGCTGACGGGGCATCAGATGTGAAGGGCGTGGCCGGATCGCTGCCGCCCCACGCGTATCTTCACTCGCATGAAGTGGGGGAAAACGCGTCGGACCTGGGGCGACGTGGATATGCGGGCCGCCGGGGCGGCATGCGCGGCGCAGCTGCCGGTGGCCGGGCTGTTGCTGTTCGTGCTGTCGCTCGACGATGACGACCACGGCATCGGGGGCGGCCCGTACTTCGGCCTCTTCTGCGCCGTCCTCTTCGCGCCGCTGCTGCTGCCGGTCCTCGGCCTGCTGCACTCGGCGGTGCTGACGCTCCCGGCCGTCTGGCTCGGGCGACGCGGCGCCGCGTGGAGCGGTCGCGGCACGGAATGGGCCTGGTCGGTGGGGTGTCTGCCGGTCGTCGGCGCGGCGTGGGCCGGGTTCTTCGCCCTGCTGGGCGGGCCCCTCGTCCTGCTGGTGTCCTGCTTCACGGCGAGCGGCCTCGTCCCCGCGCTGAACGTCGCGTACTGCCGTCGGCGCGAGGCGCGTCTCGGCAGGCCCCTGCGCAAGGTCTGGATCCTGTCGGGACTCATCTCGATCGGCCTGTCCGCGGCCCTCATCGGCGCGGCCGTCCTCGCCACGCTGACCGGCCTCATCAAGGAGTACGAGCCTCCGCGGCTCTCCCCTGCGCAGGTGGCGGGCGCGTGGCGGAGCGAGGACGGGGGAGAGGTCCTCTTCCGGCTGTACGCGGACCATCGCGCGGAGCTGGCCTCCTGCGGCGGTGCCACGGGGGTGTGGAGCATGGGCGTTGAGGGGTTCTCGGAGCGGCCGGCCGTTGAGGTGGGCCCGGGGCCCGGTGGGTGCAGCGAGCGGCAGACCTGGCTCGTCGGTGGCACGGAGGGTGAGCCCGAACTCTTCGTGAACTCCGGGGACATGGACTCGCCGGACCTCGAAATACTGCATCGGGAGCGATGAGGGTCGGTGGTCCTTCTAGGGCGGCTTTCTGCGGTTGCTCTTGGTGGTGGCCTCTTTTTTTGGGGGGGGCTTTTTTGGGGCGCTCTTGGTGGTGGCTTTGGGGGGGGGCTGCCCGTGGCCGTCGCTTTGTCAGCGTCCACGGTACGAGGGCGCGCGGCGCTCCACGAAGCTCGCCACGCCCTCGTTCGCATCCGCCGTCGTCATGTTGATCTCCTGGGCCGCTGCCTCCGCGGCGAAGGCCGTCGCCCGGTCCGACTCCAGTGACGCGTTGACCAGTTGCTTGGTCAGGGCGAGCGCGCGGGTCGGGCCCGCCGCCAGCCGCTCGGCCCAGGCCCGCGCCGTCTTCTCCAGCTCGGCGGCCGGTACGACACGGTTGACGAGGCCCATCCGTTCGGCGTCGGCGGCGGACACGGCATCCCCGAAGAACATCAGCTCCTTGGCCCGCCGCGGGCCGATCAGCCGGGGCAGCAGATAGGCCCCGCCGCCGTCCGGCACGAGCCCCCGGCGCACGAACACCTCGATGAAACGGGCCGGTTCCGCCGCGACGACCAGATCACAGGCGAACGCCAGGTGGGCGCCGATGCCCGCCGCGGTGCCGTTCACCGCGGCGATCACCGGCTTCTCGCAGTCGAGGACCGCGGAGACGAGCCGCTGTGCGCCCTGCCTGATGGTGCGGGCGACGTCTCCCGGCACGCGCTCGCCCGTGGACGGGGCTCCGCGCAGATCGGCGCCCGCGCAGAAACCCTTGCCGGTTGCGGTGATCACTACCGCCCGCACCGTCGGGTCGCCGGATGCCTCGTTGAGGAGTGCGATGACGCGTTCCCGCTGGTCCCAGGTGACGGCGTTCATGGCCTCGGGGCGGTTGAGCGTGATCCATGAGACCGCGTTGTCAGTGGTGTGGAGTATCAATGAATCGAGGGCGGACGGGGGTTGGTGGTTCTGTTGGTGTTGGGGGTTCGGGGCGGGGTTGGGGTTGGGGACGGCGTTGGGGTTCAGAGTGGGGTCGGGGGAGGCTGAGGCTGGCATGAGGGTGTGGCTCCGTTTCGTGTGGGTGCGGGTGCGGGTTCGTCTAGCGGCAGACCGCGAACGCGTCCAGTGCCACCGCTCCCTGGCCCCGGGGCAGCACCATCAAGGGGTTGATGTCCAGCTCCGCGATGTCCTCGCCCAGTTCGAGCGCCATGCGCTGCACCCGCAGCACCACCTCGACCAGCGCCTCGATGTCCGCGGGCGCCGCGCCCCTGACCCCGTCGAGCAGCGCACGGCCCCGCAGCTCGGACAGCATCGCCCTCGCCTGCTCCTCGCCGAAGGGCGGCACCCGCACGGCCGCGTCCCGCAGGACCTCCACGAGTACGCCGCCGAGCCCGACCGTCACCGTCGGCCCGAACAGCGCGTCGTGCGTGACGCCGACCACCATCTCCACGCCCCGCTCCACCATCTGGCAGACGAGGATGCCGTCCAGCGCCACACCCTCGTAGCGGGCCGTGTCCGTGAGCTCCCGGTAGGCGTCGCGCACCTGGCTCGCGGAGGTCAGCCCGATCTTCACCAGGCCCAGTTCGGTCTTGTGTGCGAGCTGCGGTCCCGACGCCTTCATGACGACCGGATAGCCGACGAGCCCCGCCGCCCGTACGGCCGCCGCCGCGCTGGTCACCAACTGCTCCCTCGGCACCCGGATCCCGTACGCGCGCAGCAGCTGTTTCGCCGCGTGCTCGCTGAGCTGCTGGCCGGGTCGCATCAACGCCTGCGCCTTGCGGAACGAGGGGGAAGGGGTGCGCGGCGCCTCGTCGAACGGGGAGCGGTAGCCGGACGTGAAGCGGTGGTGGTCCAGATAGGCGCGCACCGCCGTGATGCAGTTGGCGAAGGTGCGGAACGTTGCGACGCGCGCGGAGCCGAGGAGCGTCGTGCGGTAGGCCTCTTCGGTGCCGACCGGCGAGCCCCACACCACGCACACCAGCTTGTCCGTCCGTTCCGCCGCGTCCACCAGGTCCTGCGCGAGCTTGTCGCTCATCGGCGGGAAGGGGCCGGTGATCGGGCAGATCAGTACCCCTACCTCAGGGTCGTCCAGGATCGCGTCGATGATCTTGCTGCCGCGCCAGTCGCCGACGGGGTGCCCGCCGTTGTCGATGGGGTTGGCGACGTTCAGGTACGCCGGTATCCACTGGTGCAGCTCCGCCTGCTTGGCGTCGGAGAGCGTGGGCAGCGCGAGCCCCGCCTCGGTCGCCAGGTCCGAGAAGTGCGCGCCCGTGCCGCCCGAGATCGAATAGACGGCGACGCCGGTGGCCTGCGGCGGGCGGGCGCGGGCCAGCAGGGCGGCCGTGTCCTGCAGCTCGTCGAGCCCGTCGACCCGGATCACGCCGAACTGCCGCATCGCCGCGTCCACCACGGTGTCGGCGCCGGTCAGTTTGCCGGTGTGTGAGGCGGCCGTGCGGGAACCGGTCTCGGTGCGGCCGACCTTCACGGCGACCACCGGTACGCCGCGCCGGGCCGCCCGGTCGGCGGCGAGCAGGAAGGCGCGGCCGTCCTTGAGACCCTCGACGTAACAGGCGATGGCGCCGACCTCGGGGCGCTCCGCGAAGTAGGAGATGAAGTCGGAGGTTTCCAGATCCGCCTCGTTGCCGGTCGGCGCCCAGTGGGACAGGCGTATGCCGAGCTCCTGGAGGGCGAAGACGGGGCGGCCCTGGTGGCCCGACTGGGTGATCAGCGCGATGGCCGGGCCTTCGAGGTCCTCGCGGAACTTCTCGAAGGCGTTGAGGTTCGTGTTCGGGCCGAGCAGCCTGAGGCCGGAGCGCTGGACGGCGGCCGCCAGGCGGGTCTGGGCGGCCGCGCCCTCCTCGCCGGTCTCCGCGTAACCCGAGGCGAAGGCCACGGCGAACTTGGTTTTCTCGTCTGCCAGTTGCTCGATCACGGGGAGTGGGTCTGCGACCAGGAGTACGGCCAGGTCGACCTGCTCCGGCAGGTCCGCCACGGATGCGACGCAGGGGACGCCGAAGACCGAGTTGCGGGTGGGGTGTACGGGGTGCAGGCGCGCGCCCACCCGCTCGGCCCAGGCGATGAGCTGGCGCGTGATGCCGGTGTTGGGGCGCCCGTCGGCGTCCGATGCGCCGACGACGGCGACGGATCCGGGGCGGAAGAAGCGGTCGAGGTCGGGTACGCCGGCGTAGAGGGGCCGGCCGCTGACGTCCAGGTCGTCCGCCGTGACGGCTCTGCCGTGGACGGCGCCGGTAGGGAGTTCGCCGCAGGCCACAACATGCGCGCGGCGGGGGTCGGTGGTGAAGGTGCCGTGAGTCGATCCAAGCATCGGTCCGCCCGCTCCTGTGTGACAGCACTTAACTGACGCATAGTCAGATTACTGAACTGACGCTGCGTCAGGAATGGGGTTGCAGGCAAAGCCTGGCGCGAGGGTGGGGCGGGGAGGGCGTGCGGGGGTGCGGGGGTGCGTGCGTGGCCTGTGACGTCTACGGAACCGTAGCGTCCTGGCGTTGCCAAGGTCGCGAATCAGCCGTCGGGGCGGGATGGGTGCGGGTGGGGCGCGTGAAGGGTGGTCGGCGGGTGCTGTGGGGTTTGGCGGGTGCGGCGCTCTTCAGGGGTGTCGTGGGGCGGGGCCGTGGGGGGTATGTGCGTACTCGCTATCCCTGCGTCACGTCGTGCGGACAAAGGCGGCACAGTGTGCTCGGTGCTCCGTGCGCACATACCCCCCACGGCCCCTCGCGCGCGTCTGTCACTGCGGGCCGGTGGGGGTGCCCCCCCGGCCGTCTAGCGGGCTATCGCCCTCGCTATCTTCTGGGCGTCCAGGGCCAGTTCGCGGAGCATGCCGCTGATCGGGTTCGTGAAACCGGTGAAGTACAGGCCGGGCGTCTGCTTCGCGGTGCGGTGGCCGTGGGGGGTGGGGCGGCCGCGGGTGTCGAGGAGGTTGAAGTCGCCGACCAGGCCTTCTAGGGCGCGTCGGTATCCCGTGGCCGCGATGACGACCTCCGGGGCGATCCTCCTGCCGTCGGCGAGGACGACCTTGCCGTCCTCGAAGGACTCCACGGCGGCGACCGGTTCGATCCGGCCCTTGCGGACGGCGTCGATCAGGCCCACGTCCTGCACCGGGACAGCGCCCTGCCGGGCCTGTGAGTACAGGCCGGTGTCCGGGCGCGGCAGTCCCTGCGCCGACATGTCGGGGACGGCGAGCCTGGCTATTGGTTTGGCGAGCCGGTCGACGAGCGCGACCGGGAGCCTTCGGCACAGGATGCCGGAGAGCTGTGCGGGCCATCCTGCGGTGGAGCGGCGCACGATGTGCGGCACGGTGCGTATCGCGAGGCGGACCCGGGCCGCGCCGCCGTCGATGAGGTCGACGGCGATCTCGGCGCCGGTGTTGCCGACGCCGACGACGAGGACGTCCTTGCCGGTGTAGGGGGCGGGGTTGCGGTAGTTGGCCGCGTGCAGGAAATCGCCCGTGTATGTGTCCAGGCCCGGCCAGTCCGGCAGGTGGGGGGTGTGGTTGTAGCCGGTGGCGACCACCACGGCGCTGCCGGTCAGTTCGCGGCCGCCGGTGGCGCGCAGGAGCCAGCCGGTGTCGTCGGCGGCGCGCTCCAGGCCGGTCACCTCGACGCCGGTGACGACGTCGAGCTGATGGTGTTCGGCGTACTTCTCCAAGTAGCGGACGACGTTGTCGCGTGACACCCAGCGGCCGAACGACCGGGGGATGGGGAGCCCGGGCAGGGCGGAGAGGCGGCGTGTGGTGTGCAGGTGGAGGCGGTCGTAGTGGCCGCGCCAGGAGGCGCCGACGCGTTCGGACTTCTCCAGGACGACCGCGCGGACGCCGCGTGCGCGCAGGGCCGCCGCGACGGCGAGGCCGCCGGGTCCGGCGCCGATGACGTACACGGGACGGTCCTGCCGGGGCGTAAGCGGAGGGGGCGAGTCGGCCATGACTGGAGAGTAATCGCGCGATTACTTGATGGGTGACGGTCAAGTCCGAAACCGATTGCGAATTGATCACGGGGGGTGGGGGTGGCGGGTGGGGCGGGGTGGGGTGGGGCGGGGAATGTTTCGGTCTTGCGTGGTCGGTGTGTGGTGCGGTGAACTGACGTGCCGTCAGGAAGTTGGTCTGGGCTTGAGTGGGGGCTTGGGTGGGTGAGTGGGTGGGTGAGTGGGATTGGCTGGTTCGTGCTGGGGCGGGCGTCGTGTCGGCTCATGCCTTCCGGTCAGTTGCGGACACGGGCTACTACGCGATCGGAGTTCTCTCATGAGTACGGACCAGCGCGCCGCGCCGCGCTTCGATCTTCCCGAAGCCGATGCCTTCACCCGGGCCTACTGGGACGCCGCCGCCGAGGGGCGACTGCTCATCCGCCGCTGTGGGGCGTGCGGCGTGGCCCATCACTACCCGCGCGAGTTCTGCCCGCGCTGCTGGAGCGAGGACGTCACCTGGGAGCGGGCCAACGGGCGGGCCACGCTCTACACCTGGTCGGTCGTGCACCGGAACGACCTCCCGCCGTTCGGCAGCCGCGTCCCCTACGTCGCCGCGGTCGTCGACCTCGCCGAGGGCCCGCGCATGATGACGGAGATCGTCGACTGCGACGAGGGCGTGCTGCGGGTCGGGATGGCTGTGGAGGTGACCTTCCGGGTGGTGGCGGAGGGCGTGGCCGTCGCCGTGTTCCGGCCCTCTTGAGCCGCCCGGAATGTTCCGGCCCTCTTGAGCCGCCTGAAATTCGGAGGCGGAGTCCGGGGGGTCCGGGCCACGATGACTCATGCCCTCCGACTGGTGGTTGACCGACGACCTCGAAGCGTTCATGGCCCGCGCCGGCGAGCTGCTGCACTCCGAGCCCGCCCTGCACACCGTCCTGCTCAGCGTCACCGAGATGCTGCGCCTGCGGGGGCTCCAGGTGTACGGGGGAAGAGCGCCCCTCTTCGGCACCTGCGCCGACGCCGACGGCACCGTCCGGGGCGCCTTCGTACGGACCCCGCCGCACCGCCTGGCGCTCAGCCCCGTCACCCCCGAGGCCGCCGACGCCCTCGCCCGGCGGCTCGCCGACGCCGATCCCGACCTGCCCGGGGTCGCCGCCGAGCACGTCACCGCCGAGAACTTCGCCCGGGCCTGGGAGCGGCACACCGGAGCCACCGGCACGCTCGACACCCGGCAGCGCCTGTACAGGCTCGGCACCCTCACCCCGCCCGAGCCCGCGCCCGCCGGGCGGGCCCGGCTCGCCACCGAGGCGGACCGGGACCTGCTGGTCCGCTGGCACCAGGAGTTCGCCGAAGCCGTCGGAGAGCCGCCCGCGATGGACTCCGGCGACTGGGTGGACGCCCGCCTCTCCTACGGAGGCGTCACCCTCTGGGAAACCCCCGACGGTCTCCCCGTTGGCATGGCGGGCGCCACGCTGCGGATCGCGGGCCAGGTCCGTGTGGCTCCCGTCTACACCCCCGCCGGGCTCCGCGGCCGCGGCTACGGCGGCGCCGCCACCGTCGCCGTCACCCGCGCCGCCCTCGACGCGGGCGCGGCCGAGGTCCTGCTCTTCACGGACCTGGCCAACCCGACCAGCAACGGCCTCTACCAGCGCATCGGATACCGCCCCGTGCGGGACTTCGCGCAGCACGGCTTCCGGAGGGGGAGCGGGCTCTGAGTTTCCTGGCCCCGTTCCGTTACGGCCAGAGCAGCTCCTTGGTCCAGCCGTCGTCCGGAGCCGTGCCGGTCGGCTCCGTCCGGCTGTACCGAAGCCGTACGTGACGGCGCCGGGCATCGCCCTGGAAGAACTCCGCCTCCAGCGGGTCCAGCACGTACAGGGTCCAGGTGGGAGCGTCCGCGTCCGGCTCCGCCTGCGCGCGCTCCCAGGCACTGGCTGACGACGCCTCCAACTCCTCGTAGGAGTTCAGCACTTCGCTCTGGCGGCCGACCAGTGCTGCGGCCAGCGCGCCGGTCGACCTCGCGTGCAGGTCGGCGAGGCTCTCGGCGTGCGGTGCCGTGGTGATCCGGCCCCTGATCCGGATCTGCCGGCCCTGCGCCGGCCAGTAGAAGTGCAGGGCCGCCTCCGGCCTGGCCGCGAGCTGGCGGCCCTTCCTGCTGGTCGCGTGCGAGGCGAAGTGCCAGCCGTGGTCGTCGGCATCGTGCAGCATCACGGTCCGCACATCGGGACCGCCGTCCTCCGCCACTGTCGCCAGGCCCATGGTGTGCGGCTCGGCCTGCCCGGCGGCCACCGCCTCCGCGAACCACGCGTGGAAGAGGGGGAGGGGCGCGGCGGGCGCGGTGGCGGGGTCGAATCCGGGCAACTCGACGTCCCAGACCCGCTGCGCCCTCAACAGCTGCTGGAACGCGGTCGCGGGGTGGGCGGGGCGGTCTCCGGGAGCGTGCTTCGAGGGTGGTGTCGTCATACGGCGATTGTCCCCACTCGGAACTCGGGGCTTCGATCCGTTCCGTCACCCCCGTCCCAGCACCACCGTCCCCGACGAGCAGAACCACCCGCCCGTCCCCGATGCCACCGCCAGTTCGGGCAGGGTGCCGTCGGGGCGTCTGACCTGGCCGGCGCCCGCCTGGCCGCGGAGTTGGCGGGCCGCCTCCACCAGGAGGAAGAGGCCGCGCATGCCGGGGTGCTGGGCGGAGAGGCCGCCGCCGTCCGTGTTGGTCGGGAGTGCGCCGTCCCGGAGCAGGCGGCCCTTCTCCACGAAGGGGCCGCCTTCGCCCTTCTCGCAGAAGCCGAGGTCCTCCAGGGTCACCAGCGTCATGTAGGTGAACGCGTCGTAGATCTCCGCGATGTCGATGTCCGCGGGCCGCACCCCGGCCCGCTCGAAGGCGAGGCGGCCGCTGACCGCTGCCGGGGAGACCGTGAAGTCGGGCCACTGAGACATCGTCGTGTGCGAGACGTGCTCGCCCGCGCCGAGCACCCACACCGGTTCGGACGCGCAGTCCCGCACGTACTCCGCCGCGGCGAGCAGGACCGCGCAGCCGCCGTCGGAACGGATGCAGCAGTGCAGCTTGGTGAAGGGGTCCGCGATCATCGGCCCGTCGAGGACCTCGTCGACGGTGATGGGGTCGCGGAACATCGCGTCGGGATTGGTCGCCGCGTTCGCCCGCGCCTGTACGGCCACCGACGCGAGCTGCTCCAGCGTCGTGCCGTACTCGTGCATGTGGCGGCGGGCGGCCATCGCGTACTTGGCGATCAGGGAGTGGCCGTACGGGACCTCGAACTGGAGTGGGCCGCGCGCGCCGAAGGAGAGGTTCGACGTGCGGCGCCCCGCCTTGATGTCCGCGCGGGCCGTCGACCCGTACACGAGGAGGACGGCGTTGGCGCGGCCCGCGGCGATCGCGTCCGCCGCGTGCGCCGCCATGACCTCCCAGGTGGCCCCGCCGACCGAGGTCGAGTCCACCCAGCGGGGTGCGAGCCCGAGGTACTCGGCGACCTCGACCGGTGCCAGTGTGCCGAGGCCCGCCGAACCGATGCCGTCGATCACCTCGCGGCCGAGCCCCGAGTCGGCGAGCGCGCGCCGGGCCGCCTGGGCGTGCAGGGCGTAGGGCGTGGCCTCGTCGACCCGGCCGCAGTCCGAGAGCGCGACACCGACGACGGCGACCTCGCGGGGCGTGGGGCGGGGGGAGGGGCGGTGTGTGTTGCGGGTCGTGGCAACCATGAATCTGACGGTACATCAGGTAATGGGGCGCGAGTCAGGGGTGGGGCGCCCCGGGGGACGGGGGGCGTTGGCTGTCCGGGGGTGTCCGGGTGCGTCCGGGTGCGTCGGGGTGTTCGGCAGCGCATCGCCGCGTCGGCGCTCTGTGCATATCCGTGCCGTCGGCCTAACATGACGGCCCGTCAGATTCGGGTCCGGGCCCCGTGCCCGGGGGAGGAGCCTGCCGATGGACGCCGCCTTCAGTGCGGAGCAGGGCGAGATCCGCCGCACCCTTCGCGAAATGATCACCAAGCGGTGCGGGCCCGACGAGGTCAGGGCGGCCGTGCGCACCCCGGCCGGTCACGACCCCGCCCTGTGGACCGCTCTCGCCGGACAGCTCGGGCTGCCCGGCCTCGCGATCCCCGAGGCGTACGGAGGGGTTGGCTGCGCGACGGCTGAACTCGCCCTTGGGTGCGAGGAGATGGGGCGTGCACTCGCGCCGACACCGCTCTTCGCCACCGCCGTCCTCGCCGCCCCGCTCCTCCTCGCCCTCGGCGCCGACGCGCAGCGCGCCGCACTCCTGCCCCGCATCGCCGCGGGCCGGCTGACCGCCGCCCTCGCCGTCCCCGGCGCCGGGCTCGCCACGGCGCTCGGCCTCGTCGGGGACAACCGCGGTGACTGGGCGGGCGGGGGGCGCGCGGGCGGCGTGCAGGCGCGTCTCGCCGGTGGGGTCTGGCGGCTCTACGGGCAGGCCGAGCAGGTCGTCGACGGGCACAGCGCGGGGCTTCTCGTGGTCGCCGCGCACGCGGGCGGCTTCGCCCGGTCCCGCACGCTTCTCTTCCTCGTACGCGCGGGCGCGCCCGGCCTGGTGCGGACGCGGCAGACCGCGCTGGACGAGACCCGCACGCAGGCGCGGGTCGAAATGCGTGACGTCGAGGCGGAGTTGCTGGGCGGGGACGAAGCCGATGTGCCCGGTGCGCTCGCCGCCGTGGGGGACGTCGCGGCCACGGTCGTCGCCGCCGAGGCCGTCGGCGCCGCGGACCGGGCCCTTGAACGTACCGTCGAATATGTCAAGGAACGCGAGCAGTTCGGTCGCGCGATCGGCTCCTTCCAGGCGGTCAAGCACCGCCTCGCCGACGTGTACGTGCAGGTGCAGGCGGCCCGATCGGCCGCCTACTACGCGGCGTGGGCCGCGGGCGCGGAGACCGCCGGGTCCGGCGGGCAGGGTGCTGAACGGGCCGGTGGGCTGGCGCTCGCCCAGGCGCTCGACGCGCTGCGGACCGCCGCGTCGGAAGCGGTGCAGCTGCACGGCGGGATCGGCTTCACCTGGGAGCATGAGGCGCACCTGTACTTCAAGCGGGCGGCCGGCGACGAACTGCTCTTCGGGCCCGTGCACCGGCTGCGGGCACGGGCGGCGGAGCGGGCCGGTCTGTTCGCGGGCCGGGGGGAGAGTGGGGGCGGGGGATCGGAGCGGGTGGTCCGTGAGGGGCGCGAGAGCGAGAGCCGCGCCCGGCTCGGGGAAGCCGTCTGATGGCGCCCGGGCTGCGGCTGATGCAGAAGATGTCGTCCACCCGGACCTTCGCGAAGCTCGCCCCGCACTTCATCCCCGCGATGGACCGCGCCGTGCACCGGCTGACCCGTGGCAAGGTGCTGCTGAGCGCGCGGATGCTGCCCGGCGTCGTCCTGACCGCGCGAGGGGCGAGGAGCGGGCTGGTGCGGCGTACTCCGTTGGCGTGCATGCCCGAGGGCGAGGCCGGTACGTGGGTGTTGATCGGGTCCAACTTCGGGCGGCCCGGCCACCCCGCGTGGACCGCCAATCTGCTCGCCGAACCCTACGCCGAGATCAGCTGGCGGGGCACCGACATTCCGGTACGGGCGCGGCTGCTCTGCGGCGCGGAGCGGGCGGAGGTCTGGGCCGCAGCGCTGAAGTTCTGGCCGCCGTACGCCACGTATCAGTCCCGGGTGGACCGGGAGATCCGGCTGTTCCGTCTGGAACGCCGCTGAGGGGGGGGCGGGGCGCGGGTGTACAGACCACAGCGGCGGATCACCGGGGTGATCCGCCGTCGGGCTGACAGGACTTGGGGGTCGGGAGGGGGCTGCCCGCCAGGGCTATTTCGTCGGCTTCTTGCCGGTTACGCCCAGATGTACCAGCAGAGCCAGGTTCGGCTTCAGTTCGGTCTGCTTCACGCCCCACGTCTGGAATCCGCGCTGGTGGGAGGCGACGGCTGCGAGCATCGCGACCAGGGAGCCCGCCATGGCCGCGGGGCTGACGTCCTTGTCGACCTTGCCCTTGGCCTGCAGCTCCTTGACGGTGTCCGTAAGGGAGTTGTTGACCGAGTTGAGGATCTTCATCCTGATTTTGTAGAAGCGCTTGTCGCCTTCTGCGGCGCCGAGGTCGACGACCCGGAGGATCGCGTCGTTCTTGCGCCAGAAGTCGAGGAAGCCGTCGACAAGGTCCTGGGAGGTCTGCCAGCCGGCCTTGCCGACCCACGAGCGCCCGTCGAGCAGCTGGGTCAACTCGGCGCCCGCCGCGGCCATTTGCTCGGCGATCTCCAGGACGGCGCCTTCGACGTCCGGAAAGTACTGGTAGAAGGTCGCGGGTGAAGTCCCCGCCTTCCGGGCGACGTCGATGACTTTGACGTCCCGGTAGGGCGAGGAGCTGAGCATCTCGCTGAGGCAGTCGAGCAGCTTCTGTCGCGTTGCCTGACCGCGCCGACCGGCCACGCGGCCGTCGACGGTACGTACCTGTCCTGTCATGCCGTCAGCTTACCGAGGGGTGATCGGAGCGCGATTCGGCCGAGTGCAAATGGGGTTGGGGCGCGTGAGCGCGGCGGAGGGCTCACCCCACCAGAATGGGCCATACGTTCGAATGTGCGCGCTGCGGAGGCCGGGGCGGGCCATTAGCTTGACTGGCATGGACTACGCAGAGCAGGAACCGGGGGGCGGATACGCGCAGGGCGTGCCCTGCTGGGCCGACGCGATGCTCCCCGACGTCGCGGGCGGCAAGCGGTTCTACGGTGAGCTCTTCGGGTGGACCTTCGACGCGGGCGCGGGAGAGCAGTACGGGCCGTACGCCCAGGCGTACCGCGACGGCCTGCCCGTCGCCGCCCTCGCGCCCAAGGCCGACGGCCGCATGCCCACCGTATGGACGGTGTACCTGGCCACGCCCGACGTGGCCGCGCTTGCCGGGCGCATCAAGGCCGCGGGCGGCTCGATGATCACCGAGGCCAGACCGGTCGCGCCGTTCGGGACGATGGGCCTGGCCGCCGACCCCGAAGGCGCCGTCTTCGGGCTCTGGCAGGCCGGCACCCACCAGGGCTTCGGCAGGCGGCAGCGGCCCGGCTCGTACTGCTGGACCGAGGTGTACTCGCGGGACAAGGACCTGGTCGACCCCTTCTACGAGGGCGTCTTCGGATACGGCGGCGTCGACCTCGACCTCGACGGCGTGGACTTCCGCGTCTGGTCGCCCGCGGGCGCCGAGCCGGGACCGGACACGGCGATCGGGGGCCGCAGCCTGCTCCCCGATGCCGGGGCTCCCGGCGGCTCCGGTGCTCCCGGCCGCTACAGTCCCGCGCGGATGCCCGCGCACTTCCTCGTCTACTTCGGCGTCGACGACGCCGACGCCGCTGCCGCCACGACGACCCGGCTCGGCGGCCGCGTCCAGGCGCCGCCCTCCGATACTCCGTACGGCCGGATCGCGGTCCTCACGGACAATCAAGGGGCGACGTTCGCCGTCCTCCAGAACTGAGAACCTGTGTCCGAGGGCCCGAACGGGCGCCCCGCGGTGATCAGAGGCGGGGTTTTGTCCGGAGACACCCCGATCCCGCCCCGGGTTCGCAACGACCGGCTCGGACAGGAAGAATCAGGGTGCGTGCCGCCGTAGCGGCTCGGTGGTGAGACGCTGCACGGGGCTGTCTTCTTCGACGGCCGCGTACGGGGAGGTGGCAAGGCAAGTGGTGGATCAGCTGACGCAGCACGATCCGAGGCGGATCGGCCCGTTCGAGGTCCTCGGCCGACTTGGTGCCGGTGGCATGGGACTGGTCTATCTCGCGCGCTCCGCGTCGGGGCGACGCGTGGCGATCAAGACGGTGCGGACCGAGCTCGCCGAGGACCAGCTGTTCCGTGTCCGCTTCACGCGCGAGGTCGAGGCCGCCCGCGCCGTGTCCGGCTTCTACACGGCCGCCGTGGTGGACGCCGATCCGCGGGCCGCCGTGCCCTGGCTCGCCACGGCGTACGTCCCCGCGCCCTCCCTCGAAGAAATAGTGAATGAACACGGGCCGCTGCCCACTCAGGCGGTGCGCTGGCTCGCGGCGGGCGTGGCCGAGGCCCTGGAGTCCATCCACGGCGCGGGCCTGGTCCACCGTGACCTCAAGCCGTCCAACGTCCTCGTCGTCGAGGACGGGCCGCGCGTCATCGACTTCGGCATCGCGTCCGGCGTCTCCAACACCCGGCTGACCATGACGAACGTCGCCGTGGGCACGCCCGCGTACATGTCGCCCGAGCAGGCCAAGGACTCCCGCAGCGTGACCGGCGCGAGCGACGTCTTCTCCCTCGGCTCGACCCTCGTCTTCGCGGCCACCGGGCACGCGCCGTTCCACGGCGCCAACCCCGTCGAGACCGTCTTCATGCTGCTGAGGGAGGGTCCCGACCTCGAAGGGCTGCCCGACGAGCTGCGCCCCCTCATCGAGTCGTGCATGCAGATGGAGGCCGCGCTCCGGCCCACCCCCGCCGACCTCCAGGCACAGCTCGCACCCCACCTCTTCGCCTCCGAGAGCGCCGACAACGACGACAGCGGCACGGCCTCCGCGTGGCTGCCCGAGCGGGCCGTCGCGCTCATCGAGGCCCGCCGCGGCGGCCGCCCGCCCGCCCGGGTGCCCGCGTCGGCCGGCCGCAGCGCCGGCCGGGGC